>NZ_CALXEG010000014.1 GCF_944387275.1 uncultured Pseudoflavonifractor sp.
ATGAAACAGGAAACGGCATGACCGAAGCCATGCCGTTCCTGCGAAAACTTATTACTTTCTTATGACCCCCGGCCATGTGGCAGCGGGTATTTTTACACATTTCAGGTCCGGACTGTGGAAAATTCAGATCTCCTCCGGGCCCTCCGGATGGCCGCCGAAGGCCTCCACGGCCCGGGCGTCGGCCTCACGCTTCTCCTCGATGGCCTCCTTGAGGAGCATATCCTTCACCTTCATCAGGCGGATGGTGTTGGACCGCTCGTTCTCGTCCAGCTTCATGGAGATATACTTGATGGCCTCCTGCATCTGGGGGATCTTCACATACTCCAGGGCGTTGACCCGGCGGCGGGTCTTTTCGATCTCCTCGGCCAGCAGCTGGGAGGTCTTTTCGATCTGGGCCAGGCGGAGCATGTCCTGGAACACCCCCGCCAGGGCGTCCACCGCGTCGTCCAGCTCGCCGGAGGTGGCGGCGAAGCCATAGGGGTAGATCTCCCCGGCGTCGCTGCTCTTGGTCTTGAAGTGGTACTCCGGCACGTTGACCGACATGATGTTGTGGAAGGTCATGTCCAGCTCCACGCTCTGCTTGGGGTAGAGCAGGGACTGCTCCAGCATCTCGGCGGACATGAGGGCGGAGGCAACGGTGAAGGACCCGTGGGAGCGCATGAGCCCCTCCTCCACCTTTTTCCGCAGGGCGCGGTTCTCCCGCACCACGTCCAGGAACTGCTTCATCAGCTCGTCCCGCTTGTCCTTGAGGAGCTTGTGGCCCCGCTGGGCGGTCTTGAGCCGGGTCTTCAGCCGGGTGAGCTCCATCCGGGTGGGGTTTACATTGATGGCCGGCAAGGGATTCGCCTCCTTTCAAAGTCGGATTCGCCGGTCTGCCTCTCCGCCTGCTCCGGCGGAGAGGTGGGGCGTCACTCCGCCTTCTTGGGGAGGTACTTGTCGATGAGCTCGGGCTTGATGCGCTTGAGCTCGCTTCTGGGCAGGATGCTCAGCAGCTCCCAGCCCAGGTTCAGGGTCTCCTCGATGGAGCGGTTCTCCTCGTTGCCCTGGGCCACGTACCGCTTCTCGAACTCGTCGGCGAACTTGGCGTACAGCAGGTCGGTGGGAGAGAGGGCGCTCTCGCCCAGGATGGACATGAGCTCCTTCATCTCCTTGCCGGTGGAGTAGGCGGCAAAGAGCTGGTTCATGGTGCCGGCGTGGTCCTCCCGGGTCTTGCCGGCGCCGATGCCCTTGTCCTTCAGACGGCTCAGGGAGGGCAGCACGTCCACGGGGGGGATGATGCCCTTGCGGTAGAGCTCACGGGAGAGGATGATCTGGCCCTCGGTGATATAGCCGGTCAGGTCGGGGATGGGGTGGGTCTTGTCGTCCTCGGGCATGGTGAGGATGGGGATCATGGTGATGGAGCCGGGGCAGCCCAGACGGCGGCCGGCCCGCTCGTACATGGTGGCCAGGTCGGTGTACAGGTAGCCGGGGTAGCCGCGGCGGCCCGGGACCTCCTTCTTGGCCGCGGACACCTCCCGGAGGGCCTCGGCGTAGTTGGTGATATCGGTGAGGATGACCAGCACGTGCATGCCCTTCTCAAAGGCCAGGTACTCGGCGGCGGTGAGGGCCATACGGGGCGTGGAGATGCGCTCCACGGCGGGATCGTTGGCCAGGTTGGTGAAGAGCACGGTGCGGTCGATGGCGCCGGTGCGGCGGAACTCCTCCACGAAGAAGTTGGACTCCTCGAAGGTGATGCCGATGGCGGCGAAGACCACGGCGAAGTTGGACGCGCCGTCCAGCACCTTGGCCTGGCGGGCGATCTGGGCGGCCAGGGCGGCGTGGGGCAGGCCGGAGCCGGAGAAGATGGGCAGCTTCTGGCCGCGGACCAGGGTGTTCAGACCGTCGATGGTGGAGATACCGGTCTGGATGAACTCGTTGGGGTAGTCCCGGGCGGCGGGGTTCATGGCCAGGCCGTTGATGTCCCGGCGCTCCTCAGGCAGGATCTCGGGGCCGCCGTCAATGGGGCGGCCCATGCCGTTGAACACCCGGCCCAGCATGTCGCCGGACACCGCCAGCTCCAGGGGGTGGCCCAGGAAGCGGATGCGGGACTCCTTCAGGTTGATGCCGGCGCTGGCCTCAAAGAGCTGGACCACGGCGTTGTCGCCGTTGACCTCCAGCACCTTGCAGCGGCGGACGTCCCCGTTGGGCAGCTGGATCTCGCCCAGCTCGTCGTAGGTGACGCCCTCCACCTTGCGCACCACCATCAGAGGGCCGTTGATCTCCTGTATGGTTTTATACTCGCGGATCATGCCTCCGCCTCCCCTCTCTCGGCCACGGCCTCGATCTCCCGCTCCATCTGGGCGGCGATGTCGGCGTACTCGGCCTGATACGTGCTGCTCTCCACGCTCTTGGCCCGGCCGATGCGCTCCCGGGACGGGATCTCAAAGAGGGCCTGCACGTCCGCCCCCCGGAGAATGGCGGCCCGGCAGAGGCTGTCATAGCGGAGGATCATGGCCAGCAACTTCTCCTGCCGGTCGTACTCGGAGAAGCTGTCCACGTCCACAAAGGCGTTCTGCTGGAGGAAGTCCTCCCGGACCATCTTGGCCGTCTCCAGGGTGAGCTGGTCGGCGGGAGACAGGGAGTCCTTGCCCACCAGCTGGACGATCTCGTTCAGGCTGGCCTCCTCCTGGAGCAGGCTCATGGCCTTGTCCCGGTCGATGAGGAAGGTCTTGCCCAGATGCTCGTCAAACCAGGGCTTCAGGGAGTCCAGGTACAGGGAGTAGGAGTTGAGCCAGTTGATGGCGGGGAAATGGCGCTTGTAGGCCAGGCTGGCGTCCAGGGCCCAGAACACCTTGACGATGCGCATGGTGGCCTGGCTGACGGGCTCGGACAGGTCGCCGCCGGGAGGCGACACGGCGCCCACGGCGGTCAGGCTGCCCCGGCGGTCCCCGTCGGAGCAGATGCAGGACACGCTGCCCGCCCGCTCGTAGAACTGGGCCAGGCGGCTGGACAGGTAGGCGGGGTAGCCCTCCTCGCCGGGCATCTCCTCCAGACGGCCGGACATCTCGCGCAGGGCCTCGGCCCAGCGGGAGGTGGAGTCGGCGATGACGGCCACGTCGTAGCCCATGTCGCGGAAGTACTCGGCGATGGTGATGCCGGTGTAGATGGACGCCTCACGGGCGGCCACGGGCATATCGGAGGTGTTGGCGATGAGCACGGTGCGCTTCATCAGGCTCTCGCCGGTGCGGGGGTCCTTCAGCTCGGGGAACTCCCGCAGCACGTCGGTCATCTCGTTGCCGCGCTCGCCGCAGCCGATGTAGATGACGATGTCCACGTCGGCCCACTTGGCCAGCTGGTGCTGCACCACGGTCTTGCCCGAGCCGAAGGGGCCGGGAACGGCGGCGGTGCCGCCCTTGGCGATGGGGAACATGGTGTCGATGATGCGCTGGCCGGAGCACAGGGGAGCCTTGGGGGGGTATTTGTGCTTGTAGGGGCGGCCCACACGGACGGGCCACTTCTGCATCATGGTCAGCTCATGCTTGTCGCCGTTCTCGTCCCGGAGGACGGCCACGGTGTCCAGCACGGTGAAGGACCCGGCCTGGATGGACTCGATGGTGCCCTTCAGGCCCACGGGGACCATGATCTTGTGGAGCACCACGGCGGTCTCCTGGACGGTGCCGATGACGTCGCCGGCGGACACAGCGGCCCCGGCCTCAACAGTGGGGGTGAAGTCCCACTTCTTCTCCCGGCTCAGGGCGGGCACCTGCATGCCGCGCTGGATGGTGGCCCCGGCGATCTTCATGATCTCCTCCAAGGGGCGCTGGATGCCGTCGTAAATGTTCTCAATCAGGCCGGGGCCCAGCTCCACGGACAGAGGGGCGCCGGTGGTCTCCACCACAGCGCCGGGGCCCAGGCCGGAGGTCTCCTCGTAGACCTGGATGGAGGCCGAATCCCCGTTCATGGTGAGGATCTCTCCGATGAGCTTCTGCTCGCCCACCCGGACCACGTCGGCCATGTTGGCGTCGGACAGGCCCGCGGCCACCACCAGGGGGCCCGAGACCTTGACGATTTTTCCGCTCAATGTTTCAACCTTCTTTCTGACAAACGCTCAGGCGCGCGAAGCTCCAATATGCGCGCTCCGGCGCTTCAGGTCTGAATTGGTAAGGTGACAGGTTTGCCGGTGGATGGGCTTTTATAAGATGTCGGCGCCCACGGCCCGCTCCACGGCGATTCTGATGTTGTCCATGCCGATGCCCAGGCTGCCGGCCTTGCCGGGGATGAGGATGATGGCCGGGGTCAGCTCGTCCTTGTAGCGGTCGATCTCCGGGCCCATCTCGGCGGCGTACTGCTCGGTGAGGTACACCACGGCGCAGTTCTCCTTGGCCAGGCGGTGGAGGATGGTCTTGGCCTCCTCCACGGTCTCGGCGGGGCAGACCTCCAGCCCCAGGGCCTTGAAGCCCATGACGCTCTCCCGGTCCCCCAGGACGGCGATTTTCCAGTTAGACATAGCTCTCACGCAGCCTTTCCCGGATGGTATCCGCGTCCAGCCCGGCCAGACGGCCGGAGAGGATGACCCGCACGTTGGTCAGCTCGGTCTCCCGGGCGGCCAGGTAGCCGATGAGGGGGGCCTCGCCGAAGGCCACGTACCGGGCCCCCGCCAGGTAGGCGGTGACGGCGTCGTCACAGAGCTTCTCAAAGTGGGTGAGCCGTCCCCCCGCAATGGCGGCGGTGCCGGCGGCGGCCGCATCCCGCAGGGCGGAGGTGGTGTAGATCTCCTCGATGGAGCCGCCGGAGGACACGGCGGAGAGGATCCGCCCGGTGTCCACGTTGCCGCCCCGGAAGAGGACGCCCTTGAGGAACTCCGCCCCCTTGCCCATGCGCAGGGTACGCACCACGCTGCGCAGGTTGGCCGCGTCCACGGTGATGCGGACGTACCCGGCCAGGAAGGCGCTGCCCGACTTGCTGGCGATGTCGGCCATGTCGGCGTAGCAGGCCCGGTCCAGCACGAAGTCGGCCAGCTGGGGGTCGCCGGTGGTGCCCAGCACCTCCCGGGCCTCCCCGGCGGCGGCCTGGAGGATACCCGGCAGGCCCCGCAGGTCGCCGGAGCGGAGCTTCTCCGTCAGCTCCTCCACGCTCACCCGGCCGGCGGACACCAGAAGCCGCTCCGGGTCCACCCCCATGGCCTCGGCCTTGAGCAGGGTCTTGATGTTGTGGTAGTCGTATTTGACCTTGAAAACCTCCAGAATCTCCGGATGAGGGGCGGAGGAGGTGAGATCCTTCAGCGTCTTGTCCCGCTCCTGGGTCAGCACCCGGTCCAGCTCATCCAGATCCACTCTGGGCATGTCGGGCCAGCCGCACTCGGTGAGGACCTTGACCGCGTCCTCCGGCGTTCTGGCCTCCAGCATGCGCTCCAGCCGCTCGCCGTTGAGGAGGTTGCGCTCCATGGACTTGATGCGGGTGGAGAGGAAGAGGTAGTCGGTGTCTTTGATCTTTGGCAAGCCGTGATTCCTCCTTTCGAGAGGAAGTGATTCCGGGCGGCTCTCCCGCCCCGGGCTGGGAAATTAGTCGAAGAGGACCTTGGCCACCTCGCCGGAGATGTTCTCCCGCTGGAGGCGGACCAGAGTCTCAAAGGTACAGTTGGTCTCCACGTCGCCGTCGGACAGGATGATGCCGCCCTTGATGGGCCGGGTCTCCTCGGCCAGGGTGAGCATGCCGGTGCCCGCCAGGATGGCGGAGGCGCCGGTGACCACCTTGTCCAGGATGGCGCCGGCCTTGGTGTCGGTCAGGTCGTTGGGGAGACGGGGGGCCACCTTGCGGGCCAGGGCGTCGTTGGCCTTGGTGACCACGGCCTTGCCCACCCGGTTGCGGTCCTTCTGGGAGAAGATGACCTTCTCCCGGCCGGTGCGGGCGGCCTTGACGGCCAGGGCGGCCAGGAGCTCGATGTACTCCTCGTCGGGGAGGGTACACAGCTTTTCCAGCGCCATGGTGAAGGCCTCGTCCAGCACCTCCTGCTTGGCGGCCAGGACCAGCTTGCGGGATTCCATCTCCGCCATGCTCTCCAGCCGCTTTTCCCGCTCGGCGGCGGCGCTCTCACCCCGGGCCACGATGGCGGCGCTCTCCTTGTCCGCCTGCTCCCGGCAGCGGCGGGTGATCTCGTCGGCCTGAGTCCGGGCGGTGGTCAGGACCTCGTTGATCTCCCGCTGGGCGTCGTCCTCCATGCGCTGGGTAATCTTTTCAATTCCATTCATGGCGTTTCACCTCAGGCGGCGAAGAAGAAGATCATCAGGAAGGAGGCCAGCAGGCAGAGGATGGCGTAGAACTCCACCATCAGGGCCATCAGGATGCCCTTGGAGGCCTGGTCGGGGCGCTTGGCTACGATGCCGATGCCGGCGGCGGCGCAGCGGCCCTGGGCGACGGCGGTCACATAGCCGCCGATGGCCATGGGCAGGCAGGCGCCGAACACGGCGATACCGGCGCCGATGTCCAGGGTGGGCACGCCGCCGAGCAGGCCCATGTTGAAGATGGCCCAGAACCAGATGACCAGGCCGTACAGGCCCTGGGTGCCGGGCAGGAGCTGAAGGATCAGGGTCTTGGCGAACTTGCTGGGGTCCTCGGACACCACGCCGGCGGCCGCCTCACCGGCGATACCCACGCCCCGGCCGGAGCCGGCGCAGGACATACCAACCGCCAGGCACGCGCCGATAAAGGCGATGCCGGTACCGATCAGGTTTTGCAGTTCCATAACTTATTCCTCCTCAATGATATCCACGTATTTGGTATTGTAGGTCATGGGCTGGAAGGCCTGGCCGCCCTCCTCGTAGAACTTGCCGAAGAACTCCAGGTACTGGAGTCGGGCCGCGTGGACATAGGTGCCGATGATGTTGACGCCCACGTTGAACACGTGGCCGATAAGGAACACCACCACGAACAAAATGACGCCGCCCACGCTCAGACCGCCCAGGGTACCCAGGGTGTTCATTACGCTGGCGATGACAGAGGTGGCCAGCATGAGGGCCATCAGACGGGAGTAGGACAGCACGTCGGACAGCCAGCTGGTCACGTCATACAGGCTGGCCACGCCGCCGAACAGCTTGCCGAAGAAGCCCCGCTTGGTGTGGCCCTGGGTGGCGATGAGGATAACGCAGCCCACCAGGATCCACCACCAGGGCTGGCCGGCGGCCACCAGGCCGATGGACCCGAAGAAGAGCCACCAGGGCACCACATCCAGCAGTCCGTCGGCGGGATGGCCGTCCCGGAAGCACATATAGATGTGGATGCACTGGCCGAACACCAGCTGGATTACGCCGATGACCACAGCCATAATCAGGGTGGTCATGGGGTCGTTGATGGGGTTGACGATAATACCGTTGCTGAAGGTCTGGAGCCACTGAGGCAGTCCCTCCATCGGGATGCCGAACATCTGCTCAGCCACCTTGGGGATCACGTCGCCGAAGAATCCGCCGGTAAAGATGCCGCAGATGAAGGTGGAGATGCCCATATACTGGCCCAAACGGAACATATAGCCCATCGTGCCCTTGGGGTTGTACTTCCTGGTGATGACAAAGCTGATGGCCCAGATGATGATGCCGTAGGCCACGTCAGCGAACATAAAACCGAAGAAGAACAGGAAAAACCAGAAGATCAGGGGGTTGGGGTCGATACCCCGGTAGGCGGGCAGGGAGTACATCTCGGTGACCATGTTGATGGGGGTCATCCACTTGGGGTTGTGGAGCAGGATGGGGGGCTCCTCCTCTTCCAGGGGGTCGGAGGTCTCCCAGGCGCAGGCGAATTTCAGCATCTCCGACTCGGCCCTGGGGATGCCCGGCTCGCTGATCCACCCCTCCAGGAACACCACGGTGCCGTTGGTGAGCAGGCGCTCCTTGGCGCTCTCCTTGCTCAGCTCGGCGGTCAGCCGGTCGGCGCACACCTGGAGATCCCGGCGGCAGTCCGCCATGGCGGCGATCTCCCCGGCTGTCTTCTCCCGGCGGGCCCGGAGTTCCTCCAGCTCGCCGTCAATGCGGGCGATGTTCTCCTCCGCCGTACCGTTGAGATCCTTGAAGGTGACGGTGGAGAAGGACCAGGGGCGGACGGTCTCGGTGACGGTCTCCGCCTCGGCCCGGTGACACATGATAAGCAGATACTGCAATTCCCGGTCGGCGCTGACGGGGAACAGCTCCGCCGAGGGGGCCGCCTGGGCCAGCGCCTGGCGGACCTCCCTCAAGTCCACCGCCGCGGGGCAGGTGTGGAAGGAGACCCGGGCGTGCTCCGTGCCGCCGGTGTTCAGGTTCAGGTCCAGGCCGGACCAGGGCACCAGACTGGCCCGTTGGCCGGTGAGCCGGTTATCCTGGGTGAACAGCTGGGAGATGCGCTGCACCCGGGTGTTGATCTCCGCCGCGCTGTGGAGGGCGGAGTTCATGGCCGCGTCGCTCATGAACTCCTGTTCCTTGATGGTGCGGCGGTGGATGAACAGGCCTTTTTTCTCGGGCGCGTACTTCTGCAGGGCTTCCAGCGCACCGTTGACGGCGTTCTGCCTGGCCTTCACATCGCTCAGAGCGGAGGTATCCCGCTTGAGCAGGGCCATCCACTCCGGGTCGCTGAGCTCCGCCTGGGGCTCGGTGACCTCCACACACCCGGCGTGCAGCAGCCGCTGGAGCAGCTCGTCCCGCTGGGAGGCCAGGGCGATGACCCGCAGCCGTTTCATCTTGACGATGGCCATTAGATGCTCACAACCCTTCCGACTATCAGTTCCACCGCCGCCGGCAGCCGCTCACGGGCGGCAGACCGGAGCGCATCACAGGCGCTGCGCTTTTCCGCCAGGATCTCTTCGGTACGGCGGGCTGCGCGGCTCTCCGCCTGGGCCATGGCCTCCTTGGCCTGGGCCTCGGCCTGGGCGTTGGCCTGCTCGATCAGTGCCCGCCCTGCCTTTTCCGCGTCGGATACCAGCTTTTTGGCCTCAGCGGCCGCGCCTGCCCGACGGGACTGGGTGTCCTGCTCTGCCTCCGTGATCTTTTTCATCGCTTCCAGGGACATGATTTCACCGCCTTCCAGTGTGGGACCTTCAAATTAAATTCTCCCACTTATATAGAATAATAGACGAGTCCGCAATAGATTGCAAGCATTTTTACCCGAAACGCTCTGCTCCAACCGGTTGTATTTTGGCAGAAACAGCACAATCAAATTCTTTTTTATGCTGCCAAATAATTTTTCTTGCTTTTTCCGTCATCTTTTTCCCACGAAAAAAAGATGTGAAACACAGGTGTGTTTCACATCTTTGTGAAGATATTCTGCTTATTGGGGCAGTACGGCCCAGCTGTAGGGCAGGTCTCCGATGGGGGCCTGGTCCAGGATGACCACCAGGTTCTCCTCCGGGTTCTCCATGCCCGCCTCCCGCAGGGCGGGGTAGTAGTCCGCCGGGTCGCCGCCGTCCAGCTTCACATAGAGCCGGTCCGCCGCGGCGCACAGGCCGGACAGAGTCTGGCCGCTGAGGGGATTGCTCCCCTGCGCCAGGGTGGTCTTGTCGGTGACAATGGACAACAGCGGCGCGTTCTCCCCGGTGCCGATAGCCTGGCGCACCTGCTGATAGAAGGCGTCTACCGTCTGGCTGAAGGTGTCCGGGTTGTACCGGTCCCCGGTGAGGATCAGGGACAGGTCGCCCTCGGTGGGGAAGGCGGCGTAGTCCAGGATGATCTCGTCAAAGCCCAGGCCGGCCAGCTCGCTGCACACGCCGGCCAGATAGGCCCGCACGTCGGCGTTCTCCGGGGTCATCCAGCGGATCTCCCCGGGGCCCCGCCAGTTGCCGATGCTGGTGCGCAGGGCCAGCTGGTTGTTCTGGTAGGGGGCGGTGTTGTCCCGGAAGCAGGACACATAGGCCGCCGTGTCCATGGCGGAGCACAGAGCGGTCAGGTCCCCGTTGCGGGCGGTATCCGCCGAAGAGGCCCCCACGGACTGGGCCACCGTCTGGGCGGAGGTGTACCCCAGCAGGCCGTCGATGCCCTTCATGGTCAGGATGGGGGCGGCGTCGCTGCCGCCGGTATAGGCCGTCAGGTCCAGTCCTCCCGCCGCGTACAGGTTCTGCACTCCGCCGCCGGCGATCAGGCTGTCGGGCAGGGCCACCGCCCGGGTGTACACCGGTTCAGGCTCCGGCGAGGGCGTGGGCTCCGGCGTGGGCGAGGGAGAGACCACCACGATGGACGGGGTCTCCTCGGTCTCGCTGGGCGGCGGGGATTCCTCCTCCCGGTTCAGGAAGGGCAGGTCAAAGTAGATGCCCCCGGTGGAGGAGACCACCATATACCGCTGGAGGAAGAAAAAGGCCCCCACCAGCAGCACCAGCACCACGGCCAGCACGGCGATCACGAACTTCAAAAAGGTACGGAGCTTGGACTTGCCCCGGTAGGCCCCGTATCCGTAGTGATTCCTTCTTCTCATGGAAATGTCCGTCCTTTCCCGGTCAGCTCAGTTCTGCCGGTTCCATAATACCCCGTGTGCAGGTATCATATCACATGCCGGGAAAAAAAGCATCCCCTTTTGGTCTCAGGAGTCTCCGCACTGGGTCAGGGCCTGGTCCAGTTTTTCCAGCGCGGTGAGGACCATCTCTCTGTCCTGGGGCTCCATGGTGTTGAGCACCGTGGCAAAATAGCCCGAAACATCGGTTTTGGCCTTCTGCCGCAGGTCCTGATACTTCTCCGTGGCGGTGACATAGATCACCCGGCGGTCGGTCTCAGACCGCTCCCGGCGGGCCAGCTCCAGCTTCTCCAGCCGGTCCACGATGCCCGAGACGGTGGAGTTGGCGCTGCCGGTCCGCTCGGCCAGGGCACTGATGGGCATGGGTCCGTCCTCTCCCAGCACGGTCAGCACCAGGGCCTGAGGAAAGGTCAGGTTCAAACGGCCGAAATGGCTGCGAAAATGCTGGGACATATGCTGCGTCACCCGCAGGTAGCTCATTAAAATATCATTGGATTCCTTCATCCGCGTCCGTTCCTTTCTTCCGGCAGGCGGACCCGCCGGATACTTCGCTTCGCGCACGAAAAAAGCATACCCCCGGGCTTCCGCTTTGTCAATGAACACGGAAAAAGGTTCATCGTTTGTTTACACATATGTCACATTTATTGAAGATTTCCCCCTCAAGGGCAAAAAAAGTGCCGTGCTGTCTTTCGCTCACGTCCAATCCTTCCACACGTCGGGGCAGTACCCCACGGTGGCCTGGCGGCCGTTGCGCACCACGGGGGTGCGGATGAGTCTGGGGTTATCCAGCAGCTTCTCCAGCTTGTCCCCCTCCCCAGCCAGGTAGCGGAGGATGGCCGCGTCCGGGTTGTCCCAGTCCACCAGGTTCTCCAGCCCAACCGCGTTCTTCACGCTCTGGAGCTCCCCACGGCTCATGCCGAACTTCACCAGGTCCACCGCCTGGAACTTGATCCGCCGCTCCTTGAAGTACCGCTCCGCCTTCTTGGTGTCAAAGCACTTGGACTTGCCGAAAATCTGGATATTCACCCTTATTCTCCTCCAATATACACGAATCTGGGGCCGGAGTACCCGTCCCGCTCCACATGCTCGCTCCACATGGCCGCCGGGCGCACCCACATGCCCCCCTCGCCGTACAGGGGCTGGTAGACCACCATCAGCTCCTCCGTCTCCGAATGGCGGGCGGTGAAAAACACCCGGTACTCCCTGCCCTTGAAATGCCGGTAACGGCCCGGCCTGATCTCCTCCATGGTCACTGCTCCTCTCTCCGGGCCAGGCCCGGACTGCTGAAAACAGGATACTTGATTTTGGCCGAAAAAGAAAGTCCCTTTTGGAATTTCCCCTGCCGCCGGAGATACGCTCCCCCTGTCCTTCCCCTGCGGCCATGCACGCCGCACGCGGACATACCTTTATATATAAAAGGAGCGCGGAGACCCACCGGCGGCGAATGGGGGCGAAAAGTTTCTGTATACTTTTCCCCATCTGTGTGGTATACTAAACCACAGGATGCTCCCCTCCGGGGTCGAGCGTATGCGATTTGGCTTTATGTGCGCTGTGCGCACCTGAGATAAGGCAAAGACACGGATATACAGCACCGGCGGCGAATGGCCGCCCCTTTTTCCGGCGAGGCAGGGCCGGAAAGAGCGGGCGGAATCGCCTTGTTTTGGTGCGCTCATGTGTCTGTTACATCCCTTTCAATCTTGGAATACAACACAAATTAAGGAGTGCAATCAACCTATTATGGCAGAAAAACTGAAAATCATCTCCCTGGGCGGTCTGAACGAGATCGGCAAGAACGTCACCGTCTACGAGTACGGCGGGGATATCATCGTCATCGACGTGGGCATGGGCTTCCCCGATGACGACATGTACGGCATTGACGTGGTCATCCCCGACTTCACCTATCTCATCAAGAACAAGGACAAGATCAGGGGCATCTTCCTGACCCACGGCCACGAGGACCACATCGGCTCCATCCCCTACCTGCTGCGGGACGTGCAGGCCCCCATCTACGCCACCCGGATGACCGCCGGACTGGTGAAGCTGAAGCTGGAGGAACACCGCCTGCTGGACAAGACCAAGCTCATCACCTGTGAGGCGGGCGAGACGGTGAAGGCGGGCAAGTTCTCGGTGGAGTTCATCCATGTGAACCACTCCATCGCCGACGCCTGCGGCTTTGCCATCAAGTGCCCGGTGGGCGTGTGCGTCCACACCGGCGACTTCAAGATCGACCCCACCCCCGTGTCCGGCGGCATGATCGACCTGACCCGTCTGGGCCAGCTGGGCAAGGAGGGCGTCCTGGCCCTGCTGGCCGACTCCACCAACGTGGAGCGCCCCGGCTTCACCAAGAGCGAGCGGAGCGTGGGCGCCTCCTTTGACGCCCTGTTCCGGGGCTGCGAGGAGCGGATCATCGTCACCACCTTCGCCTCCAACGTGGACCGGATGCAGCAGATCATCTCGGTGGCCGCCAAGTACGGCCGGAAGGTGGCCGTCACCGGCCGCAGCATGGAGAACGCCATCAAGGTCTCCACCGAGCTGGGGTATATGAACATCCCCGCCGGCGTGCTGGTGGACGTGAACCACCTCAAGAGCCTGCCCAAGAACAAGGTGTGCATCATCACCACCGGCAGCCAGGGCGAGACCATGTCCGCCCTGACCCGCATGGCCTTCTCCACCCACCGGCAGGTGGACATCCAGGCCGGCGACCGGGTCATCATCTCGGCCTCCGCCATCCCGGGCAACGAGAACGCCATCGGCAGCGTCATCAACGAGCTCTACCGCAAGGGCGCCGAGGTGGTCAACGAGCGGGAGGCTCCCCTCCATGTCTCCGGCCACGCCTGCCAGGGCGACCTGAAGATCATCCACGCCCTGGTCAAGCCCAAGTTCTTCGTCCCCGTCCACGGCGAGCAGCGGATGCTCAAGACCCACGCCAAGCTGGCCCGTGAGATGGGCATGGACCCCAACAACATCCTCATCAGCGACATCGGCAAGGTGATGGAGTTCACCCGCACCAGCGCCCGCATCAACGGCACCGTGCCCGCCGGGCGGGTGTTCGTGGACGGCTACGGCGTGGGCGACGTGGGCGCCGTGGTCCTGCGGGACCGGAAGCACCTGGCCGAAGACGGCATGATCGTGGTGGTGGCCACCATGTCCGCCGAGGACGGCGCCCTGCTCTCCGGCCCGGACATCATCACCCGGGGCTTTGTGTACGTCAAGGAGTCCGAGGGCCTGATGGAGGAGCTCAAGCGGGTGGCCACCGAGGCCATCGAGGCGTGCCAGGACCAGCGCCTCAAGGACTGGTCCGCCATCAAGACCCAGATCAAGAACGATCTGTCCGCCTTCCTTTACAAAAAGACCAAGCGCAATCCCATGATCCTGCCTGTCATCATGGATGTGTGATACAGCGAACAAAAAAGGCGTCTGTCCGTTGGACAGACGCCTTTTTTCATTTCTTCTTGGGCAGCTTGTGCTTGGTGCCGTCGGGCTCCACAATGTAGGTGTTCTCCAGCTGGGCCGTCAGGTTCTTCCGAAAGGCGGCCACGTACTCCTGCCGGAGGGCTGCACGCTCGGTAATCTCCTCCGGGGTGAGGCCCTCGGGCGTCCTGGCCTTTCTGGCCAGCTCATTGATGCGGTCGATCTTTGCCTGTTCCATCAGAGATATCGCTCCAATTCTATCATGATACGGCCCTTTTTCGACAGGCCGCCCACGGTCTTCACCGCGGCTTTTCCCATGCCCCGGCAGGAGATCACATCCCCCTGGGCCACAGTTCGGTCCGGCTTGGTGCACTCCCGGTGGTTGAGCTGCACCCGGCCGGAGGAGATCAGGTCCGCCGCCTTGGACCGGGGCAGCGAGAAGGCGGAGGCCGCCACCGCGTCCAGCCGCAGGGTGGCCACCGTGTCCCGGATCAGTTTGACCTCCACCTTGGGGGGCGTCAGCTCCGACAGGGCCACCGGGGCCACCTTGAGCCGGGTGCGTCCGGCGCTCTCCAGGTGGAGCAGGAGGAAGTCCTCGATCTCCTTGAGCAGCAGCACGTCGCACACGCCGGGGGACACCAGCAGGTCCCCCACCTTTTCCCGGTCCAGGCCCAGGCCCAGGATGGAGCCCAGGAAGTCCCGGTGAGTCAGCCCCGCGTCCTCGGGGAAGGTGCACCGCAGGGCGGAGATGGGGCAGTCCTCCCCCGCCAGCCAGTCCTCCGGGGCCTGCCAGTCAGGGAGAAAGACGCAGATGGTCCGCTCCGCCCCCTCAAAGCCCCCAAAGAACAGGTGGGACGGGTGGCCGCTGGCGTTGATGAGCATCTCCACCGACGCTCTCTCCTGGGGGGAGAGAAAGGCCGTGTGGGCGGGGATGTTCCGCCGCCCGGCCAGCTCCAGCTTGTCCATGGTGCGGGCCAGGAGCAGCCGCTCCTCCCCGTCCCGGGCAAGCCGGGTCAGAAGTTCCGTTTTGTTCATGGTTCCTCCCGATATGGGAATTTTACTGGTCCAGCTCGTACCGCTCCATCAGCCTGACCTCCAGGTCCAGATACTCCCCGTTCCGGTATACCCGGAAGGTGAGCACATCCCCGGCCTGAAAGCCCTCCTTGATGGCGTTGATGTCGTCCACGGAGGTGACGGTCTGGCCGTTGCACTCCGTGATCACGTCGCCGGAGCGCATGCCCTGCTTCTCCGCGTCCGACCCGGCGGTGACGCTCTGGACGTACACCCCCTCCACCAGGCCGTTGGCCGCGGCCCGCTGGGCATCCATGGTGGAGCCCAGGATGCCCAGGGTGGGATAGCCCCGGACGTGGCCGTAGGCGATAAGCTCATCCACAATGGCCTTGACGGTGCTGGTGGGGATGGCAAAGCCCAGGCCCTCCACCGAGCCGGAGTAGCTGGTCATCTTCATGTTGGTGATGCCCACCACCTGGCCCCGGTCGTTGAGCAGAGCGCCGCCTGAGTTGCCCGAGTTGAGGGCGGCGGTGGTCTGGATGAGGGTCATGGTGTTGCCGTCCACGTTCACATCCCGGCTGATGGCGGAGATGATGCCGTCGGTCATGGTGCCCCGCAGCTCCTCCCCCAGGGGGTTGCCGATGGCCAGGGCCGGGTCGCCCACCTGGAGCTGGTCGGAGTCGCCGAACTCCGCCGGGGTCAGGTCCTGGGCGTCGATCTTCAGCACGGCCAGGTCGTTGGTCTGGTCGCCGCCCACCAGCAGGGCCTGGTGGACGCTGTCGTCCAGAAGCACTACCTCCACCTGGTAGGAGCCCTGGATCACGTGGTAATTGGTAATGATGTACCCGTCCGCCGTCATGACCACGCCGGTGCCGGTGGCGCCGCCGCCGGTCTGGTAGGCCCGGATACTGACAATGGCGGCGATGTTCCGGTCATAGATCTCCTGGTAGGTCAGGACCTGATCGGGCAGTCCCGCCACGGTCAGGGTGACGCCGGTGCCGGTCGGGGCCCGCTCCAGATCTGTGGTCCCGGCGGAGTCCGAGGCGGTGGGGATGGGGATGAGGGTATAGTTGCCGCCGCCGCTCTCCACCGTGGTCTCTCCGCTCTCGCCGCTCTGGGCCAGCATCCAGCTCAGGGCCAGGGTCAGGCCGGTCAGCGCCACGATGAGCACCAGGAAAACGGCGAAGATCCAGGGCGCCTTCCGGCTGCCCCGGCGCTTCTTCTCCTCCGGCGGGGGCGCCTCAAAGGGGATGACCGTGTAACGGGGTGTGCCGGTCCATCCCGGACCGCCGCCGGCAGGGGCGGTGGTGTAGTAATCGGTGCGCATAGGTGACCTCCCTGGATGGTTTCGATCTGCTCCCCTCACGCCAGCGTCAGCGTGAAGGTGAACTCCGTCACGCCGTTTTCGCTGGTGACGGTGATGTTTTCCTTGTGGTTGTTGAGAATGGTCTTGACGATATACAGCCCCAGGCCCACGCCGTCCCGGTCCTCGCTGCGGGACTTGTCGCTCTTGTGGAAGCGGTCAAAGAGCAGGGGCAGCTCCTCGGCCGGAATGGTGTCCCCCACGTTGCGCACCGACACATGGGCCTTGCCGCCCTTGGTGGTGATGGAGATGGTGATGACCCCCTTCTCCTGGGAGAACTTGATGGCGTTGTCCAGCAGGTTGTAGCACACCTGGGTGATGCCGTCCGGGTCGCCCCACACCATGACCGGCTCCTCGGGCAGGTTGGTGGCCACGTCCAGGCCGGACTGGTTGATCTTGGTCTCCAGGCTCAGCAGCACCCGGACCATCAGCTCGGAGATGTCGAACTGCTCCTGGGCGGTCACGTTCTCCGCCGACTGGAGACGGCTCAGGTCCAGCATCCGCCGCACCAGACGGGACAGCCGCCTGGTCTCGGAGGAGATGGTGCGCAGGGCTTCCTGTTCCTTCTCTGGGGGAATGGTGCCGTCCAGAATGCCGTCGGCGAAGCCGGCGATGGTGGTCATGGGGGTCTTGAGTTCGTGGGACACGTTGGCCACGAACTCGCTGCGCTTGGCCTCCGACTGGGCCAGGGACTCGGCCATGGCGTTGAAGGCCTCGGCCAGCTCCCCCACCTCGTCCTTCCGGTTGCCCACCTCCACGCGGGTCTCAAACTCCCCGTGGCCGAACTTGCGGGCCGCCTCCGCCATCTCCTTGAGGGGCTTGGTCTGCCGCAGGGAGGTGACCGAGGTGGTGATGAAGGCGATGCACAGCACCACGATGGCGGTGAAGAAAAAGATCTGGGCAAAGGCCCGCCACATCTCGGTGATGTTCTCGGTCTCCGCCGCCACAAAGACCATGCCGGTCTGGACGTTCTGGCCCAGCAGGCCGGTCTTGTAGATGGGGCACCCGGCCACAAACCGCTTCTCCGTGAACAGGCCGTTGAGGGTGGTCATGGAGCCGTAGGCCCCGTCCTTCACCGCCTGGCTGACCATGTCGGCGGACAGGGTCTGGCCGATGAAGGCCCCCTCGGTCTGGCCGTCGGAGGAGTAGACAATCTGGCCGATCCGGTCCGGCGTGGTCTCGCAGAGGATCACGTAGGCATCGGCCAGCTGGGCCAGGTTGGAGGTGTACTGCCGGTAGGCAGAGTCGTAGATGGTGGTGGAGTAACGGGATTCCGAGAGATAGGACCCGGTGAATTCCGCGATATAAGCCGCGTTTTTCTCCATGGTATCCTGTTTTTCCCGGACCGTGTACTGGTAGGAAAGGGTGATGAATGCAGCGCCCAGCAGGGCAAAGGAGATGAGGATCATCCCGGCCATAATGGCAAACTGGCGCTTATACAGGCTCTTCGTGCCGTTCTCCTCCTTTCTGAGGGCGCACTGCCGCCGGGCCGCGTCTGGCTCCGGACCGGTACAGGCTATGGTTTCTGCGGGGTGGGCGGGGCGTCAGCCGCGCCCGTCGGGCGTCAGCCGGAACGCTCAGCTGTTCACGACCTCAAACTTGTAGCCCACGCCCCACACAGTTTTCAGGCTCCACTGGTCGCTGACGCCCTCCAGCTTCTCCCGCAGGCGCTTGATGTGGACATCCACGGTGCGGGAGTCTCCGAAGTAGTCAAAGCCCCACACCTCGTCCAGCAGCTGGTTGCGGGTGAACACCCGGTTGGGGGAGGCGGCCAGGTGGTAGAGCAGCTCCAGCTCCTTGGGGGGCGTATCCACCCGCTTGCCGTCCACCAGCAGCTCGTAGGAGTCCAGATTGATGACCAGCTTGTCAAAGGTCAGTTTCTTCTCCCCGTTCCCCTCCTCCTCCGCGCCGAAGCGGCGGAGCACGGCGTGGATGCGGGCCAGCACTTCCTTCATCTCAAAGGGCTTGACGATATAGTCGTCCGCGCCCCCCTCCAGGCCGTGGACCTTGTCCTCGGTCTCGCCCTTGGCCGTGAGCATGATGACAGGGGTCTTGTCGCTCTCCCGGATCTTCTTGAGCACGGACCAGCCGTCCATCACGGGCAGCATGATGTCCAGCAGCACCAGGTCGGGGTGGAAGGAGCGGAACAGCTCCACGCCCTTTCCTCCGTCCGGCGCCACAGCGGTCTCGTAGCCCTCTTTCTCCAGGTACAGGTGGAGCAGCTCGGCAATGTTGGCCTCGTCCTCCACGATGAGTACCTTCTGCGCCATTTCCGTACACCATCCTTCCGCGGCCGGGACCCGCCCCGGCCATATGATTACTGTAATAACATTATAGACATTTTTCACCCCATGGGGTGAATTTTTTGTAAAGACTGGCCTGGTCAGTCGGGCTCCTGGGTGTAGGCCCGGTCGATCTGGATGACGGCAAAGCTGTTGGGGTCGGCGGAGCGGATCTTTTTCTCGATCTCGCGCCGGACCTCCTCGTCGGTGCGCTTCACGCTGTAGGGCACCACCACGTCAAAGATCAGGTTCCGGTGCCGGGGACCGCTGGTCATGCGGAAGTCGTGAATGGTCATGGCCGGGTCCACCTGGCGCACCAGGTCCAGCACCATCTGCCGGGCCTTGCTGATGGTGGCGTCCCCGGTGACGATGGGGTCCATGTGGATGCTGGCCTCAATATGGTATTTGGCCTTCAGCTCCCGCTCGATGGCGTCGATCTCGTCGTGGACCTCCATGATGTCCGACCCGGCGGGCACCTCAGCGTGGAGGGACATCATGGACCGGCCGGGGCCGTAGTCGTGGATGATCATGTCGTGGATGCCCAACACCTGGGGGTGGGCCAGAACGGTCTTTTCAATGTCCCGCACCAGCTCCGGGTCGGGGCTCTGGCCCAGGAGGGGGTTCAGGGTGTCCTGGGCGGCGCCCCAGCCCGCCCGGAGGATAAAGGCGGCCACCAGGATGCCCGCCCAGGCGTCGATGTTCACGCCGGTGAACTTGCCGATCAGGCTGCTGAGGAGCACGGCGGAGGTGGCCACCGCGTCGGAGAGGGAGTCGGTGGCGGTGGCGGCCATGGCGGCGGAGCCGATACGGCGGGACAGGCTGCGGTTGAAATAGCTCATCCACAGCTTGACGCAGATGGCGGCGGCCAGGATGCCCGCGGACAGCCAGGAGAAGTCCACCGGCTCCGGGTGGATGATCTTCTCCACCGAGCTCTTGGCCAGCTCCAGGCCCACCAGCAGGATGACCACCGACACGGCCAGGCCGGACAGGTACTCGATGCGCCCGTGGCCGAAGGGGTGGTCGTCGTCGGCCTGCTTGCCCGCCATGCGGAAGCCCACCAGGGTCACCACCGACGAGCCCGCGTCGGTCAGGTTGTTGAAGGCGTCCGCCGTAATGGCGATGGAGCCGGTGAGCACGCCGGCGATCATCTTGCCCGCCGACAGCAGCAGGTTGAGGAAAATACCCACAGCGCCGGACAGGGTGCCGTACCGCTGCCGCACCTGGGGGTCTTGCACGTTGCCGCAGTCCTTTACAAAGGTCTTTACCAACAGATCGATCATAATCCCGCACCTCGGAACCAAGCACTTCAAATTTTGCGCCCGCAGAGGCCGTGCCTCTTTTGCGGGCGTCTGCACAGCAAAACAGCCCGTCTCACCGGGCTGGCCTGGCATATTATCCCACGCCGGGCCGGGCCCGTCAAGAGGCGCCGCCGGACAGCAGCCCCCAGGCCACCAGCACCAGCTGGAGGATCAGGATGGCGGGCAGACCGTACCGGAAGTACCAGTGTCTGGTCTTGTGGCGGAAGAAGAACATGCCGATCACGCCCCCCAGGGCGCCGCCCAGCAGCGCCACGATAAAAAAGGTGCACTCCCGCACCCGCCACCCGTCCCGCCGGGCCCGGCGCTTGTCAAAGCCCATCAGGCAGAAGTCCAGCAGGCTCATGATACCGGCCCAGCCCCCGATCCAGGGCCAGAACCGCAGCAGAAATTCTCTCAATGCACTTCCTCCAGCCACACGAAGCCGCCCAGGTCCCGGGCGGTGTCATACCACAGCTTCAGGTCGATGGGAAAGGTCTTCCCGCTGTCCACAACGGTGACCAGGGTCCCCCGGTCCCCCTCCTCCAGAGCGGAGAGGAGCACCCAGTGCCACTTGTCCAGGGCCGCCACCGCCCCGTTGTCCAGATTGAGGAAGGCCACGGGGCAGTCGGCCGCCAATCCCGCCCGGATAAAGGCCACACAGCGGTCAAAGCCGGGCCGGCCTTCACCGGCGGGCACCTCCAGCGCCCGGGGGAGCAGCTCCACGCCCCTGGCCGCACAGAACCGGGCCACTCCGCCGGTGTACATCTCCACCCGGTTGAGCCCGTGGTCTCCGGGGGTGACGTACTCCCACACCTGGTCCATATAGCCCACAAAGGTCCCCTGCTCCCTCCCTTCCAGCGGGCACAGCGCCGCCAGAGACGGCCGCTGTGCGGCCAGATAGGCCATCTGCACCGACGCGGTGGTGGGACCGCAGCCCGCCCGCTGCCGCCAGGGCAGGCTGTACCAGTCCTGGTCTGCGCCGTGGGAGCGGCCGCCGTCCTGACGGCGGATGTCCATGGCCTGGGGGTGGGACAGGGAGAGTATGTGTTTCAAATCATGTCAACCTCTGTTCCTGATCCGGCCTGCGCTCGGGCCGTTTGTTTCCTATCATTATAGCGTATTCCGGGCCAAATAGGAACCAGCCCCCGGCCCTTTTGAAAAAATTTCAGGCGGGGCCTCCATCTCAAGGCATGCCCCTGATATGCGCAGGCGGGGCCTCCACGATTGGAGGCCCCGCCTGCGGGGTTCATTTATAAGGATGGGGAGAGGGCTTACTTCTCCTCTTCCTTCTTGCGGGAGATGGCAATGGACAGGCCGGCCGCGGCCATGGAGGCCATCAGGGCCAGCACGCCCAGGGTCCAGCGGTTCTCCACCTGGCCGGCCACGCTGCCGGTCTGGGGCAGGTTGCCGGTGGGCGTCTCGCCGTCGGGGATGTTGGTCTCGCCGGAGCCGCCGTCCCCGCCGGGCACGTCGGGCAGGTCGCCGGTGGGCGTGTCGTCGTCGGGAATGTCGGTCTGGCCGCCGTCGTCCCCACCGGGCACGTCGGGCAGGTCGCCGGTGGGCGTGTCGTCGTCGGGGATGTCGGTGCTGTCGGCCACGTAGTACACGTTCACGGTCTTATTGCTGTTGAGCACACCGGTCAGGCTGTCGCCCTCGGTGCCGTCGTAGGTGTAGCCGTCGATGGCGATGGCGTTCTGCTCGCTCACGTCATACGCGCTGCCCTCGATGTGGCTGGGGCTGGTGTAGCTCTGGGCGATCTTGCTGCCGTCGGCCCGGTCCAGGTAGTTGACGGTGACGTGATAGTACATGTAGCCGGGGTTGTAGGGCACTTCGTAGTCGTAGTGGACCTCCACCACGTTCTTGGCGGTGTCGTCGCTGATGGTGATGTAGGTCACCACGCCGTCCTCATAGTCGGCGGGACGCATGGCGTTGACCCAGTCCTCACCCTCCGTGTAGCCCAGATACTGGGAGACCAGCTCCTGGGTGAGGGTGGTGCCGTAGGGCGCCTTGCCGGTGACGGTCAGGCCCTCGGCGGGCTCGATCTCCTGGTTGGTGTAGTCGTTGAAGTACTTGACGGTGAACTCGTACTCATCGGCGGTGTAGTACACGTTGATGATAACGGTCTGGGTGCCGGAGATGGTGCCGGTCAGGCTGTCGGCGTCGATGCGGGTGTACATCTGGTGGGCGTCGTCAAAGGCGGCCACATCCGCGGTCACGTCGTAGGCGTCGTTCTCCTTGTAGGCCTTGATCTCCATGTCCAGAGGCGCGATCACGTTGTACGCGCCGCTCTCGTCCTTGGTGCCGTCGGTGAGCAGGTAGTTGATGTTCACATAGGCGGCGGCCTTGGGACCGTAGGTGTAGGTGATGGTGATGGTCTGCACCCTGTCGCTGTTGATGGCGGCGTTGCCGGCCTGGTCGAAGGTCACGCTGTCGGCGGCCTCGGCATTGACCGTCCAGCCCACCAGCTTGAAGTCCTGAGGAATCTTGTCCGCGCTCAGGGGAGCGGCGGCGCTCTCAGCGTCCACGTCGTACTGGTTGGTGCTGGTCTCCATGGTCTCGCCGGTGGCCTGGCTCACGTGATTGACCACCACGGTGTAGTCGGAGCGCTCCCACTGGGCGGTGTAGGTGGCGCCGCCGGTGACGGTCTCCGCCACCTCGGGCTGCCAGCCGGCAAACTCCCAGGTATCCTCGCCGGTGGTCTCGCCCTGGAAGGCGGGGGTATCATCGCCGTAGTGGAGGCCGGAGTAGCTCTGCTCGTCAAAGGTGCCGTGGTCGCCGGGCTTGTAGACCACGGTGTAGTCGATGTAGGAGAAGGTGCCGTGGATGTCCACGTTCTCGGCGGGCATGGTGGTGAGGGTCTTGTCCCAGCCGCTGAAGGTCATGCCGCTGGGGGCGCTGGGGGCGGGCCGCATGGTGACGGCGTCGCCGTAGTAGTAGTTCTCCACCTCGCCGTACTGCGTGCCGTCCACGTAGTAGGTCACGTTGTAGAGCACCTTCTTGGTGGTCAGGGAGACGGTGGCGTCCGCGCTCAGGTTGGTCAGCTCCACCTGGCTGAGGGCATGGTCCACGCTGTTGACGGTGACGGAGACCAGCTCATAGCCGGGGTTCAGGGTCCAGCTGACGGTGACGTCGCTGCCCTTCTCATAGGTGCCCTGGCCGGTGGTGGAGGCCACGCCCTCATCGCCGTTGACGGTGACGACGTACTCATACCGGTCATAATACAGGGTGATGGTCTGTCCCACGCTGCCGTCCAGGGTGATGGACTTGTCGCTGGCAGCGGCGTTGAACACGTAGAGCTTGCCGTTGTAGTTGGGCTTTGCCTCCACATCGGCGGCGTAGACCACGCTGCTGTGGGTGCCGGCGGCGGGCACATCCAGATAGCCGTCCACAGTCACATTCTCGGCGTCGCCGGTGAGGGTGCGGTAGACGTATCTGACCGTGTAGTCCACGGAGCCGTAGGTCTGCCGCTCATAGCGGAAGGTGAGGGTGGCGCTCTCATTGTAGCTCAGCGCGGCGGTGGACTGGGTGGCCTCGCCCACCAGGGCATAGCCGTCCCCGTAGGCGGCAGGGGCCGTGTGGCTCTGCACGCCCAGGGCCACATACTCGGCGTCCTTGATGGTAACGGTGTCGGTCAGCTCGTACGCTCCGCCGTTGTGGGAGGTGTACAGCTCATACACCACGGTGAGCTTGGGCATCTCCTTCCACTGGGCCACATAGGTCACGTCGCCGGTGACGGTGGCGGTCACCTCAGGGGACCAGCCGTCGAACACCCAGTTGTCCGCGCCGGTGGGGGTTCCGTTAAAGGCGGGGGTGGGGTCGCCGGCGTAGAGGCCGGAGGTGATCTGATGCTTAAAGGTGCCGCACTTGCCGGGATCATAGGTCACGGTGTAGGTGGGCAGGGGCTCATAGGTACGGATGATGGTCACGCCGCCCTCGGGCAGGGTTCCGGAATAGGCTGCGCCGGTGGTGGCGATGTCGTCGCCCACGAAAGTATAGCGCACGCCGCCATAGGTGGTGATCTCCGTGTAATCCTCGGCAGCGCTCACATCGTAGGACTGGCCCACCAGGCCGGAGTCGCTGATGGCGGTCTGGAGGTCATTGCCGTTCCGGTCCTGGAACAGGACGATGGCGGTGGACTTGTCGTTGGGGGTGTAGGTCAGATAGACGGTCACATCCCTGGCGCCGAAGGTGCCGCTGGTGTAGGCGGAGAGTTCGGGGCTGTACGTATACCCGGCAGGGCCGGCAGGCGCGGTGACTTCATAGGAATCGCCGATGTGGTAGATGTGCTCCTCGGTGTAGTCCACAAAGCCCTCGTCCTCGTGGGTGCTGTCATCGGTAAACACGTACTTCACATGGAGCTGGTAGTCGATGGGACTGGTGGTGACCTCCACGCTGTGGGCGGCATCCAGGCCGTTGAAGGAGATGGTGCCGTCGGCAGAAGAGCTCTCGCCGTCCACCTTGATGCTGGCCACCTCATAACCCAGGTTGGCCTTCCAGTCCACCTTCACGTCCTCGCCGGCGTCATGGACGGCGGTATCGGGGGTGATGGTACCGTTTTCGTCGATCCAGGTGGTGACGGTGTAGCGGTCCCGGACGTAGGTGATGGTGATGGTCTGCTTGCTGTTCTTGTCCAGCGTGATGTCGCCGGAGCGGCTCGTCTCGGTGTAGGTATACACGCCGTTGACAGGCTTGGCGGTGATGGTGTCCGCGTCGATGACCTGGTCGTGCTTGCCCGCGATGGGGCCGTCGGTGAGCGTGTCCTCAGGCGTATCGGCAATCACGCCGTCGGTGCGGACGTAGTACTCATGTACCACCTCGTACTCCGCGGAGCTGGTCACGCTGCGCTCGTACCGCAGGGTGATGACGGTGCTCAGACCGTCGGTCTGGGTGTCGGTGGCCTCGGCGTTCAGGGTGTAGGTCTGGCCGTTGCCCTCCCAGGTCTGCTTTTCAGAGGCCACATAGTCCTGGTAGTCGCCATAGGTCAGGGACTTGAGGGTAACAGACTCAGTGTTGTCCTGATTGTAACCCTCGTTGTCGGTGTTGGTGTAGAAATTGGCCACCACGGTGTAGTAGGGCAGGGCCTTCCAGGAGCCGGTGAAGGTCACGTCACTGTTGACGGTGAACTTGCCATCGGAGACGGCGGCGTCATCGGTGGTCCAGCCGGAGAACTCATAGCCGGGAAGGACGGGGGCGGCCTCCACGGCAAGCACGGTACCCTCGGGATAGGTCCGGCTGTCAGGCGCGGTGGGCGCGCCCTGCGGCACATCGCCGGTGTACTGGTAGGTCACGGTGTAGGAGTTCTGGAGCTTGTAGTACCGCACCAGGGTGTGCTCTCCGGTGGTGGCGGCAATATTGGCCTCCGTGTCGCTGTACTCCCGGTCGCCGTCCAGCGCGCTGCTCACATAGAACCAGGTCTGGTTGGTGCCCTGGGGGACGCTCTCGGCGGGCAGGTTCACGTCAAAGACAGGCTCGCCGTAGTCGGTGATGGTGGTGATGGTCCGGTCGGCGGGCAGCACGCTGATGGGCGCGACGGTCTCCACGTCCCGGTACTCCACGGTCATGGTGCCCACCTCATAGCTGGCCTTGGGCAGGGGGAAGTCGGCGTTGATGGGGCCGTTCTCGCTGTTGCTGACCTTGTACTGAAGCTCCGCGTCGCCGTTGAGGGGCACACCGGTATGTACGCCGGCGGTCTTGGCGCTGTCCTTCAGCTTGACGGTGTAGGTCAGGGTGACGATGTCATTGTTCCGGTCCAGCTGAGTTTCGCCGGGATACCAGGTGATCAGGTCGCTGTACTCGTTCAGGACGCCGTCGGTAATGCCCGACGCCTGGGCGCTGCCCTTCACCACGGAGAAGTTGTCCCCCATGGGGTCCCAGATCATGGCGGTGATGTCGGTGGAGATGTCCTCCATGGCCTCGCCCAGCTCGGTGTCGCTGTTGGCCAGCAGGGCGTGGTCGCTGTCGGTGGCCAGATTGTTGAAGTTGCTGCTGGAGAAGGTGAAGCCCACGGTGTAGATGATGCCGCCGTCATTCTTGAAGTTAGTGGCGGTCCGGTTGGGATAGCCGTCGTCGGAGTCACCGTCGGCCACGACCACCAGCACCTGGCGGGCGGAGCTGCTCTTGAACTGGTCAACGCCCAGCGCCACGCCGTCAGACAGGTTGGTGCCGCCCTCGGCCACCAGCTGGTCCAGCTGGGACTCTGTAATTACCTTGGCGCTATCCCATCTTCCCTTACCGACGCCATTCGCATAGCCGGAGTCAAAGATGTGCTCCGCCTTGGAAGAGAAAATCACAATCTTGGCGTTCAGCTTATTGCCCAGCTGCTCCCGCAGGGTCGCCACCATGTTCTTGATGGCGGAGACGGCGATTTCAAGCCGGGACTGGGCCTTGCCGCTCTTCACCAGACTGCAGGGCTCGCCGCCGGAGACATTGGCGTTCCAGCCGGTGGAAATATGGACATGCTCTTCCTTGCCGCAGGTGTAGCAGCTGCTGTTGTGGGTGTGCTCTTCCTTGTTGCAGATCAGCTGCCCCCGCCAGTTATAGCAGTCCCTGCCATGTCTGTGCTCCTCCAGGCCGCAGCCGATGCAGCTGCTGTCGTGGGTGTGCTCCTCGGCGCACCATGCCATGGAGCCGGATACGTCCAGGACAAAGGTGACCTCAAGGGGCTGCTGTTCGATCTGGATGTCGTTCACTTTGGCCGACAGGGTGACCTGCCACTCGTCGGCGGCGGTGCGCTCAGCGTTCTTGCTGAGGACCACCTTGGCGTTGGATTGGCTGGTAGGGGTGCCGTCCGTGGCGTAGTACTTGCTCTCCGGACTCAGGAGTTCTCCCCCCGCGGCCAGTACGCTCATGGGCAGCAGGCCCACTACCATGGCTGCGGTGAGCAGGGATGCCAGGATTCTCTTCGTTTTCTTTGCCAACATTTTCATTCTCCTCTCATTGAGAATAGAAGTGCGGCGGTCGGACGGGCGTGGCGGAGGGGACTCCGCTTTAGCCTCCTGACTTTGCGTCCCGGTTTTTCAGCCGGTTTGCCATTTGTCGGTTCCATAGAGCTCTTCCCATCCCCTGCTGGAAATGGGAGCGGGATTGTCCCCGCATGGATCTGCGCTTCTTTCCTCTTCTGCTGGGTGTGAGCGTTATTTTCTTCTGTTTTCCTCCCCGCTTTCTTCTTGGTTATCTCCGGCACTGAGGACGCTGTCCATCAGTCGTATCAGTTCCAGCGCACTGCGAAAGGTCTCCTGTTTGCGCCCGTCTGTCCACGCAACAGTTCCCTGCCAGGTCGCGTTCTGTGTATTGCGGATCTGAACCAAAAATGTCTCACCGCCGTTTGTCTTCATCGCATGCACGCTCCTTTGCACTGCCTCTCTCCTGCACTTACACGGATTATTATACATGGCCGTGGTTACATTTCGGTCACATCTGATTTTTTTCTCTCCCGGCATCACCGTTTTTTATACCGTTTTTCCTCTTCTGTTTTCTGTAAACCCGGCGCTCTGTCAGGATCGGCGGTTTTTCTTTACCTGTGAAAAACCAGGCGGCGGTCCCGATGGACCGCCGCCTGGCGCCGTTATCCTATATTACGGAAGCTATGGCCTCTCCGCTCAGGCGTTTCTCCGGCTCTTGCGGAACAGGATCAGCGCCAGTCCGGCCGCCGCCAGAGCGGCGGACAGGGCCATGGCGCCCAGGGCCACGCGGGCCGCGGAGACCTGCGCCTGGGTACCGGTCTGAGGCAGGTTGCCGGTGGGTGTCTCGCCGTCGGGGATGTTGGTCTCGCTGCCGGTGCCGGTGTCGCCGGTGCCGGTATTGCCCGTGTCGCCGGTGCCGGGCAGATCGGTGGTGGGGGTGTTGTCGTCGGGGATGTCGGTCTGGCCGCCGTCGCCGCCGGGTACGTCGGGCAGGTCAGTGGTGGGCGTGTCGTCGTCGGGGATGTCGGTGCCGTCGGCCACGTAGTACACATTCACGGTCTTGTTGCTGTTGAGCACGCCGGTCAGGCTGTCGCCCTCGGTGCCGTCGTAGGTGTAGCCGTCGATGGCGATGGCGTCCTGCTCGCTCACGTCATACGCGCTGCCCTCGATGTGGCTGGGGCTGGTGTAGCTCTGGGCAATCTTGCTGCCGTCGGCCCGGTCCAGGTAGTTGACGGTGACATGGTAGTACATATAGCCGGGGGTGGGAGGAGGCGTGACGGAGCCGCCGTCGGCGGTCCACTTGGCGGTGTAGACAGCGCTGGCGGTGACGGTGGCGGGCCACTCGGTCACCTTGCTGCCGCTCTCGTCATACCAGCCGTCGAAGGTGTAGCCGCTGTTGGCCGCGGTGGTGGGGACGGCGGGGAACGCCGCGCCCTCGGTGTAAGTGCCGCTCACATCGGCGGTGCCCCCGTTGATGGTGCCGCCCGCCTCAGTCTTGAAGGTCACGGTGTAAGTAGTGGGCTGGGGATCCGTGCCGCCGTCCTTGGTCCAGGTGCCCACCAGGTACACGTCGTAGTCGGGCATGGTGAACTTGCCGCCGGAGATGGTCACCAGGTCGCAGCTCCAGCCGGAGAAGGTGTAGCCCTCAGCGGTGGGCGCGGCGGCCACGGTCACCTGGGTGCCCGCGGTGTAGGACGCGCTGGCGGGGGCGGTATAGCCCTGGGGCACGTCGCCCACACAGACGTAGTTCACGGTATAGGTAGCGGGCTGGGGATCGGTGCCGCCGTTCTGAGTCCACTGGGCGTACAGGCTCATGTTGGCGGTCATGACGATCTTGTCGCCGGCCTTGTAGGCGTCGCCGCTGCCGTCGGGGTTGGTATTCCAGCCGGCAAAGGTATAGCCGGGCAGGGAGGGCTCCCCGCTGATGACAACGGCGGTCTCGCCGCTCTCATACAGCTCGGAGGCAAAGCTCACGTAGGTGTTGTTGTCCTTGTAGTAGTACTGGAGCACGTAGGTCTGGGGGACGGGCTTCTCCTCCTCCCACACGGCGTACAGGCTCTCGTTGGCGGTCATCACCAGCTTGTCGCCGGCCTTGTAGGTGATGCCGGTGCCGTCGGGGTTGGTGTTCCACCCCACCAGGGTGTAGCCGGGCATGGTGGGCGCACCGCTGATGATGACGGCGGTCTCGCCGCTCTCATACAGCTCGGAGGCAAAGCTCACGTAGGTGTTGTTCACCTTGTAGTAGTACTGGAGCACATAGGTCTGGGAGGTGGGCTTGGACTCCTTCCACACAGCGTAGAGGGTCACGTCACCGCCCTGGGAGGGGATGGCGAAGGTGCTGTCCGGGGCGGAGGCGTTCTTGTCGGTGGACCAGCCCAGGAAGTCATAGCCGTCCCGGGTCAGGCCGTCGCCGCTCTTGGGGGTGAAGGTCTGGCCGGCCATGTAGCCCGCCTCGTCGGTCACAGTGCCGGTGCCGCCGTTGGCGTCATAGGTCACGTGGTAGAGCTGGACCTTGTCCAGGAGCTTGCCGTCCAGGTGCCAGACGTACTCGCCGCTGTCCACATAGTTGTCGGCGCCGTCGGCCACCCGGAGCATGTACCACTCCACGTCGGCCAGGTTCAGCCAGCTGTTGGCCGCAAAGCGCTCCATGCCGGTCAGGGAGACGGCGGAGCCGTACTGGCTGTAGTAGTTGTCGCCGGCCACCACGGAGGTGGGGTCAGGCAGCTCCATCTGGATCTTGCCCACGGTGAAGTAGCCGTGGTCGTTGGGGGTGCCCTGGCCCTCCTTGCCGTCCACATACACATAGACGTTCTGGAGGCTCAGCTCGGGCTCTCCGGGCTGGGTGGAGCCGGCGTCCTTCAGCTCAATCTCGTAGAAGCCGCTTGCAGCCTTCTCATAGAACAGGGCCTGAAGCTCCTCGCCGCTGAAGCGCAGGGTCTTCCGGGTGCAGCCGTTGTCCAGATACAGCTCAAGGGCGGTCATGTCCCCGGGCTGCTTGTCCTCCAGGCCGCTCACCGCAGTCCAGTAGATATTGGGCACTCCGTTCCACTTCAGCTCCCGGCTGTCGTCGCCGAAGAACAGGGTGGCCCCGTGGATATCGCGGTAGCCGTATTCCTGCTCGCCCTTCACCATATCCTTCAGCGCCTTGGCCGTGATATGGTACTCAAAGGTCAGGTCTCCGTCATAGGTCCCATTGGGGGTCTCCACAGCGGCCAGGGCCCCGATGGACAGGGCGCTCACCACCATACAGAACACCATGAGAAGGGCCAGGGCCTTCTTGCTCATTCTTGCCAACATGCTCATTCTCCTTCCTCGCTTTGCGCGGGCAGTTGTAAGTATGCGGCAGCCGGACGGACGTGGCGGCGCTCCCCCACCGCTTTAGCCTCCAGGCTTTGCGTCCCGGCCTTTCAGCCGGTTTGCCCTTTTCTTGCCGGATTCCGCCGGATTTTTCCGCTTCTTTCCGCGAAAAAATCCCGTCTCGTCCGGCGCTGTACCCACTCTACCACCGCAAGGTTACATTTCGGGTTATATTTTGAAAAAGTATATTTTTTCATTTCCCTTTTTCCGTCCGGCCTCTTTTGGGCAGGAGGCTGTTTTTTTACGAAAAAAATTCCCGATAAAATAGAAAAAGACTCTTCCAGCCTTTTCAATCCTGTGCTATAATAGGAACAGCCTTGATTCTGCCCATTGTTTTTTCCCGGAAATATTACCGACGAAAGCAGGTGCCTGTCATGAGCGATTCCGCTGGTATCAAAAACGTAAAAGTCACTATGTTGGGCGGTTTTTCCATCGCTGTGGACGGTCACGTGCTGACAGACGAGGCAAATCGCTCCCAAAAGCTCTGGAACGTGCTCTCCTACCTGCTGGTCCACCGGGACCGGAACGTGCCCCAGAGCGAATTCATCGAGCAGTTCTGGCCGGGTGAGAACAGCGCCAACCCGGTCAACGCCCTCAAGACCCTGCTCTACCGGGTGCGGGCCATGCTGGAGCCCCTGTTCGGCTCGGAGGTGGAGCCCATCCTCTCCCGCCGGGGGTCCTACTCCTGGAATCCGGACATTTCCTGTACCCTGGACATCGACGAGTTCGAGGCCCTGTGCCACAAGGCCAACGACGGCCGCCTGTCCGACGAGAGCCGCCTGTCCCTCTACCGCCAGGCCGAGCAGCTCTACCGGGGGGACTTTCTGCCCAAGCTGGAGGGCTCCCTGTGGATCATCCCCTACTCGGTGGAATACCACAACCTCTACCTCCAGATGATCAAGGACTACGCCGCCCTGCTGGAGAAAAAGGAGCTCTTTGAGGAGATGACCGAGGTCTGCATCCGGGCCAGCCATCTGGACTCCCTGGATGAGAACCTGCACATCCTCATCGTCCGCTCCCTGCTGCGCCAGGGCAACGACACCGCCGCCCTGGCCCACTACGAGTCGGCCACCGACCTGCTCTACCGCAACCTGGGCGTGCGCCCCTCCCAGGAGCTGCGGGAGCTGTACAACGAGATCATGAGCGTGGAGAAGTCGCTGGAGACCGACCTGGAGTCCATCCAGGACGACCTGCGGGAGGCCGCCGCCCGCCCCGGGGCCTTTGTCTGTGAGTACGGCTTCTTCCGGGAGGCCTACCGGCTGGAGGCCCGCCGGGCCGCCCGCAGCGGCACTTCGGTCCACATCGCCCTCATCACCGTCTCCCTGCCCGACGGGGGCGTGCCGCCCCTGAGCGTGCTGGCCGCCACCATGGACCAGCTCCAGGAGGTGCTCACCGGCAGCCTGCGCCGGGGCGACGTGGTGTCCAAATACTCGGGCGCCCAGTTCGTGGTGATGCTGCCCGCCGCCAACTTTGAGAACAGCACCATGGTCATGGAGCGCGTGGTCTCCGCCTTCTACCGGCAGCACCGGCGGAACTTCCTCAAGCTCTCCTACAAGATCCGGGCGCTGGACTGACCCCTATCCACATATTTCAGAACATTTCCAGGTACATCTGCCATGAAAAGACCTCCCATCGGCGCCGTCATCGCGGCGGCGGCCGCCGTCGTGCTGCTGATTGCAGCGGCGGCGCTGTTCCTCTGGGGCAGAGAGCCCCAGTACGAGATCGTGGCGCCCTCCACAGCGCCGGTGATCTCCTCCACCCCCACGCCCTCCCCCACGGCGGAGGACTCCGAGACCCCGTCTCCCACCCCCACGGCCCCCGTCTATAAGGCGGTCCTGGAGGAGCCGGAGGACGGCCTGCCCACCGACAAGGTCTTTGTCACCGACACCCGCAAGAGCTACCAGAGCGGCGACCTGCGGCTCATCATCCCCAAGCTGGAAGTGGATGAGCCCATCCTGAACGGCGTGGACGAGCAGACCCTGCTCCAGGGCGAGGGTTTGTACGACTACGCCCAGCTCCCCGGCGAGGGCCGGTCCAACACCTCCATCGCCGGGCACCGCAACTGGATCCGGGGCGGCAAGATCACCCTGGACCAGCCCTTCTCCTACCTGGACACCCTGGGGGAGGGGGATTACCTCTACCTGGTGTACGGGGAGAACATCTACCAGTACCTCTTTGAATACCAGGAGGTGGTGGAGCCCGACGACTGGGGCCCCATCTACAAGACCGACCACTCCTGCGTCACCCTGACCACCTGCACCCCCGTGGGCGTCTCCGACCACCGGCTCATCGTCCGGGGCGCCCTGGTGGACATCATTCCGTTGTCTGACGACTATGCTTATCCCGCCAACGCGGAAGAGGAGGCTTCACTCAATCCATGAAATTCTTCAAGTCCATGAAAAAGACCACCCGGATCATCTGCGCCGTGCTGGCCATCGTGCTGGTGGCGGGGGTGGCCATCCCCCTGCTGGCCCAGGCCGGCGTCATCCCCCACAAGGAGGCCATCCAGAGCGGCGTCACCGTGTATAAGAACGGCAAGGCCACCGTGGATGCGTCCAACCTGGCCCTGGGCTTTGTGTCCGTGTCCTACACCGGCGGCAAGGACGTGCGCATCAAGGTCCAGATCACCAAAACCGGCGGCACCACCTACACCTACAACCTGAACAACAAGGGCACCGCCGAGACCTTCCCCCTCACCGAGGGCGACGGCAAGTACACTGTGAAGGTGTTTGAGAACACCACGGGCACCAAGTACGCCCAGGCCTACTCCTGCCCCCTGACCCTGAAGCTGACCAGCGAGTTCTCCCCCTTCCTGTACGCCAACCAGTACGTCAACTTCACCGACGACTCCAAGGTGGTGGCCAAGGCCGCCGAGCTGACCAAGGGTCTGACCACCGACCTGGACAAGGTGACCGAGATCTACCACTACGTCATCAACAACATCACCTACGACTACCAGCTGGCCGCCACCGTGGCCTCCGGCTACCTGCCCGACGTGGACAAGGTGCTGGAGAGCGGCAAGGGCATCTGCTTCGACTACGCCGCCGTCATGGCCTCCATGCTCCGCAGCCAGAATATCCCCTGCAAGCTGATCGTGGGCTATGCGGGCACCGTGTACCACGCCTGGATCAACGTGTACATCGAGGGCGTGGGCTGGGTGGATCACCTGATCTACTTCAACGGTGAGGACTGGTCCATGATGGACCCCACCTTTGTCTCCAACGGCAAGAACAACCCCGCCGTGCTCCAGTACGTGGGCGACGGCACCAACTACACCGAGAAATACGCCTATTGATCCCTCTGCCCTGAGTCAGCGCTGCCGCGCGGGCTCAGGGCATGCGCCATTCCATCCGTCTCAGGCGGCAGGCCGCCTGGGTCATTTCCATCCGGAGGTGTTGCCCCATGGCAAAGCAACGGAGTACCGCACCCCTCAGCGCGGACGCGCTGTCGGTGTTCTGCTATCAGCTCTCCCTGATGATGCACGCCGGCATCGGCTCTGAGGAGGGCGTGGAGGTGCTGGCCGAGGACGCCGCCGACCCCGGCAGCAAGGCCCTGCTGACTGCTCTCCACGCCTCCCTGCTGGACGGCGCGCCCCTGTCCCAGGCACTCAGCGCCAGCGGCGCCTTCCCCGGGTACATGGTGCGCATGGTGGAGATCGGCCAGGCCGCCGGCCGGCTGGATCAGGTCCTCTCCGCCCTGGCCGCCTACTACCGCCGGGAGTCGGAGACAGCGTCGGCCATCCGCCGGGCCGTCCTCTACCCCGCCGTCATGGCAGTGCTGGTGGCGGCGGTGTTCCTGGTGCTCATGACCCGGGTGCTCCCCGTGTTCCAGCAGGTGTTCCGGCAGCTGGGCCTGACTCTGTCCCCCGCCGCCCAGGCCCTGATGACCGCCGGCGCAGCCGGGCAGTATGTCGGCGGCGTGCTGGTGGCGCTGCTGGCCGTGGGCGCGGTGGTTCTGCTGGTGCTGTCCCGGCGGCAGAGCGCGGGGGCCCAGCCCATGGAGGCCCGCCTGCTGGGAAAGGGCAGGGCTGCCAAAGCGGTGGACCGGAGCCGCTTCGCCGCCGCCATGGCCCTCATGCTCTCCAGCGGCCTGCCCCTGGACGAGGCCATGGAGCGCACCGTCCACCTGCTGGAGGGCTCCGCCCTCTCCCCCGCCCTGAAGGACTGCCAGTCCCGCATGGAGCAGGGGGAGGACTTCTATAAGGCCGTCACCGCCTGCGGGCTGCTGGACGGCCTCCAGGCCGGGCTGCTGGGCGCCGGGTTCCGCTCCGGCGTGCCCGAGCAGGCCATGGAGGAGCTGGCCTCCCGCTGCCAGGAGGAGGCCGACGAGCGGCTGTCCTCCCTGCTGTCCCGGCTGGAGTTTGCCCTGGTGCTGCTGCTGTGCGTGGCCGTGGGCCTGGTGCTCCTGTCGGTCATGCTGCCCCTGCTGGGCGTGCTGACCGCCATCGGCTGACCGATCTCATCGTGAAAGGGGGTCTCCGCCATGGGCGGCAGACGTGCCTCATTCCTGCGGCGGGTCCTGCCCGCCGCCGTGTTCCTCATCGCCCTGGCGGCGGCCGGGCTGCTGTTCACCAGGGTCATCAGCGTCCGCACCGACGCGGAGGTCCTCGCCCTGGCCGAGGAGAGCGTCCGGCGGGCGGCGGTGGAGTGCTACGCCCTGGAGGGCTTCTACCCCAGGAGCCTGGACTACCTGGTGGAACACTACGGCGTCACCGCCGGCGACGACCGGTACATGGTCTCCTACCAGTATGTGGCCTCCAACCTGATGCCAGACATCACAGTGCTGGCCCTGGGAGAATAGGCTCTTCCCGTAAAAAACGCTTTTTGTAAGGGGGTGTCCCCATGAAAACCCATTCCGGCGGCGCCGGGCTGCGGCGGGTGGTCATCGTGTGTCTGGCGGCGCTGTTTGCCCTGCTGGCCATGGGCGTGACCCTGATGGGCACCGGCGTGTACCGCGCCGTGGCCGACGACGCCGCCGCCAACTCCGCCCAGCGCACCGCCCTGTCCTACGTGGTCAACCAGATCCGCCGGGCGGACGGGGGAGGCGTGGCCGTGGGCACCTTCGGCGGCGGGGACGCCCTGCGCCTCACAGAAACCGGTGAGGACGGCAGCGTGTACGTCACCCTGATCTACTGCTTTGAGGGCTCCCTCCGGGAGCTGTACATGGAGGAGGGCACCGGCCTGGCGCCCGAGGACGGCATGGAGCTGCTGCCTCTGTCCTCCCTGACCCTGTCCGTCACGGAGCGGGGCGGGCTGGACATCTCCGCCGGCGACGGGGAACACCAGTGGTCCGTGACCCTGTATCCCCGCACCGGCGTGGAGGAGGTGGGGACGCTGTGAAGGAATCGGGCAGCCGTTTTTCCCTCTTTCTCATGGAGCTGGTGATCGACCTGTTCCTCTTTGTGCTGTGCGCCGCGGTGTGCGTGGGGCTGCTGCTCCACGCCCGGAGCATGAGCCTGGAGAGCACCCGGCTCACCCAGGCGGTGTACCTGGCCCAGAGCGCCGCGGAGGCCCTCCGGGCGGGCGACGCCCTGCCCCAGGCCCCGGAGGGGTACCGGTGCCAGGTCAGCCAGGGGGAGGAGGACGGCCTCTCCACCGCTGAAATCGAGATCTTCTGGGGCGACACGTCCCTCTACACCCTGGAGACCAGCTGGGTCCCCGCCCTGGGCGGGAACAGCGGTGAGGAGGTGGCCCTGCCGTGAAGAAATCTCCGCCGCCCATCGGCATCGGCGTGGTGTCCATCATGACGGTGCTGCTGGTGCTCACATTGTCGGTGTTCTCCGCCCTCACCCTCACCTCGGCCCGGGCCGACCTGTCTCTGTCCCAGACCAACGCCGGCACAGTGTCCGCCTACTACGCCGCCGACGCCCAGGCCGCAGCGCTGTACGCCGGGTTTGCCGCCGGCACGGACGCCGAGCTGGACACCTATATTCCCATGACCGACACCCAGTCCCTCCACCTCCACCTGGTGCGGAGCGGGGACGGGGTGGAAATTCTCGCCTGGCAGACCGTCCCGGTGGAGGACGACGGCGGAGACGGGGACCATCTGCCCGTCTTTGACGGCACACTGCCGGAATAGGAAGGGGTTTGCCATGAATTTAGTTGATATTCTCACCCACGCGGTGGAGCGGGAGGCCTCCGACATCCTCCTGATCCCCGGCCTGCCCGCGGCCTACAAGATCAGCGGCGTCATCACCCGGGAGGGGGAGCGGCTCCTGCCCGACGCCCTGGACGCCCTGGTGCGGGAGGCCTACTCCCTGGCGGGAAACCGCTCCATGGACCGGCTGGAGCGCACCGGGGACGACGACTTTTCCTTTGCCGTGGCCCATCTCTCCCGGTTCCGGGTCAACGCCCTGCGGCAGAGGGGCTCTCTAGCCCTGGTCATCCGGGTGGTGTCCTTCTCCCTGCCCGACCGGACGGCCCTGGGCATCCCGGACAGCGTCATGAACTTCGCCGCCTGCTCCCGGGGTCTGGTGCTCTTCACCGGCCCGGCGGGCAGCGGCAAGACCACCACTCTGGCCTGCATCGTGGACGCCATCAACTCCTCCCGCAACCTCCACGTCATCACCATCGAGGACCCCATCGAGTACCTCCACCACCACAAGATGAGCGTGGTCACCCAGCGGGAGCTGGCCACCGATACCACCAGCTATGACGCCGCCCTCCGGGCCGCCCTGCGGGAGGCCCCCGACGTGATCCTGGTGGGCGAGATGCGGGACGCGGAGACCATCAAGGCCGCCGTCACCGCCGCCGAGACCGGCCACCTGGTCATCTCCACCCTCCACACCCTGGGGGCGTCCAACACCATCGACCGGATCGTGGACTCCTTCCCCCCGGAGCAGCAGCAGCAGATCCGCACCCAGCTGGCCCTGGTCATCGAGGGCGTGGTGTCCCAGCAGCTGGTACCCACCAAGGACGGCTCCCTGATCCCCGCCTTTGAGGTGATGACCGTCACCCCCGCCGTGCGCAACATGATCCGGGAGTCCAAAGCCCACCAGCTGGACAATGTGATCTCCTCCTCTGCCGCCGACGGCATGATCTCCATGGACCAGAGCCTGCTCCAGCTGGTGAAAGCGGGCCGTATCGGTCCGGACGCCGCCCTGGGCCACTGCGTCAACAGTGACTGGCTGCGCAAGCGTCTGGCCATGAATTCTTGAACAAGGGAGGTTTGATACATGTCCTTTTCCAACCTGAACAGCCCCAGCGCGGTCCTGCGGGTGTGCGTGGACCGCTCGGACAACGGCCGGATCTCCGGTATGGTGTACAGCCAGCGGCTCACCCGGCCCATGGCCTTCTCCGACATGGGCAGCCTGATCCTCCGGCTGGACGACGTGCTGGAGAAGCAGAACTTCCCCCAGGCCTTCCAGCACTCCCGCACCTTCCGGGAGCATGAGAGCCACGTCCCCGCCGCCGCCGACCCCAGCGAGGGCATCCCTCTGGATGAGGTGGAGGGCTCGGCCGGTTCCCTGGCCACCTTTACCCTGTGTGTCATCTCCCGGCGCAACGCCTCCTGGCAGGGCTGGGTGGACTGGATGGACGGCTCCCCCAAGCAGCAGTTCGCCAGCGCCCTGGAGCTCATCCGCCTGGCGGAGGAGCGTTTCCTCTGAGGCCTCGCTTTTCCATATCCTGTGCCCTGCCGCATCCGGTGCGGCAGGGCTTCTTTTTATCCTGGGTCAAATGACGGGGCGGAACCATTTCCCGCCGCGGGATATTTCCCGTTTCAACTTGTATCTTTCTGCTATCTTTGTTATAATGAAAAGTAATTTTCTATCCAATTTCGGGGGCACACCCATGAAGTACAGACATTGGAATCTACGCGCACCGTCTCCCGCGGCCCAGGCGGCCATGGAGGCGGATGGGGTCCCCCCGCTGGCGGCCGCGGTGCTCTGCGCCCGGGGCCTGGACACCGTGGACAAGGCAAAGGACTTTCTCCGCTCCGACGAGGGCCTGCTGTGGGACCCCTTTCTCCTGAAGGACATGGACCGGGCGGTGGGGCGTATCGCCGCCGCCCTGGACCAGCGGGAGCACATTGCCGTGTACGGCGACTACGACGTGGACGGCATCACCTCCACCTGCCTGCTCACCGACTACCTCCGCAGCCGTGGCGCCAAAGTCACCCCCTACATCCCCGACCGGATGGAGGAGGGTTACGGCCTGAGCTGCTCCGCCGTCTCCGCCCTCCAGGCCAAGGGCGTGAGCCTGATCATCACCGTGGACTGCGGCATCACCGCCGTGGCCGAGGCGGAGTTTGCCGCCTCCCTGGGCATCGACCTGGTCATCACCGACCACCACGAGTGCAAGGACCGCATCCCCGCCGCCGCCGCGGTGGTGGACCCCCACCGGCGGGACTGCGGCTACCCCTTCAAGCATCTGGCCGGGGTAGGCGTGGCCCTCAAGCTGGTGCTGGCCCTGGGGGACAGGGCGGAGGAGCCCGCCCTGCTCCGCCGGTACGCCGACCTGGCCGCCGTGGGCACGGTGGCCGACGTGATGCAGGTGGTGGGGGAAAACCGGACCATCATCCGCATGGGCCTGACCGCCCTGAAGGACACGGCCCGGCCCGGCCTGCGGGCCCTGCTCCATGAGGCAGGCCTGACCGAGCGGCCCCTCACCTCCGTATCCATCGGGTACACCCTGGCCCCACGGATCAACGCCTCCGGGCGGATGGGCTGCGCCGGACTGGCCGCCGAGCTGCTCCTGACCTCCGACCCGGCCCGGGGCGAGGCTCTGGCCCGGGAGTTGTGTGCCCTCAACCGGGAGCGGCAGGCCGTGGAGCTGGACATCTATGAGGAGTGCGTGGCCATGGCCGACGCCATGGCCCCCGAGGACCGGCCCGCCCTGGTCCTGGCCCGGGAGGGCTGGCATCAGGGCGTGGTGGGCATCGTGGCCTCCCGCCTGAGCGAGAAGTACTCCTGCCCCACCTTTATGATCTGCCTCCAGGACGGCAAGGGCAAGGGCTCCTGCCGGTCCTTCGGCGGCTTCAACCTGTTCGCCGCCCTGGAGCAGTGCCGGGACCTGCTGGAGGGGTTCGGCGGCCACGAGCTGGCCGCCGGGTTCACCATTCTGGAGGGGAATATCCCCGCCTTCCGGGCGCGGATGCTGGAGCTGGTCCGCTCCTCCACCGGCGGCGCGGCCATGGAGTCCTCCCTGGAGGTGGACGCCGAGGCCGACCCCGCCCTGCTGACCCAGGAGGGCGTGCTGTCCCTGGACCTGCTGGAGCCCTACGGCACCGGCAACCCCAAACCGGTCTTCTCCATGTCGGGCTGCACCGTCACCTCCGCCACTGAGGTGGGCGGCGGACGGCACCTGAAGCTGAAGGTGTCCAAGGGCGGGCGCAGCTTTGACGCCATCTTTTTCTCTGTCTCCCTGGCGGAGGCGGGCCTGGCCCCCGGCGACCGGGTGGACCTGGCCTTCTCCCCCCAGATCAACGAGTTCCGGGGCTGGCGTTCGGTGCAGCTCCAGCTCATCGACCTGCGCCCCGCCCTCACACGGGCCCAGGCGGAGCGGGCGCTCTACGAAAAGCTCCACTCCGGCGCGTCCCTCACCCCCCAGGAGGCCGCCGCCCTCACCCCCAGCCGGGAGGAGTTCGCGGCGGTGTGGCGGTACCTGAAGAACCGCAGCTCCGCCGGACGGCTGGAGGAGACGGCGGGCCGCCTCTCCCGGAACATTGCCCGCTCCTTCGGCCTGCGGGAGACCTTTATGCGCACCATGGTGTGCCTGGAGGTGCTGGACGAGCGGGGGCTTATCCGGGTGGAGCACTCCACCGACCACCTGTGCATCGACCTGACCCCGGTGGAGGGCAAGGTCAACCTGGAGGACTCATACATCATGCGCCGCCTGCGCAAACTGACCGAAGGCGTGTGACCCCTTACGTTCCCACCCCCCCCCCGCGACATTTTCGGAGGTGATTTTATGGACCCCATCCTGGAGCGCTATCAGGCGCTGGAGGATAAGATCAAATCCTATAACCCGTCTCTTGACACCAAGCGGCTCTTCGACGCGTTTACCTTCGCGGATAACGCCCACTCCAGCCAGCTGCGCAAGGACGGCTCCCCCTATATCACCCATCCCCTGGCGGTGGCCGAGATCGTGGCCGACCTGGGGCTGGACACCGACTCCATCATCGCCGCCCTGCTCCATGACACCATCGAGGACACCGGCGCCACCCATGAGGAGATCGCCAAGCGGTTCGGCCCCACGGTGGCCGACCTGGTGGAGGGCGTCACCAAGCTGACCCGGGTGCAGTACACCTCTAAAGAAGAGGAGCAGATGGAGAACCTGCGCAAGATGCTCATGGCCATGGTCAAGGACATCCGGGTGATCCTCATCAAGATCTGCGACCGGCTCCACAACATGCGCACCATGGAGTACCAGTCCCCCAAGAAGCAGCGGGAAAAGGCCCTGGAGACCATGGAGATCTATGCCCCCATCGCCCACCGGCTGGGCATGCAGCGCATCAAGTGGGAGCTGGAGGACACCTCCCTCAAGTACCTGGACCCCATCGGCTACCAGGAGATCGCCGACGAGCTGGCCGCCCGCTCCTCGGCCAACGAGGAGTTCATGGCCTCCATCCAGAAGAAGATACAGGACCGGCTGGCCGAGGAGGGCATCAAGTGCACGGTGTACGGCCGGGTGAAGCACATCTACTCCATCTACCGGAAGATGTACGCCCAGAACAAGACCCTGGATGAAATTTTTGATCTCTATGCCTTCCGGGTGATTGTAGACGACATCCCGGAGTGCTACAATGTGCTGGGCTGCATCCACGACCTGTTCCGCCCGGTGCTGGGCCGGTTCAAGGACTATATCGGCACCCCCAAGCCCAACGGCTACCAGTCCCTCCACACCACCGTCATCGGCCGGGAGGGCATCCCCTTTGAGGTACAGATCCGCACCCAGGAGATGCACAACACCGCTGAGTACGGCATCGCCGCCCACTGGAAGTACAAGCAGGGCCTGGCCAACGAGAAGCTGGGCACCGAGGCGGCCTTCGAGTGGGTGCGCAAGCTGCTGGAGAACCAGCAGGACACCGACGCCGAGGAGTTCGTCCGCACCCTGAAGGTGGATATGTTCGCCGACGAGGTGTTCGTGTTCACCCCCCGGGGCGACGTGATCAACCTGCCCGCCGGCGCCACCCCCATCGACTTCGCCTACTCCATCCACTCCGCCGTGGGCAACAAGATGACGGGCGCCAAGGTCAACGGCCGCATGGTGCCCTTTGACACCCCCCTGAAAAACGGCGACATTGTGGAGATCATCACCTCCAAGTCGGCCCACGGCCCCAGCCGCGACTGGATGAACATCTGCAAGTCCAACGAGGCCCGCAACAAGATCCGCCAGTGGTTCAAGAAGGAGAAGCGGGAGGAGAACATCGCCACCGGCCGCGCCTCCTTCGAGGCCGAGCTGAAGCGCGCCGGCATCACCCTGGCCCAGATCACCGCCGAAGACGCCCTCCCCTCCATTCTGAAAAAGGTCCGGTTCAACTCTCTGGACGAGCTGTACGCCGCCATCGGCTACGGCGGCATGACCGCCGTCAAGTCGGTGGTGCGCATCAAGGACGAGCTGACCCGCCTGGGCCGCCTGAAAGAGGAGAAGGCGGCCGCCGAGCGAGCCGCCAACGAGGTGGTCTTCCCTGCCTCCCCCGCCCCCGCGCCCGGCCAGGTCAAGGCCCCCCGCAAGTCGGAGTCCGGCATCGTGGTGGAGGGCCTGGACAACTGCCTGGTCAAGTTCGCCAAGTGCTGCACCCCCGTGCCCGGTGACCCGGTGGTGGGCTTTATCACCCGGGGCTTCGGCGTGTCGGTCCACCGGGCCGACTGCCCCAACGCCGCCCCCGAGAAGCGCCGCCCCGAAGAGGCCGGCCGCTGGGTGAATGTGGCCTGGGTGGGCAGCGATCAGGCCGCCTACCCCACCTCCCTGGAGATCTCCGCCAAGGACCGGGACTGCCTGGCCATGGACGTGACCATGGCCCTGTCCGCCGCCAAGGTGAAGGTGGACTCCTTCTCCGCCCGGGGCATGCCCGACGGGTATGCCTCCGTGTCCATCGTCCTGGAGGTCAAGGACCGGGACGAGCTCAACAACGTCATCAACAAGCTGGGGCAGATCTCCGGCGTGTACCAGGTCAAGCGGGTGTCCGGCTGACCCCGCTCCCGTCTCAGGAGGCTGGAATATGACTGATAGAGAGATCGCCGCCCTGGAGGCGGCCCTGTCCTCCGCCTTTCAGGGCGGAGAGCTGCGCCGGCGGGAGCTGCGCCTCACCACCGAGGAGGCAGAGTACCTGGCGCTGCGGTGGGAGCGGGTGCGCCTCACCGCCATGTCCCCCTCGGGGGACAAGATGTGGTATACCGTGGAACTGAACGTTCTGCCCGCCTGAATCCCCCTGATCCATTATAATAAAAGGAAGTAATTCGACATGAGCCAACAGCCCTTTGTCCCCCTGCTGCTGGGGGCAGACATCAACGTGTACAGTATGGCCCGGGCCTTCCACGAGGCCTACGGCGTCAAGACCGTGGCCTACGGCATGTATCCCTCCGGCCCCTGCTACGGCAGCGACATCATCGACTACCGGGTGTGCCAGCACAACGACGAGCCCCAGGTGGTGCTGAAGAACGTCACCGAGGTGTCCCGGGAGTTCCCGGACAAGAAGGTCATCGTGCTGGGCTGCGGTGACAACTACCTGACCTCCATCGCCGTCAACCTGCCCAACTTCCCCGAGAACGTGGTGGCGCCCTACATCGACCTGGCCCTGATGGAGAAGCTCATCCACAAGGAGCGGTTCTACCAGCTGTGCGACCAGTACGGCATCGACCACCCCGCCACCTATGTCTACCACAAGGGGGAGGGCCACGGCTTCCAGCTGCCCTTCTCCGGCCCCTTCGTGGTCAAGCCCGCCGAGAGCGCCACCTACTGGGATCACCCCTTCGACACCCAGAAGAAGGCCTATGTGCTCCAGACCCGGGAAGAGGTGGACCAGGTCATCGACGACATCTACAACCACGGCTATGAGGACTCCCTCATCATCCAGGACTTCATCCCCGGGGACGACTCCTACATGCGGGTGGTCACCAACTACTCCGGTGAGGACGGCAAGGTGGAGCTCATGTGTGTGGGCCACGTGCTGCTGGAGGAGCACACCCGCCACGGCATCGGCAACCACGCGGTCATCATCACCGAGGAGGCCCCCGAGCTGTGCGAGAAGCTGCGGGCCTTCCTGGAGGACATCAAATTCACCGGCTTCTCCAACTTTGACGTGAAGTTCGACCAGCGGGACGGCAAGTTCAAGGTCTTTGAGATCAACTGCCGCCAGGGCCGCAGCAACTACTATGTCACCGGCGCGGGCCACAACCTGGCCAAGTACCTGGTGGAGGACCGGATCTTCCACCGGCCCGCCCCTCTGACCGTCACCAAGAACCGCCACCTGTGGCGGGTCATCCCGGCCAAGGTGGCCTACGACTACATCCCCAGCAAGTACCACCAGGAGATGAAGGCCCTCACCGCCGCCGGCGCCTGGGTCAACCCCCTCTTCTACAAGGCGGACCGGAACCTGATCCACAAGCTGCGCATCATCAAGGACCAGTGGCGGTACAAGGAGCGGTACGCCAGCTCCATGGAGAAGGCCAACTGAGAGGATTTACCATATGAACGAAGCAAAACTCGGCATCTTAGGTGGAATGGGCCCCCAGGCCACCCAGGATTTCTACCAGCGCATCCTGGACCGGACCGACGCGTCCTGTGACCAGGAGCACCTGCCCACCGTCATCCTCAGCGATACCCGCATGCCCGACCGCACCTCCGCCATCCTGGGCGGGGACGCGGAGGGCTGCTACCGCCGCCTCCTCCAGGACGCCAGGACCCTGGAGCAGGTGGGCTGCACCGCCATCGCCATCCCCTGCAACACCTCCCACTTCTTCGCCGACCGGCTCCAGGAGGAGCTGTTCATCCCCATCATCCACATGGTGCGGGAGACGGTGAAGGTGCTCTCCTCCGATCCGGGCGTCCACAAGGTGGGCATCCTGGCCACCGACGGCACCGTCCGCACCGGCGTGTACCAGCGGGAGTGTGAGGCCCAGGGCCTGGTGGCCTACTCCCCGCCCCCCGAGGTGCAGAAGGTGGTCATGAGCATCATCTACGACGAGATCAAAAAGGGCGAGAAGGGCAGCCGGGAGAAGTTCGCCGTGATGGACAAGTGCCTGCGGCAGGCCGGGTGCGACGCGGCCATTCTGGGCTGCACCGAGCTGTCGGTCTACCGCACCTACCACCCCCTGCCCGACTTCTACGTAGACGCCATGGACATCCTGGCCGAGCGGTGCATCACCTACTGCGGCTACAAGCTGCGCATGGTGTGACCCGCGCCTCTCCCCAAGGGGGAGGCGCCCATAGTGCCGTCCCCACCCCCTATATTCCCCCGCCCCGCCGGCGCCCGGCGGGGCTATTTCCTCTCTGGAGGTGTTTGCCTTGTCCCGTCCCCACTTTCCCCTGGGCGACTACTACCAGTTGCTGCTGAAAAACGGCCTGCTCGCCGACGCCGCCCCCCTGCCCGCCGACCTGACCCGGGAGGTCCGGCTGGTGTCCTGCGACTCCCAGACCGTGGTGCCCGGCACCCTGTTCATCTGCAAGGGCGCGGCCTTCAAGCCCCAGTACCTGCTGGACGCGGCGGAAAAGGGCGCCTTTGTGTACGTCAGTGAGCGCCGGTGGACGGAGTGCGCCCTGCCCTGCATCCTGGTGACCGACATCCGCCGCTCCATGGCCCTGCTGGCCGACCGGGCCTGGGACCACCCCTCCGGGCGGCTCCGCATCACCGGCATCACCGGCACCAAGGGCAAGACCACCACGGCCTACTTTCTCAAGTCCATCCTGGACGAGTGGCGGCGGAGCCAGGGCAGGCACGAGAGCGCCATTTTGTCCACCATCGTCACCGACGACGGCGTGGAGCGCCGTCCGGCCAAGCTGACCACCCCGGAGCCCCTGGACCTGCAGCGGCACCTGTGGAACGCGGCGGAGTGCGGCGCGGAGTACCTGACCATGGAGGTGTCCAGCCAGGCCCTCAAGTACCACCGCACCGGGGGTGTGGACTTTTCCGTGGGCGTGTTTTTGAACATCGGAGAAGATCACATCAGCCCGGTGGAACACCCGGATTTTGAGGATTATTTTGCCTCCAAGCTGATGATTTTCCGCCAAAGCGCCGCCGCCTGTGTGAATCTGGACAGCGATTTTGCCGAACGAATCCTGACCGCCGCAGAAAGTTGCAGCAAAATATACACATTTTCCACCAAGTTTTCCACAGCCCATATCTTCGCCAGCGAGATCCGCCGGGAGGGGGACGCCACCCGCTTCCTGGTGCGCACCCCCCGTTACACCCGGGAGCTGTCCATAGGCCTGCCCGGCTCCTTCAACGTGGAGAACGCCCTGGCCGCCGTGGCGGCTGCCGAGGCCCTGGGCGTGCCCGAGTCCGACGTGGCCGCCGGTCTGGCGGAGGCCGCGGTGCCCGGCCGGATGGAGACCTTCAACACCCCCGACGGCAAGCTCACCGTCATTGTGGACTACGCCCACAACGGCATGAGCCTGGAGGCGCTGCTCTCCTCGGTCCGGCGGGACTTCCCCGGGCGGCAGCTGACCGTGGTCTTCGGCTGCACCGGCGGCAAGGGCCTGGACCGCCGGGAGGGCATGGGCCAGGCAGCGGGCCGCTGGGCCGACCGGATCATCCTCACCGAGGACGACCCCGGCCCCGAGGAGGTGGCCGACATCTGCGCCGACATCGGCAGGTACATTGCCCCCTCCGGCAAGATCTGGACCGTCATCCCCGACCGGGAGGAGGCGGTGGAGCGGGCCATCCTGGAGGCCTCCACCCCCGCCGTGGTGGTGCTGGCGGGCAAGGGGGCCGAGCAGCAGCAGAAGCGGAAGCGCGGCCCCGAGCCCTGTGTGCCCGACGGCCTGCTGGCCCGGCGGGCGCTGAAGCACTATGACCCCTGAGCTGGACAGAGCCTTTGCCGCCTGCGGCGCGGCGGCCTGGGGCGGGCTCGCCTGGGCGGACGCCCTTTCACATCTCACCCCTCAGGCTGTGGAAAAAACGCTGGCCCTCTGTCCCACGCCTGGGGCGGTGCTGGTGGCCGCCTTCCCCTACTTCGCCGGGGACGAACCGGGCAATCTGTCCCTCTATGCCCGGGGACGGGATTACCACCTGGTTTTGACCGAAAGATTGAATACGATTTGCGATGTTCTTCGGCAGAAATACCCTTCGTATTCGTTTTTCCCCGGTGCGGACAACTCTCCCCTGCCGGAGCGGCAGCTGGCCTGGGCCTGCGGCATGGGGCTGCGGGGGCGCAACGGCCTGCTCATCCTGCCCCCCTGGGGGTCCTATGTGTTCCTGGGCACCATCCTCACCGACTGTCCCCTGGAGTTTTCCACACAGCCGCCCTCAAATGTGTGCATCTCCTGCGGAAAATGCGCCGCCGCCTGCCCGGGCGGCGCACTGAGCGGCGAGGTTTTCCACCTCTCCCGCTGCCTGTCGGACATCTCCCAGAAGAAGGGGGAACTCTCGCCGGAGGAGACCGCCCTGCTCTCCGCCCAGGAGTGCCTGTGGGGCTGCGACCTGTGCCAGCGGGTGTGCCCCTACAACGCCCATCCGGCCATGACCCCCATCTCCGACTTTCGGGAGGATTTGATCCCCTCCCTCACTCCCGCCGACCTGGAGGGCCTGACCAACCGCACTTTTCGGGAGAAGTACGGCCACCGAGCCTTTGCCTGGCGGGGCCCCGCCGTGCTGCGGCGGAACCTGGCCCTGAAAGCGCACGGATAGCAGCAGCGGAGCGCCGGAAAACCGGCTGCTCTGCTGTTTTTTGTCCCCGGATGTATCACCGCCCCATTTTCCGGCTATACTGGACTGTGAAGGGAGGCGGGCCCGCCTCCCAGCCTGAAGAAAGCGGTGGAATTGATATGCAGGTACGCGACCTGATGAGCAGCAGCGTGGTATCCATTGCGCCGGGAGAGTCGGCGGCTCTGGCAGCCCGGCTCCTGTCCCGGCACAACATCGGCTCTCTGCCGGTGTGCGGGGCGGACGGACGGCTCCGTGGGATTGTCACCGACCGGGACATTGTGCTCCGGTGCGTGGCGGCGGAGGAAAATCCGGCCAACACCCCGGTGCGGGACATTATGTCCCGCAACTGTGCGGTGGTCTCCCCGGAGGACGACCCCCGGGAGGCCTCCCGGATGATGGCGGCCGCCCAGGTGCGGCGGCTGCCCGTCACCGAGGAGGGCAAGGTGGTGGGCATGGTCTCCCTGGGAGATCTGGCCCTGAGCCAGGCCTACGACATGGAGGCCAGCAAGGCTCTGGCCGACATCTCGGACAACATCAAGCGGCTGTAAAAAAGCGCGTGGACGGATACCGTCCACGCGCTTTTTGTATTTACTGGTCCCACAGGGTCTCCGCATTCCAGCTGTCCTCTGTAATATCGGAGATTTTGACCAGGGGCTGGGTGTACTGCCGGTCTGTCTTATCCAAAAATACCGCCGAGACGGTGAAGCCGCTGGCCACCTCCTCATCAGTGCAGATCATGGACAGGGTGTAGGCCGAGCTGTCATCCAGCTGAGATGCAGGGTGACTGCGGGCCGCCCCTCCGGGGCAGGTAATCTGAAAGCGTACCCGCATTCCCTCAGCGCTCTGAGCCGGAACCAAATTCAGCTTCAGGGCTCTTGTGCCATACTCCGTGGTCTCAATGGTGAAGTCTACATGGGAGACCAGGGGCAGGGCAGGGTCCAGTTCCGCCTCTGTCTGCCCGCTCTGGCTGCCGTCCGCCTGCTCCAGCCGGCTGATGCGGCTTCCCAGACTGCTTATCTGTCCGATGAGGTTGTCCGTCAGCTCCTCCAGTTGTTGGATCTTGTCCTCCTGGCCGGTGAGCGCATCCCCCTGCTCCTCCAGCTTCTCATTCAGCCGGAACAGCAGCACGCCCTGGACGCACACCGCCACAGCCAGCACCACGCACAGCGCCTTCCACCACCGGCCGTTCCGACGGGGCGGTTCGTCTTTTTCCGGCGGGTTCTCCGCCTCTTCCTCCGGAGGCTGCTCCCCTGAGTCCTCCGGCTCCTCCCGGGGCGTCCCCTCCACCTGGAGCAGGTCGTGAAGATTTACCGCAAAGAGACGGGAGAGTGCGATGAGCTTGTCCACCTCGGGCACCGCGCCGTCGGCCTCCCACTTGCTGATGGCCTGACGGGATACCCCTAACTTCTCTCCCAGGCCCTCCTGAGAGAGCCCGGCATCGTGACGCAGCGTCTGAATTTTCTGTCCCAGCGTCATGGCGTTCACTTCCTTTCATGGCCACATTCTAGCATCCGGACCCGTTTTCCGCAATCAAGCCGCCCTTACCCTCTGTCAACCGCTGGTTGCGGCCGAAAAAACAGCGCCCCCACGCCGATACAGGCCCGGGGACGCCGGTGATCCCGCCCTAAAAGCGGGTTTTATTTCTGTTCCGGTGTGGCCATGAACCGCCCGGTAAAGGGGGGCAGCTCCAGGGTGAGGACGCCGTCCTCCGCCTCCATGGCCTGGCCGCCCAGCAGGTCCACGGCCTCCCCCTCCCAGGGGATGGCCACGGTCTCGCTCTCCTGTCCGGCGTTGACGGCGCACAGCACCGTCTCCTCCTCCAGGGTGCGGGTAAAGGCCAGCACCCGGCCGGCCGCCTGCACGTACCGGATATCGCCCCGGCGGAGGGCTTTCCGGCTCTTCCGGGCGGCGCCAAGGGCGGTGAACAGCTCCACCAGCTCCTTGTCCTCGTGGCCCCAGGGGAAGGTGCGGCGGTTGAAGGGGTCCTCAAAGCCCTCCATGCCCGCCTCATCCCCGTAGTACACGGTGGGCGCGCCCGGGAAGGCGAACAGGAGCATGGTCCCCAGGGCCAGCCGCTCCTTGCCCCGGGAGCGGTCGTGGTCGTTGAGCCGGGCGTGGGCCCGCCAGTCCCGGCTCTGGCCCCGCTGCTCGCTCTTCTCCCCCAGCAGGGTGAGGATGCGCATGGTGTCGTGGGTGCCCAGGGTGTTCATGGCCGAGTACCAGGCGAATTCCGGGTAGTTCTCCCGCAGGGTCTCCATGGAATCCTGGAACCGCTCGGCCCCGCCCCCCAGCAGGTAGTCCACCACGGCGGTGCGGAAGGGGTAATTCATCAGCCCGTCGCAGTGGCCGCCCAGGATGTGCTTGCGGCGGACGCCATAGGCGATCTTATTGGAGCCGTCCTCCCACACCTCGCCGATGATCACCGCGTCAGGGTTCTCCGCCCGGGCGGCGTCGTGGATGGCGGCCACCACCCGGTCGGGCAGCTCGTCAGCCACGTCCAGCCGCCAGCCGTCCGCGCCGGCCCGCAGCCAGGAGCGGATTATGCCGTCCTTGCCGGTGATGTACTCCAGCCAGGTGGGGCTGTTCTTGTTGGTGGTGGGGAGGGAGTAGATGCCCCACCAGGAGGTGTACTGGTTGGGCCAGTGCTGGAAGCAGAACCAGTCGTAGTAGGGGGACTGGGGCCCCTGACAGGCGCCGGGGTTGGGGTAGGACCCGTCGCCGTTGAAGTATTTGCTGACAAATGCGGTGTGGTTGAACACGCCGTCCAGCATGATCCGCATGCCCATGGCGTGGGCCTGGGCGCACAGGTCGGAGAACTCCTCCTTGGTGCCCAGCATGGGGTCCACCTTCTCGTAGTCGCCCACGCCGTACCGGTGGTTCTCCGGGCCCTCAAAGATGGGACAGAGGTAGATGGTCTCCACCCCCAGGTCCCGCAGGTAGGAAAGCTTGGAGCGGATGCCCGCCAGGCTGCCGCCGAAAAAGTCCCGGTTGCGGATCTCCCCGTTCTGGTCGGGGCGGTACTCCGGCTCCTCGTCCCAGCCCTGGTGGACCCAGCGTCCCCCTACCATACCGGCGGGGTTGGGCACCGACAGGCGGCAGAACCGGTCGGGGAAGATCTGGTAGGCCATGCCCTCGCCAAACCAGCGGGGCACCTTGTCGTTCTCGTCGTATACCGTCAGCTGATACTCCCCCGACTCCTTGCCCGACTTGCCGTCCAGCCGCTCCAGGCGGAAGGAGTACCAGATCAGGCCCATGTAGCCGTCGGTGTTCAGGGCGCCGGTGAACATATCCCGGGCCCCATCCAGGCCGCTCCACACCATGGGCACCTCGATGCGCCTGTTGTCCCAGGACTCCAGCCGGGCGGTGAGCACGCCCCGGGAATAGCCCTCGGCCCGGAGGGGCCGGAGGGTGAAGGTCACCTCCGTGCCGCCGGGCACTGCGCCGTATGGGGTTTTGAAACGGAGGTCCCTTGCGTCATAAGTCTGTGGATCTATCATGGAATCATCCTAACTGGGTTCAGAATTGCCGCGCCTTACAGCCCCAGCTCCTGATTGATCAGGATCACTTCGGCGTAGGGGATGCCGTTGGGCTTTTTCCACAGCACCGTGAGGGCCCGGCAGATCCGCTCGGGGCTGTTGCAGTTGTAGCAGCGGTCCCCCTTCTGGGCGCAGGGGGTCTTGCGGCCCAGGCGCTGGGCGTTCTTGGGGGCGGCGATGTTCCGGGCACGCCAGAGGGCCTTGTCGTAGTCAGGCGCAATCTTGTTCACGCCCACCAGCAGATAGAGCGCCTCATGGCCGCAGATGGTGCCCACCACCCGGTTGCCGGTGCCGTCGATGTTGACGATCTCGCCGGTCTCAGCCAGGCCGTTGACCGAGCTGATGTATACCTGGGCCGTGGCGGCGTCCTGGGCGCTGCCCCCCAGCCAGTGCCAGTAGACGGTGTTGTGGGCGGGCAGCAGCTTCTCCAGACCCATCTGCTGGGCGGTCATGCACCCGCCGATGCCGATGCTCTTGCCGTCCAGCTTGCCGTCCAGATAGCGGGCGGCCTCCTCAGCCGTCTCAAAATAGCTGGTGGCAAAGCCGTTGTCCTCCAGATTCTTGCGCAGTTTTTCAATGTCTGCCATATGTACCGCTCCTCTCTATTTTATGCGCCCGGGCCGCAGCCCGGAACGCTTTTTTCTCACAGGTCGTTCTGCTTGTACTCCCGGAAGCCGTCGCCCAGCACCTCGTAGGCGTCGCAGACGATGATAAAGGCGGAGGGGTCCAGCTGCTTGACCATCCGCTTGATGGACACGATCTGCCGCTGCTTGAAGGCGCACATGAGCACCTTCTTCTCCGCCCGGGAGTAGGCCCCCTGGCCCTGGAGGATGGTGACGCCCCGGTCCAGGTCGTTGACCAGTGCGTCGGCGATCTCCTTGAAATGGTCGCTGATGATATAGGCCACCTTGGCGCTGTCCAGACCGTAGAGCATCCGGTCCATGACGATGGAGGCGATATACAGGGCCACCAGGCCGTACAGGGCGCTGTAAATGCTGCCGAAGGCGATGGCGGTGGCCACGATGACCACCAGATCGGTGGCCATGAGCAGTCTGCCCATGGGCAGCCAGCTGATCTTCAGCTTGAGCAGCCGGGCGATCAGGTCGGTGCCGCCGGTGGTGGCTCCCTGCTGGAACACCAGCCCCAGGGAGGCGCCCATCAGAATGCCGCCGAAGATACAGGCCAGCAGGGAGTCCATGGGCTCAAAGGTCCAGAAGCTGTTCACCAGGTCGATGAACACCGAGGACACGGCCATGGCGTACAGGGAGGAGAGCAGCAGGTGCCCCCCGTACAGCCGCCAGCCCAGGATGAACAGGGGGATGTTCAGGATGATGACCACCGTGCCGATGGGGGCCCAGGGCAGGATGGCGTTGATGATCTGGCCCACGCCGGTGATGCCGCCGAAGGCGATGTCGTTGGGCATATAGAACCAGTTGAATCCCACGGCGTAGATGGCCGAGGCCACGGTGATCATGAAGTAAGACCAGAGCAGGGAAAGCACTTTGGATTTGGGTTTCATACATACCTCTCACAGGCGCCGGGGGCGTACCCGGCTGGGTTTATGGTTTCCACTTCGGCTCAGAGCAGGCTCATCTGCTCCTCGCCCCTGTCCTCTCCCTTCAGCAGGGCGCCGGCCACGGGCAGGCTGCGGGCCCGGTAGCGGGCGGTGTTGACGATGGGCGTCCGCTCCACCGGCTCCACCCGGTCCACGGAATACTTGGGCTTGAGGGTCATCACGTTGACGCCCTGGGTGGTGCGGGTGGCCTTGGGGGCCAGGAGGGCGGTATGGAAGATGAGGCAGCGGCCCTCGGTGGAGATCACCGCCAGCTCCAGGTCCTCCCGCAGCAGCAGAGCGGCGGCCAGGGGGGACTTGTCGGAGTAGGCGCCGGTGAGCTTCCGGCGGCGGGTCTGGGTCTGATAGGCGGAGAGCTCCACACGGGCGGCCTTGCCGTTGCGGAAGAAGAAGAGCAGGTTGCCCGAGTAGTCCCCGGGGACGCAGGCCCACACCACGCTCTCCCCCGCCTCCATCTCCAGCTTGGTGGGCAGATAGTCGCCCAGCACGGAGGCCTTGGCGTCGTCGAAGTCGCTCATGCGGGTCTTGTAGCACTGCTGTTTGTCGGTGAAGACCAGCAGCTCGTCCCGGTTGGTGCACTCCCACTGGAGCCACGCCCCGTCCCCCTCCTTGTACTTCTGCTCGCTGTTCATGCGCAGAGAGGCGGGGGTGATCTTCTTGAAATACCCCTCCCGGGAGAGGAAGGCGGTGACCGGGTAGTCGGGGATCTCCTCCTCCGGCTCGGGCTCGGACAGGCGCTGGTGCTCGTAGACGATCTCGGTGCAGCGGGGCTGGGCGTACTTCTTCTTCACCGCCCCCAGCTCGGAGATGATGATCTTCTTGATGCGGGAGGGATTGCCCACGATGTCCTGGAGGTCGGCGATCTCCTCCTCCAGTGTAGAGGTTTCCTCGATCCGCTTGAGGATATACTCCTTGTTGATGTTGCGCAGCTTGATGTCGGCCACGTACTCGGCCTGGATATTGTCGATGCCGAAGCCGATCATCAGGTTGGGCACCACCTCGGCATCCTCCTCGGTCTCCCGGATGATTTTGATGGCCCGGTCGATATCCAGCAGGATCTTCTTCAGGCCCTTGAGCAGGTGGAGCTTCTCCTGCTTCTTCTTCATGACGAAGTAGGTCCGCCGGCGTACCCCCTCCATCCGCCAGGCCGTCCACTCCTCCAGGATCTCCCGCACGCCCATGACCCGGGGCATGCCGGCGATGAGGATGTTGAAGTTGCAGGCAAAGGAGTCCATCAGGGGGGTGGCGCGGAACAGCTTCTGCATCAGCTTGTCCGGGTCAGTGCCCCGCTTCAGGTCGATGGTCAGCTTCAGGCCGGTCAGGTCGGTCTCGTCCCGCATGTCGGCGATCTCCTTCACCTTGCCCGCCTTGATGAGCTCGGCCACCTTGTCCATGATGGCCTCCACGGTGGTGGAGTAGGGGATCTCGTAGATCTCGATGAGGTTCTCGCTCTTCAGGTAGCGCCACCGGGCCCGGACCTTGAAGGAGCCGCGGCCGGTGTTGTATATCTGGGCGATCTCGGCGGCGTCGTAGAGCAGCTCGCCGCCGGTGGGGAAATCGGGGGCCTTGAGCACCGCCGTCAGGTCGCAGTCGGGGTGCTTCAGGTACTCCACCGTGGCGTCGCACACCTCGGCCAGGTTGAAGCCGCACAGGTTGGAGGCCATACCCACGGCGATGCCCTGGTTGGCGGACACCAGCACGTTGGGGAAGGTGGTGGGCAGCAGGGTGGGCTCCTGCATGGTGCCGTCGTAGTTGTCCACAAAGTCCACGGTGTCCTGGTCGATGTCCCGGAACAGCTCGGCGCAGATGCCGTCCAGCCGCACCTCGGTGTAACGGCTGGCGGCCCAGGCCATGTCACGGGAGTAGACCTTGCCGAAGTTGCCCTTGGAGTCCACCAGGGGGTGGAGCAGGGCCCCGTAGCCCCGGGAGAGACGCACCATGGTGTCGTAGATGGCGGCGTCGCCGTGGGGGTTCAATTTCATGGTCTGGCCCACCACGTTGGCGCTCTTGGTGCGGGCGCCCCCCAGCAGCTTCATCTGGTACATGGTGTACAGCAGCTTCCGGTGGCTGGGCTTGAAGCCGTCGATCTCCGGGATGGCCCGGGAGACGATGACGCTCATGGCGTAGGGCATGTAGTTGATCTCCAGCGTCTCGGTGATGGGCTGCTCCAGCACCTCGGGCCGCAGGCCCATGACGTTGGGGTTGTTTTTGTGCTTCGCCCCCTCCTCGGGGGTTTTTTTCTTAGCCAATGGTGATCAATCCTCTTTCAGTTTCCGCCGGGCAGTCCGATCACGCCGTCGCGGAACAGGGTATCGTCCAGAATGTGGGCCATGGCCGGGTCCTCCAGGATGGTCTGATAGAGCTGGCCCCGGCTGGTCTGCCACACGTCGGACGCGGTCTGGCCCGACCAGTTCACCCAGCCGGTCAGGTAGTCCGTATAGGCCTCCTTCCAGCTGCCGTACAGCTGGCACACCTTGCGTGCCGCGGGCTCCACCATCTCCAGGGCCTCCCGGTAGGTCACAAAGCCCGCCAGATAGCCCCACTGGGCCAGAGTGCTCACCCGGAACAGGTCCCAGGCGTCGCTGCCGGCGCTCAGCGTGCCGGCGGTGTCCAGCAGGGCGGCCCGGTCGGTGATGCCCCAGCCCTCCCGCAGGATCTTGCGGCCTATGTCCGGGCCGGTCATCCCCAGCTGGTTGGTGCTGGTTCCCCCCACCGGGTCGGTGCCGAAGCGCTGCTTGCCGCCGAAGAGCATGGCCTCGTGGGGGTTGTTCTCGTAGTTGAGCACGGCGCTCATGGCCAGGGCCCAGTGTTCCAGGTTGGAGCCCTCCGCCACGCTCTTGTCCTCGGTGATGCGCACGTGCTGCTGCTCCCCGATCCACTCCACCTTCTGGCCGAAGAACTCGGCGATGTAGCGGATGGGGATATAGGTCCGGTTGTTCTCGGCGTAGGGGGCCACGTCCATCTGGAAGGGGACGCCGTTGCGGGTGGCCTGGGTGCTGCCCAGGGTCATGACGAACACGTCCTCCGCCCGGCGGATGGTGATGTCCCCCGTCTGGGCGTCATAGTCCACCGTGGAGCCCATCAGCTCGGCCAGCCGCCGGACGGGGACCATGGTGCGCTGGTAGCGGGCCTGGGCGGCGGTGGTGTCCAGGTAGTCGGCGCTCAGGCGCACCGCCTTGGGGTGGACCACCGCGCCGTCCAGGGTGACAAAAATCAGGCTTTTGGCGTAGCTGAGCCGCTGGGCCGGGATGATGCCGGTGAGCACGCTGCTGTAGACGTCCTCCATGGTGAACTGCTCATAGGACAGCAGGTACTCCAGCGCCCCCACGTACACGCCCAGCCCTCCCTCCAGGCCGGTGGTGATATCCCGGGAGGCCAGGACCAGCCGGGCGTTCCACAGGTGGCACAGGTAGGTGGCGGGCTCCTGGCCGCCGGCGTAGGTGGCCGCCATCTCAAAGTCGGTGCTGTAGGGCACCTTCTCCCCCTTGGCGGCGGCGTTGAGGGCAAATTTGACCGACAGCAGGCCCAGCTCGAACTGGACGCCCGGGTCCTTATTCATCCGCTGGAGCTCCCGCAGCCGGTTGAAGAGCACCGTATCCACGCCGCTGACCGGCTCCAGGTTGCCCGCCGCCGCGTGGGCCCGCAGGGACAGGATTTTTTCCCAGGTGTCGGCCTCATAGGCCTGGCTGTCGGGGAACACCACGTACTCCTCCGCCGGACACCAGTCGGGCGGCGTGGGCTGCACATCGGCCGCGGAGGCGGTCAGGGACGGCGCGATCAGGGTCAGCGCCAGTGCCAGGGACAGGAACAGCGCGAGGGTCTTTTTCATCACAAAAATCTCCCCATTTCCGTTTGTCCTTTCGGTGACCGCTTCCCGACGGTCTGCTGTCTGTAAACTTGTCCGCTTAAGAAATATCCGCCAGCTCCAGATATTTATACCCGTTTTCGGCAATGTGGTCCTTTCTGCCCTGGAGATTGTCCCCCAGCAGCAGATCGAAGACCTGGGCGGTGCGCTCCACGTCCTCGGGCATGACCTTGATCAGGCGGCGGGTCTCCGGATTCATGGTGGTGAGCCACATCATGTCCGGCTCGTTCTCGCCCAGGCCCTTGGACCGCTGGACGGTGAACTTCTTCCCCTCCAGGGAGGCCACAATGTCGTTCTTCTCCTTGTCGGAGTAGGCGAACCAGGTCTTCTCCTTGCAGTTGATCTCGTAGAGGGGGGACTCGGCGATATACACATACCCCCGCTGGATGAGGGTGGGGGTGAGGCGGTAGAGCATGGTCAAAATCAGGGTGCGGATCTGGAAGCCGTCCACGTCGGCATCGGTACAGATGACCACCTTGTTCCACCGCAGGTTCATGAGGTCAAAGGTGGCCATGTCCTTGGCGTGCTTGTCGTTGACCTCCACGCCGCAGCCCAGCACCTTTAAGAGGTCGGTGATGATCTCGCTCTTGAAGATCTTGGCGTAGTCGGCCTTGAGGCAGTTCAAAATCTTGCCCCGGACGGGCATGATGCCCTGGAACTCGGCGTCCCGGCTCAGCTTGACCGCGCCCATGGCCGAGTCGCCCTCCACGATGTAGAGCTCCCGGCGCTCGGTGTCCTTGGTGCGGCAGTCCACGAACTTCTGCACCCGGTTGGAGATGTCCATGCTGCCGGTCAGCTTCTTCTTGATGTTGAGCCGGGCCTTCTCCGCGTTCTCCCGGGCCCGCTTGTTGATGAGCACCTGCTCGCCGATCTTCTGGGCGTCAAAGGGGTTCTCGATGAAGTAGACCTCCATCTGGCTCTTGAGGAACTCGGTCATGGCCTCCTG
>NZ_CALXEG010000015.1 GCF_944387275.1 uncultured Pseudoflavonifractor sp.
GTTGCCCAATCCTGCCTGACAGATGCCATAATCATAATTCTTTCAAATCACTTTCTTATGAGCACCTGTCCCATGGCAGCGGGTATTTTTTGCGCAAAGATTCGGGTTCAGCCGGACATGGGCACGCCGTACCCGCCGCAGAAGCCGCCGGGACAGGCGGCGCTGCCCATGGCGGTGCCGCTGTTGGTGATGGGGGTCGTGTCGGGCTGGGAGGTCCAGCCCGTGCCGGGCATGGACGGCGTACCCGGCATGGCCACGCCGGGCATGGGGGCCGCACTGGGGGTGTACATGCTGCCCGGGGCGTAGGTGGCCGCGGGCACCCGGTAGGGCCGCTGACCGGGGAGATAGAAGGTGACGAACTTCACCGAGAAGATGTCGCAGACCACAAAGGTCTGACTGGTCTCCTCGTACAGGGTGAGCACGCTGCGGCCCACGGAGTAGAGCACGCCCTGCTTCCGGGTGAGGGCGTTGGTGCCGATGAGAAACTCCACCACCACGTACTCGCCCAGATTGTCCGCCAAAAACTGCTGGAGCGAGCCCTGCATGGCGGGGGTGTTGAAGTTCTCCTCCGGCGGCACCACCAGGGAGCCGCCATTGCCGGAGCTGTTGAGGGCCGTGTCTCCTGCTGTGCCGGGATAATACTGTGCCATAGGGGATAACCTCCAGATTTCAGGTGTCCGCATAGGCGGCGGTGGGGTTGTAGAAGCAGTGGTCGCCGATGCGGATCGCGAATTCTCCCACCTGGGAGGGGAAAAAGGGACGGCACTCGGGGCTGTACGGGTTGAAGAACCACAGGGCGAAGCCCAGGTTGGTCAGGCGGTTGCCCGCCATGGCCCACTCCGCCACGTCCCAGTGGGTCTGCTCCAGGGACATGTTGTAGAGGTTCTGGGCGTTGTACTGTCCACCCACGGTCTCCATGGCGCACACGAACTGCCGGGGCTGGAAGACCACCTCCCGGACGGTGTGGAGCCGCCCGTACTCGCCGTATGTAATGTTGACCCGGTTCATCACCACCGAGGCCACCGCCCGCATGCCGTTGAGTCCCTCGCCGCCCGCCTCGCACTTGACAATGCGGGCCAGCAGCTCCAGGTCTGAATATGCCATTGAATGTTCCTCCTGACAGGGCCGGTCAGCCCGCAAGGGTGTGGGAGGCGGGAGATGAGGCGGAGTCGTCCAGGTCGTCCAGCCGCACCACCGCGGCGGCCAGCACCAGCATGGAGGCCCACAGGTTGCGCCCGGCCGACCGGCGGGCGGCACAGCCGCTCTCCGGGGTCAGGCTGTGCCAGGCCTGGACGGCCAGACAGAGGAAAAAGCCCAGGGACCCTACGGCCAGCGCGCTGGCCCGCCGCCGCACCGGCAGTACCGACGGCACGGCTGCCGCCTCCTCCGTCCTGCCAGCCAGGGCCAGACACAGCTGCCGCCGTTGGGTGAGGGAGGCGCTGAGGGAGAGCAGCAGAGAACCGAGCAGCACCAGCAGAAAGAACACCGCCCCGTCGGCGTCTGAGAGCTGCCGCGCCAGGGTCTCCCGATCCGTCTCTTCCATCCGACCGCCTCCTCTCGTCCGGCAGGCTCCGCCCGCCTCCGCAGTATCCTATGCACGGGGGAGAGGAGATGTCACATGCCGCCGAAGGCCTGGGCCAGGTCGCCCACCGCCTTTGGGGCGGCGGCCACGTCCAGCCCGGCGAAGCCCAGCACCAGGGAGCCGGGCAGGGGAGAGGCGCCCCGGCAGTACTCCCCCAGGGTGCGCACCCGGTAGCCAGCCGCCGCCGCCCTGGCGGCCAGATCGGCTTCATCCCGGCCGGGCAGGGTGAGGAGCAAGTGGAGCCCGGCCCCGGCTCCAGACACCCGGCCCTGGGGAAAGGCCTCCTTCAGCGCGGCGGTGAGGGCGGCGCACCGGGCCCGGTACAGGCTGCCCGCCCGCCGCAGGTGCCGCCCGTACTGCCCCGAGGACAGGAAGCGGCAGAGCACCTGCTGCTCAAACCGGGACACCGTGGACGCGCCGTGGGCAAACCGGGCCCTGTACACCTCCAGCAGCGCCTCGGGCAGGATGAGGTAGGCGGCGCGGATGGAGGGGGCCAGGGTGCGGCTGAAGGTGCCGGTGTACACCACCCGGCCGCCGGTGTCCATGCCCTGCATGGCGGGGATGGGCCGGGAGGCGTAGCGGAACTCGCTGTCGTAGTCGTCCTCAATAATATAGCGGCAGGGGGCGGCGTAGGCCCAGCGGAGCAGCTCGGTCCGCCGTCCGGCGGGCATGGCCGCGCCGGTGGGGAACTGGTGGGAGGGGGTCACATAGGCCACCCCTGCCCCGGAGGCGGCCAGTGCGGCGGGTACCATGCCCTGTTTGTCCACCGGCACGGGGACGGCGGAGCGGCCCAGATTCTCCAGGGTGCGGTAGGCGGCGTTGTACCCCGGGTCCTCCAGGGCCACCGGGGTGGCCGGGTCAAAGAGCTGGAAGAGCACACTGAGCAGGTATTCCATGCCCGCGCCCACCACTACCTGCTCGCTGCGGCACCGCACGCCCCGACAGGACTGGAGAAAGTCACACAGGGCCTCCCGCAGGGGCAGATCCCCCTGGGGATCCCCCCGCTGGAGCAGCTCCGGGTCCTTCAGGGCCTCCCGGGTCAGGCTGGCCCACACCGAGGAGGGGAAGATGTGGGTGTCCACGGCGGCGGTGGAGAAGACGTCGCTGAGGGCGGGGGCCGCCGGGGCGGGCTCAGAGACGGTGGGCTGAGGGGCCGCCGCCGGAGCGTCCAGGGGCAGCAGGGAGCACACCCGGTATCCGCTCCGGGGCTGGGATTGCAGGTAGCCCTCGGCCACCAGCATGCCGTAGGCGGTCTCCACCGTGGACAGGCTCACCCCCAGTTGGGCGCACAGCTGCCTTTTGGAGGGGGCCCGCTCCCCGGCGGCCAGGCGGCCGGTGCGGATCTCCTCCACCATGCGGCGGTAGATCTGCTCGTAGAGGGGGAGAGCCCCCTCCTGGGGCACAAAGAAGGATGTGGACATCAGAACCGCCTCCAAACTGACCTGATAAAAAATAATAAAACTGGATATTTTAAAGATGCCAGTTGCGTGTATAATACAGCATCAGAGAGTACAAGTCAATCCTCAGGAGGGAAGCGTTATGATTCTCAATTCCAGAAACACAAGGGACCAAAAGCTGATGTTCGCCGTCATGGCGGGCCTGATGGCCGCCCTGGTGGCGGTGGGCTCCGCCCTGCGGATCACCCTGCCCGTGAACGTGGGCACCACGTCCTTTCACCTGGGCAACATCATGTGCGCCCTGTCGGGCATTTTCCTGGGCCCGGTGGGGGGCGGCCTGGCGGCGGGCATCGGCTCGGCCATCTATGATATGACCAACCCCCTGTACATCTCCGAGTGCTGGATCACCTTTATCACCAAGGGCGCCTACGGCGTGGCGGTGGGCCTCATCGCCTGGAGCGCCGGCCGCCGGGGTGAGCGGTACGGCTGGAATCTGGCGGGCACGGTGACCGGCGCGGTGGTGTACGCGGCTTTGTACCTGTTCAAGGGCTTTGCCTGGGACGGCCTGCTGCTGGGCGGCCTTCAGGCGGGCCCCGCCCTGGCGGCCCTGGTGCCCAAGCTGCCCGCCACCACCTTCAACGCTGTGGTTGCCATTGTCTGCGCCCCGGCCCTGGCCGCTGCGGTCCAGAAGGCCCGGCATTCCGTGACTGCCGCTCAGCAGGGGTAAAGAGAGACAAAAAAAGCGCTGTCCCGTACCGGGACAGCGCTTTTTTGCCGGTTCAATCGGCGCGTTCCTGCTCCACCCGGTGGGCCAGCCGGACCTTCAGCTCCAACTCGCCGGGGGCGTACCCCATGGCGGTCATCATCTTCCGCAGGTCGTTGACCTTGGTGTGGCTGGAGCTGTTGACCTCCACGTCCACCCCGGCCTTCGGTACCCGGGCTGTCTTGGAGGAGTCCCGTTTGCAGTCGAAGAGGGTGGACAGGTCGTGAGCGGCGGGGGAGGCCTGGATGGCCCGGAATTTCTCCGGGTCCCGCTCATAGAGGATGTCCAGCACCTGGGTGAGCAGGGCGCTGTATTTGCGGACAGGCGTCTCCTGACCGAAGAGGCGGAAGGCCTCCAGCTGGGAGCCGTTCCAGCCGGGGAGCTTCCGCAGATTGTCAAAGACAATGGGCTCGTCGATCTTGTGATAAGCGGCCGTATCGTCCAGCCGGTTCTGGTAGCGTACGCCCTTGCCGGTGTTGCCGTTGGCGGAGATAAACCGGCTGACCGGGACGTCCGCCTCGGCGGTAGTGGTGGCGGAGAAATTGAGGATGTTCTCCAGCAGCCTCAGATCCTCCCGGGTGAGGGCCTGATCGGAGGCCGCCAGGGCGGTGCGGAAGCTCTCCATAAAATCGGTGATCCGGTTCACATCGGCGGAGCCGTCCAGGCCCCACTGTTCAAACAGCTCCTGGAGCAGGGGGTCGGTCTCCTCCATGTCCTCGTCCAGCTCATCGCCGGAGAGCAGGGCGGCGTACCGCTCAGGCTGGGCCAGCTGGTTGAAAAACTCCGGCGTCAGCCGGCCGCTGCTGCGGACCACAAAGTTGTATACCTCCTCGTAGGACAGCTGGAGACAGAGCACGGCAAAGAGCAGCCGCTTTTCGTGGTCCTGATCCAGATGCTCGCCGCTGTGGATGCGCTGGAGCAGGAGAAAGGCGTTGAGCAGACGCTTGATGCCGCGGGGATTGTAGCCGATGGAGGTGCGGATGAGGGCCACATAGGGGGCCGCGTCTGCCACGGGCAGGCGCATCTGCTCCATGGCGGCCCGGACGAATTTCTCAATGTCGTAGTGGGCCACCGGCATCTTGAAGGGAACCTGGATGATCTTGTCGAAAAAGCTGCGGCCCTTGTCCATGCCCAGGCTCTCGCCGTACTTCTGCCGGATGCCCTGGGAGACCACGGCGTAGTCGATGGCCAGAAGGAACACGCACTTGTCGCAGTCCAGGAAGAGCTTGAGCACCTCCAGCAGCTCTACCGCCCGGGCCGGCTCCAGCCGGTCCAGGTCGTCCACAAAGATGACCACCCGGTCCTTCTTCTGCTCCTTCAGGGCCTGCTTCACGCAGTCCTGGAACCGGGCCTTCAGGGTGGAGATGGCCTCGGTCACGTCCTCCTCTTCGGAGTTCATGGCGGACTCCGCCGCGCCCGCCACATCCAGACCGGTGACGGTGCTGGCCGCCGACAGGCCAACCCGGAACAGTACGCTCCCCAGAGTGCGCAGGGAGCTCTTGATGGAGTCGGCCTGGATGCCCTTGAGGCCCAGGGAGGCCGTCAGCCGGGACACCAGCAGCAGGGGCAGCCGGTCCCCCAGGTTGAACTGGGAGAACTGCCAGGTGTTGAACCAGACGGGGAGCACCTTGTCCTCCAGCTCCTCCCGGATGAGCATCATAAAGCTGGTCTTGCCGCTGCCCCAGTCCCCCTGGACCGCAACGGTCATGGGCGTGTCGCACTCCAGAATAAAGCTGCTCAGGCCCTTGATGTACTTCTCCACGTCAAAGATGTCTTCGCTGCGCCCGCTGAGTGGCTTGTCTGTAAAGCCGGCCATGATCCTTCCTCCTGATTTGACAGAAATAGAGGGTATCCGCTGTTATTTTCCATCATAGCAGAGCGGAGGAGGGATGGCAAGGCGGGATTGAAACAATCAGGGAGTGTGCTCCGGCATCGGAGCACACTCCCTGATTGTTTCAGATAAACTTACTTCTGCCAGCCGCCGCCGAACTCCAGCAGGGTGAGCTGCTTGTTGCGCTCGCTGGTCCAGTTGATGGCCCACTGGGTGGCGAAGAGGAGCAGCTGGTTGCCCTTGTAGTCCTCCACCAGCTTCACGCCGTCGCCCAGGATCAGGTCCTCCTCCTTCACCGGCTCGCCGTCCTCGGTCTCGATCCAGCGGAGGTACTCATAGGGCAGGCCCTCCATATAGAGGTCCACGTTGTACTCGTTCTTCAGCCGGTACTCCAGCACGTCGAACTGAAGGGTGCCCACCACGCCCACGATGACCTCCTCCATGCCGGAGTAGGGGGTTTTGAAGATCTGGATGGCGCCCTCCTGGGCGATCTGCTCCATGCCCTTGAGAAACTGCTTGCGCTTCATGGTGTCCAGGCTGCGCACCCGGCGGAAGTGCTCGGGGGCAAAGGTGGGGATGGGGTCGAACTTGAACTTCTTCCCCGGAGCGCACAGGGTGTCGCCGATGGAGAAGATGCCCGGGTCGAACACGCCGATGATGTCCCCGGCGTAGGCCTCCTCAATGATCTCGCGCTCGGCGGCCATCAGCTGCTGAGGCCGGGAGAGGCGGATCTTCTTGCCGCCCTGGACGTGGTAGACCTCTTTGTCCGCCTCGAACTTGCCGGACACGATGCGCATGAAGGCGATCCGGTCCCGGTGGGCCTTGTTCATGTTGGCCTGGATCTTGAACACAAAGGCGGAGAAGCTGTCGTCCATGGAGTCGATGAGAGTGTCGCCGGCGGTGCGGGGCAGGGGGCCGGTGGTCATGCGGAGAAAGTGCTCCAGGAAGGGCTCCACGCCGAAATTGGTCAGGGCGGAACCGAAGAACACGGGGGACAGCTTGCCGTGGCGCACCCGGTCCAGGTCAAACTCGGCGGCGGCGCCGTCCAGAAGCTCGATCTCGTCGGTGAGCTGCCGGTGGAGCCGCTCCCCGATCAGGTCGTCCAGGTTGGGGTCCCCCAGCTCCACCTCGGTGGCGGTGGCCGCCTTGGAGCCGCCGTTGGAGGTGAAGTGGATGATCTTCTTGCTGCCCCGGTCGTACACGCCCTTGAACTCCTTGCCGCAGCCGATGGGCCAGTTGACGGGGTAGGTCTCAATGCCCAGCTCCTTCTCCAGTTCCTCCAGCAGCTCGAAGGAGTCCCGGGCCTCCCGGTCCATCTTGTTGATGAAGGTAAAGATGGGGATGTCCCGCATGGCGCACACCTTGAACAGCTTCCGGGTCTGGGCCTCCACGCCCTTGGCCGCGTCGATGACCATGACGGCGCTGTCGGCGGCCATCAGGGTGCGGTAGGTGTCCTCGGAGAAGTCCTGGTGGCCGGGGGTGTCCAGGATGTTGATGCAGAAGCCCTCGTACTGGAACTGCATCACCGAGGAGGTGACGGAGATGCCGCGCTGCTTCTCGATCTCCATCCAGTCGGAGGTGGCGGCCCGGCTGTTCTTCTTGCCCTTGACCACGCCGGCCTGGGCGATGGCGCCTCCGTACAGGAGGAATTTCTCGGTCAGGGTGGTCTTACCGGCGTCGGGGTGGGAGATGATGGCAAAGGTGCGGCGGCGGGAAATTTCAGCTTCGTATTTTGACATAGATGCAAACCTCTCTACAGTTTTATACAGCACACAGGAGAAAGCGCCCTCAGGGGGGACACATGGCCGCCAGTGCGGCGGGGATGTCGGCAAAGGCGCGGACGGCGGGTACGCCCTCAATGGGGCCGCCGAAGCCGTAGGCCGCGTGGAGGAAGGGGACCCCGGCCTCCCGGGCGGAGGTGCAGTCCAGCAGGGTGTCCCCCACGTAGACCGGCCGCTCCAGGCCGTACTGCCGGGCCACCAGGGCGATGTTGTAGCTCTTGGGCTGTCCGGTGCGTCCGGCGCACTCAAAGCCGGTGAAATACCGGTCCAGCTTGTGGGCGGCGTAGAAGGTCTGGATGTATCCGTCCTGGCAGTTGCTCACCACAAAGAGCTTTGCCCGAGCGGAGAGGGCGGCCAGGGTCTCCTCCACGGCGGGGTAGAGCACGCCGCCCTGGGTCCGCAGGAGCACAAACTCCTCATCCTCCTGCTCCTGGAGCATCATGGCCCGGGTCTCCTCGCTCTCGTTGGGGAGGATCTTACGGGCGATGTCGGGCAGGAGCAGGCCCATGGTGGCCTCCACCTCGGGCACGGTCACCGGCGGCCGGGAGATCTCCGGGTGCCGGGCCAGGGCCCGGTTCCAGCCCTCGCAGATGCGGACGGTGGCGTTCCACAGCGTGCCGTCCAGGTCAAATAAAACGCCGTCAAACATGGCGGGAAATCCTCCCTCGCATGGAAAATACATCGCAGGATCGATTCAGCAGACACTACTTTATCGTATTTCCGCCCCAGTGTCAACAAAGAACGGGGGTAGGCCGGGGTTTCACAGAAATTTTCGTGCAAAATTCAACCGGAAGAGAGAAAAGCGGCGGGGAGGAGGGGCAAAACCGCCGGTGGGGCGCTGGAATATCCCCCGGGGCTATGATAAAATAAAATAATCACAAAACAGGGGACCCCGGGACGGGGAGACACGGAGGGAGACAGCGCATGATTTCCATTGCCATTGTGGAGGACGAGGAGATTTTTGCCAATCAGATGCTGGAATATGTGCACCGGTTCGGGGCCGAGACCCACCAGGCGGTCCAGGCCCAGGTGTTCGGGGACGGTGCCACCTTCCTGGACGAGTACGACGGCCGCTTCCAGATCATCTTCATGGACATCGTCATGCCCCACATGGACGGGCTGGACGCCGCCCGCCGCCTGCGGGAGACCGACCAGAACGTGTGCCTCATCTTTCTCACCAGCATGGCCCAGTACGCCATCCGGGGCTACGAGGTGGCCGCCCTGGACTTTGTCATCAAGCCCCTGGCCTACGACCTGTTCAAGATCAAGCTGGAGAAGGCCATCGCCCACATCAAGGTGGACGAGAGCTTCCATATCCCCGTGTCCAACGGGATTCAGACCGTCCGCTTCTCCCAGATCAGGTACGTGGAGAGCAGCAAGCACTACCTCTATTTCCACACGGAGACCGGCGACTACCGGATGCGGGGGTCCATGCGGGACATCACCGCCACCTTCCTGGCCAACGGCTTTGCCGCCGCCAGCGCCTCGCTGCTCATCAACCTGTCCTACGTGGAGCAGGCGTCGGGCAGCGAGGTGACCGTGGCGGGGGAGCGCCTCTCGGTGGCCCGGACTTATAAAAACGACTTCTGGAACCGGCTGACGGTGTACATGAGCGGAGGGATTTTGAAATGATGGGAGAGGGCCTGTTTCAGATCACCCTTTACCACGGCTATCTGCTTCAGATCCTGGCGGCGGAGCTGATCTTTACCCGGCCCCTACCCCGCCGGAGCCATTTCTGGCTGCGGCTGACGGCAGGGGGAGGGGTCTATATAGTGCTGTCGGTGGTCATTCCCAACTTTATCGCCCGCTATGTGTCCGGTTTTTTCTACCTGACCATCTTTCTCCTGTCCCTGGGGCTGTGCCTGTTCTGCTTCCGGGCCCGGCTCAGGGAGGTGCTCTTCTGCTGCGTGGGCGCCCAGCTGACCCAGAACCTGTCCTACAATGTGGAAAACCTCATTTACCAGCCCTTTGCCGCCTCCTTCAGCCAGGTTGGATGGCTGTGCCTCTCCCTGGCCGTCACCGCGGTGGTCTACGGGGCGTGCTGGTGGTTCTTTGCCCGGCAGACCGAGCGCTGCGGGGAGATCCGCCTGCCGGGGCGCTATGTGTACGCCATCTCCCTGGACTCCGCGCTCTTTGTGTACACCATGCAGTTCCTCTTCCAGAGCTACGGCATCGACAGCCTGTGGATTATCCGTCCGCCCCTGATCCTCTGCTGTATTGCCGGTCTGTGTCTCCAGTACGGCCTGCTGGCCCTGCGCAATGCCCGGGAGGAGAACCAGCTGCTGGAGCGGTTCATGCGCAAGGAGCAGAAGCAGTACGAGATCACCCGCAACAGCATGGACCTCATCAACATGAAGGCCCACGACCTGAAGCACCAGATCACCCTTATGCGTATGCGGTCTCTGGGCAGCTGCGACAGCCGTGAGCTGTCCGAGATTGAGGCGGCGGTGGCTCAGTACGAGACCAGCAGCAACACGGGGAACAAGGCCCTGGACGTGATCCTCACCGAGAAACAGCTCCGCTGCCGGGAGGACCGCATCGAGATGACCGTCATGGCCCAGGGGGAGGCCCTGTCCTTCCTCCAGCAGGCGGACATCGCCTCCCTGTTCGGCAATATCCTGGACAACGCCATTGAGTATGAGCGGACCGTGGAGCCGGCCGCCCGGCGGTGCGTGGCCCTGACGGTGGCGGAGAAGAACGGTTTTGTCTGCATCCGGGCGGAGAACTATTGCCCCGTCTCCCCGCCCATGCGGGACGGGCTGCCTGTCACCTCCAAGTCCAACCGGGACTACCACGGCTTTGGCCTGCGCAGCGTGCGGTACATTACGGAGAAGTACGGCGGCACCCTCCACATCGGCCAGGAGGGGGAGCTGTTCGTGGTGAGCATCCTTCTGCCCAGGCCGGGCGGCAATCCCTGAGCGGCGACAGATTTGCCAGAAAATCTGACGGATTTGCCAACACCCCCTATCTCCTTTGATTTGTGGTATGTTGAGCTTACCCAAAAGACAGGGAGAAAGGGGAAATACACAGTGAAGAAAAAGAGCGCATCCGCCTCCCGCGGCGTCATCGCCGTGGCGAGCACCCTGCTGGCCGTGGCCATCGGCGTCACGTCCGGCGCAGCCTCCTACCGGTCGCTGATCTGCAGCGCCATAGGCGGCGACATGTACAAGACCGTGGACGAGAGCGGAACGGAGGTCACCGACCGCTATCCCGACAACGGCGTGAGCCTGGAGGACTGGAAGGCCCAGGCCGACGCCCTGGTGGAGGAGGTCACCGGGGAGGGTATCGTGCTGCTGAAGAACGAGAACAGCACGCTGCCTCTGGCCAAGGGCTCCAAGGTGACCCTCTTCGGCCGCTCCTCGGCGGACCTGGTGCTGGGCGGCACCGGCGCCGGCGGCATCGACGCATCCATTGCCGTCAACCTGAAGGACGCCATGGAGGCCGACGGCATGTTTGAGGTCAACAGTACCGTCTGGGACTTCTACAAGAGCTATGACGGCAAGGACGGCTATACCCGCAGCAACGGCAGCTACATGGGCGCCAAGGCGGAGGACATCTTTATCGCCGAGGTGCCTGTCAGCGAGTACACCGACGCGGTGCGGGATTCCTACGACGCTTACAGCGATGCGGCCATTGTGGTCTTCTCCCGGGTAGGCGGCGAGGGCTCCGACATGCCCACCGGCGACTTTGGCGACGGCACCAAGTATCTGTCCCTCCAGGAGCAGGAGAAGGATGTCCTGCGGGAGATCCAGGACAGCGGCAAGTTTGACAAGGTCATCGCCCTCATCAACACCTCCAACGCCATGGAGCTGGGCTGGGTGGACCAGGAGGAGTACGGCATTGACGCCTGCATCTGGATCGGCGGCGTAGGCCAGAGCGGCGCCCGCGCGGTGGCCAAGGCCCTGTGCGGCGAGATCAACCCCTCCGGCCATCTGGCGGACACCTATGCCGCCGATTCCTTCTCCTCTCCGGCCATGCAGAACTTCGGGGACTTCACCTTCACCAATGCCAGCGAGATTGAGGCCCAGATCGGCGCGGATAACAACGGCACCAAGTATGTGGTGTATGCCGAGGGCATCTACGTGGGCTACCGGTACTACGAGACCCGCTACGCCGACAGCGTGCTGGACCCGGCGGGCACCAACGCCGCCTCCTCCGCCGGCGCCTTTATGGGCGACACCTGGAACTACACCGACGAGGTGTGCTACTCCTTCGGCTACGGCCTGAGCTACGGCGCTGAGGACGGCCAGCCCTACCAGCAGGAGATCCGCTCCGCCCAGATGGGGGCGATGGTCTGACCCTTACCGTGGAGGTCACCAATACCGGCACCGCAGCCGGAAAGAGCGTGGTGCAGGTCTACCTCCAGCAGCCCTACACCGCCGGCGGCATTGAGAAGTCCGCTGTGCAGCTGGCCGCCTTTGCCAAGACCGATGTGCTCCAGCCCGGCGAGAGCTGCCAGGTGGAGCTGACCGTGGACCGGCAGGACATGGCCTCCTACGACTACAAGGACGCCAAGACCTACGTACTGGACGCCGGCGACTACTACTTTGCCCTGGGCAACGGCGCCCACGACGCCCTGAACAATATCCTGGCCGCCCGGGGCAAGACCGTGGCCGACGGCATGGACTATGAGGGCGACGCCGCCCTGACCTACCGCTGGAGCAACCCCGCCAAGGAGCTGCTCAACCAGTCTTACAGCGGCAATGAGATCACCAACCGGCTGGACAGCGCCAGCCTGGAGTACTACGGCTACGAGACCGGCTATCTGACCCGCAGCGACTGGACCACCTTCCCTGAGACCTATACCGACCTGACCGCCACCGACAAGATGATCGCGGACATCGACGCCGAGGGCAGCTATGAGCCGGGCAGCAGTGATATCTCCTCCATCATCACCGGCCAGGACAACCAGATGACCCTGGCCAAGATGACCGGGGTGGCCTTTGACGACACGGAGGCCTGGGACAAGATCCTCAACCAGCTCACCGTGGATGAGATGGTGAAGATCGTCACCGGCTCCGGCCTGTCTCCCATTCCCTCCATCGCCTACCCCGCCATGTTCATGAAGGACGGCCCCCAGGGCAACAACCAGCGCACCTACACCGAGGACGGCAGCACCGCCACCGGCTACTGCGGCGAGGTGGTCCGGGCCTCCACCTTCAACACCGAGCTGCTCCGCCGGGTGGGCGAGGCCATGGGCGAGGACTGGCTGCGCACCGACACCGAGGGCGCCTACACCCCCGCCGTCAACATCCACCGCACCCCCTACGCGGGCCGCAACTTTGAATACTTCTCTGAGGACGGCTACCTCTCCGGCCAGATGGCCCTGGTGGAGGTGGAGGGCCTCCAGAGCAAGGGCATCATCCCCTACATCAAGCACTTCGCCCTCAACGACCAGGAGACCAACCGGCAGGGCATCTGCACCTTCTCCAACGAGCAGGCCATCCGTGAGATCTACCTGAAGGCTTTTGAGGCCGCCTTTACCGAGGGCGCCGTCAAGGGCACCATGGGCTCCTTCAACCGCATCGGCTGCACCTGGTCGGGCGCCTGCGCGGGCCTGATGAAAGACATTGTCCGCACTGAGTGGGGCTCCACCGCCATTATCGACACGGATATTGCCATCAATACCACTCTCCAGAGCGTCTTTGCCGGCCTGGAGAACGGCAGCACCATGTGGGCCACCTCGGGCACTGTGTTCTATGCCCACGTCATCAACCAGGCCTCCACCGACGCCAAGCTGCTGGAGAACCTGCGGGAGGCCTGCCATATCATCCTCTACAATCTGGCCGACAGCATTGGCGTCAACGGCCTGTCCCCTACGGCGCACGTGGTGGAGACCACCCCCTACTGGGAGGCCGCGGCCTACGCTGTGATTGCCGTGCTGGCCGTCATCGACCTGGCCGCCGTGGTGGTGCTGGTCCGGGGCAGCCTGGGAAAAAAGAAGGAGGCGTAACACAATACCATGAAAAAGATGTTGAATAAGAGCAGTATTCTCCCCCTGGCCGCCGCTGTGCTGGCTGTGGTGACCGCCATTGTCTACGCCGGCGCCAAGGCCCGGGAAAACGCGCCCGCCATTATCATTCTGCTGGCTGCCGCCGCTGTGCTGGAGCTGGTGGCCGTGGCAGTCCGGAAGGCTTCCTTTCTGGAGTACCTCCCCTTTGTCTGCGCCCTGGCCGGGCTGGCCGTGTTTATCGACCTGGCTTTTGACGAAATCGGCGACATCCTCTCCAAAATCAACATGGACGGCCTGAGCGCCTCCTGGATTGCCAGCGCCGTGCTGCTGGTGGTCACCGTCATCGCCGCTGCCCTGGCCACTGTGTGGCCCGCCAAGGACTGAGGGGGCACCAGCCTTGCATACGCCTGAAGGAAAAAAGAAAGCCATTGGGGCAGAGGGCATCTGCCTGCTGGCCATAGTTCTCATCGCCCTGGTGGCGGTGGTGGATGTGGTGCGCTACGCCCTGCTGGCCAGCGCCCTGCCCCTGATCAACCTGTGCCTGTTTGAGGTGCTCTTCCTGCTTGTGTGTCTGCTGGCCTGGCAGAGCCGCCTGCCCGCCCTGCTGCTGGCGGTGGCCGTGCCGGGGCTGATGCTGGGCATCACCACCAACTACCTGGAGACCACCCTCTTCAACCTGGGCTTCTTCGTCCAGGCAGGTGTGGCCCTGATTGCCGCCGTTGCCGGCACCGTGTTCCAGCTCCGCCACAAGACCCCGCCCCGCCGGCCCAGAATCTGGACCGTGGTGGTGCTGGCGGTGGTGCTGGTGGGCGGCCTGGCCTTCTGGCAGGGCAGCGCGGCGTCCAGCCGGGCGGTACAGACCGCCGGACGGGCCATCTGGGCGGTGCCCGACCGGTTCTCCCAGCCCTGTGAGCAGGGAGGGACGGTGGAGGAGCTGACCTACCAGACCAAGGCCTACGCCACTGACCAGCGGGAGGTGGAAAAGACGGCCTATGTCTATCTGCCCGCCGGGTACGACCCGGATACCCAGTACAATATCCTCTACCTGCTCCACGGCACCGGCGACACCGAGCGGGCCTGGCTGGTGGAGCACAGCGAGAACAAGGACATGGTGGACCAGCTCATCGCCCAGGGGGTGATCGAGCCCCTCATCATCGTCACCCCCACCTTCTATGTGGAGGACGACTGCGCCGGCGACCTGGACCAGCTGACCTACTCCTTTGCCCAGGAGCTGCGCAACGACCTGATGCCCGCCGTGGAGAGCCGCTATTCCACCTACGCCGCTACCTGCGACGAGCAGGGCTTTGCCGAGAGCCGGGACCACCGGGCCTTTGCCGGGCTGTCCCGTGGGGCAGTGACCACCTATCACTCGGTGCTCTGCGGCAGCCTGGACTACTTCTCCTGGTTCGGCACCTTCAGCGGCAGCCGCACCAGCGCCGACTACTTCCGGGAGACCATCCAGTCCGAGGCCTTTGGTGACTACCCCATCCACTACCTGTATGTCTCCAGCGGCACCCTGGACTTCGCCCTGCCTGGACAGCTTCAGGACTACGCCGCCCTGCTGGAGCTGGAGCCCCGGCTGACCAGCGGCGTGAACACCAATTTTGACGTGTTCCCCATGCAGTCCCACTCCTGGGAGAGCTGGCACCTGGCCCTGTACAACTATTTACAAAAGATTTTTTGAAAAAAGCGGACCCCGGCCTGCCGAAAGGCAGGCCGGGGTCCGCTTCGCTCATTTCTTCTCGATGAGGGCCCGGAGGGCGTCCGGGGTCATGCCGGTGTGGACAACGCCGTCCCACCGGACGCAGGGACCCTTGCCGCAGTTTTTCATGCAGCCGCCGGTCTGGAGCCGGAAGCCCGCCGGAGCCACGCCGCCGGGCTCCACGCCGTACTCCCTAGACAGAAAGTCCAGCAGCTCCCGCCGCCGCCCGCAGGAGGGGCCCTGGCACACGGTCAGACTGTGCCGCACCGCCTCGGTCTTGATGGAGGGGTAGCGCTTGAGCACAGCCGGGAGAAAGGTCTCCCGGAAGCCCAGGACGCGGGCGATCTCGTCCAGGGCGTGCTGGGGGATGACGCCGCCGTACAGTTCCTGGGTCTCCCGCAGCAGCGCCACCAGCTCATTCTGGTCGCTGGCCACGCCCCGGCCCTGATAAAAGGAGAGAATCTGCGCGAATTCTTCCTGAATCATAAAAATGCCTCCTTAAAAAGATACGGCCTGCGCCGTGTCTCACCCCGGAGCGGACCGCGCCGGGGCTTGGACATTATATCAGGAATTCTGCCGACGGACAATCCGAAACCGCCTGGAATACCGTGGAATCCCCTTTCCGGCCGGCCCAAAAGGGACAAGCCGCTGTTTTCGGAGGAAAACAGCGGCTTGCAGCCCTTCACGGTATGGATTTCGGGGCTCAGCAGCAGGGGTTCTGAGCGATATGGATGTGGTGGCTGCTGTAATTGCCGGGCACGGCGGCGTGGAAGGACTTGGCCAGGGCCAGCAGGCGGTCGAAGTCGATGCCGGTGTCGTAGCCCATCAGGTGGAGCATGTACACCAGATCCTCGGTGGCGGTGTTGCCCGAGGCGCCGGGGGCAAAGGGGCAGCCCCCCAGGCCGCCCAGGGTGGACTGTACGCCGTCGGCGCCGCACTCGATGGCGGCCAGGGTGTTGACCATGCCCATGTTCCGAGTGTCGTGGATATGGACCTGGAAGGCGCTGTCGGGGAAGGCGGCCTTCACCGCCGTCAGGGAGCCGCGGACCTGGGCCGGGTCGGCCACGCCGATGGTGTCGCACAGGCAGAAGGTCCGGACGCCCAGCTGGTGGACCTGGCCCACAAAGTCCAGCAGGGCCTGTCGGGCGGGCCGGCCCTCAAAGGGGCAGCCGAAGGCGGTGGCCACGTCCACGCACACCTCCAGCTCGGGCAGGCTGTCCCGGATGCGGGAGAGCTCCTCCAGGGACTGGGCCCGGGTGCGGTTGATGTTGGCCTTGTTGTGGCTCTCGCTGAGGGAGATGACGTTGGCCACCTTCTTCATGCCCAGCCGCTGGGCGGTCTGGGCCCCCCGCAGGTTGGGCACCAGGGCGAACAGATCGGCCTGGGGACAGCGCTCCAGGCAGGTGCGGGCCACCTCCTCGGCGTCCTGCATCTGGGGGATGGCCTTGGGGCTGACAAAGGAGGTGATCTGTAGGTGGGACACCCCGGCCTGGATCAGGCCGTCGATGAGGGCCAGCTTCTCCCGGACGGGCAGATAGTCCTTCAGGTTCTGGAGGCCGTCCCGGGGGCCCACCTCCACCAGCCGGATTTTTCTGGACTCAGCCATGGAACACCTCCTTCCGGACATAGACCTGTCCCTCCATAATCATGCGGGCGGTGCGGTACACGCCCAGCTTCTTGATCTCGGTGCGGCCGGGCGCGCTGTCCGCCAGGGCCTCGATGGGGATGATGCCCGAGGGGTGGCCGATGCGGAGCACGCCGTCCGCCTTGGCCTTGTCGCTGAGCAGATCCCACACCACGCTGCCCTGTACCCGGGCCACCGCGCCGGTGGCCACGGTGCCGGTGACCGGGTAGGCCTTGTGCATCTTGAGCATAAAAGTGAGCCGGGATACCACGTCCACCTGGTCGGCCGCCACCTCCACGCCGTTGAAGCAGGTGTGGGCGGCGGGGGCGCTCACCATGGCGAAGAAGGGCTGGTAGGGAGTGAGCCGCCTGGCGTCCTCCCACCGCTCCACCAGGCCGATCTTCTGGCAGACCTTGCCCCGGATCTCCTCAATGCGGTCCATGAGGGCCTGGTCGCCGTCGATCTGGGCGGGGGTCTCGGTGCCGGTGAGGCCCAGCTCCTCGGCCCGGATGAACACCACCACGTTGCCCGCGTCCACCACGGACACGCAGTAGTCCCTGCCGCCGGCCTGGATCACGTCCCTGGGGCTGCCGGTGGGCAGCAGGCGGCCGGTGATGCCGCCCACCACGTCCGACCAGTCCAGGGTGATGCGGGCGCCGGTGCCGGGTACGCCGTCAATGGCGAAGTCCCCCTCCACCGCCGCCTTGCCGCCCCTGACGGGGACCTGGGCGGTGAGGATGCGGCCGGTGTTGGTCAGGTGGATGCGCACCGTGGTCACCGGCTCCACCGCCTCCACCAGGCCCATGTCAATGGCAAAGGGGCCCACGGCGGAGGAGATGTTGCCGCAGTTGCCGCCGTAGTCCACAAAGGGGTCGGTGATGCTCACCTGGCCGAAGGTGTAGTCCACGTCGGCGCCCTCCTTGGTGGCCGGGCCGATGATGGCCAGCTTGCTGGTAAGGGTGTCCGCGCCGCCCAGGCCGTCGATCTGCCGCAGGTCGGGGCTGCCGTAGATGGCCAGAATGGCCTTGTCCCGCAGGACGGGGTCGGCGGGCAGCTCGTTCTTCATGATAAAAATGCCCTTGCTGGTGCCGCCGCGGACAATGGCGCAGCGCAGGGCCTCCATTTCAGGGTGCATAACGTTACCTCCTTATGATGTCTTGATGCGTCCCTTCAGGTACTCCACCAGCCCGCCCCGGGCCACCAGGTCCATGATATGGCTGGGGATGGGGTCACAGGGCAGCTCCCGGCCGGTGGTCAGGTTGTGGATGACGCCGTTCTGGTAGTCGATCTCCAGCTTATCGCCCTCGGAGATCTTGTCGGTCTCAGGGCACTCGATGGCCAGAATGCCCAGATTGATGCAGTTGCGGTAGAAGATACGGGCGTAGGACTGGGCCACAATGGTCTTGATGCCCAGGGCCCGGAGGGTGAGGGGGGCGGTCTCCCGGCTGGAGCCGGAGCCCAGGTTCTTCTCGGCCACAAAGAGGTCGCCCGGCTTGCAGCGGGCGGCAAAGGTGTCTTCCACAGGGCTCATGGCGTACCGGGCCGCCTCCTCGATGGGCAGCTCCATGTAGGCCGGGGGAGAGATGATGTCGGTATTGATGTTGTCGCCGTATTTCAGGGCGGTGCCGTAAATCAGATGTGACATAAGGGGGCCTCCTTTCCGTTAACAGATATCCCGGGGGTCAGTGAGCCGTCCGGTGAGGGCGGAGGCGGCCACCGTGAGGGGGGAGGCCAGATAGACCTGGCCCTGCTTGCTGCCCATGCGCCCGATGAAGTTGCGGTTGGTGGCGGACACGCACACCTCCCCGGCGCCGATGGCGCCGGAGTGAATGCCCAGGCAGGCTCCGCAGCTGGAGGCCAGCACCGTGGCCCCCGCCTCGGAGAGGGTGGTGAGGATGCCCTCCCGGGCGCAGCGCTCCCAGATCTCCCGGGAGGCGGGAGACACCAGCAGGCGAATGCCCTTGGCAATCTTTCTGCCCCGGAGGAGGCTGGCCGCCTGGGCCAGGTCGTGATACCGTCCGCCGGTGCAGGAGCCCAGATAGGCCTGATGGATGGCAACATCGGTCACCTGGCGGACCGGGGCCACGTTGTCCACCTCGTGGGGGCAGGCGCACAGGGGCTCCAGGGCGCTGGCGTCAAAGTGCAGGTCCTGACAGTACACCGCGTCCGGGTCGCTCTCGCAGGGCCAGCCGCCGTCCACGCCCAGCTCCCGCAGATAGGCCTGGGTAATGCTGTCATAGGGGATGAGGCCGTTTTTGGCCCCCGCCTCCACCGCCATGTTGGCCACGCACAGCCGCTCATCCATGATCATGGACCGGAAGGTGGAGCCGCAGAACTCCATGGCCTTGTAGGTGGCGCCGTTGTGGCCCACGGTGCCGATGGCCCGCAGGGCCACGTCCTTGGCCATGACCCCGGGCTGGAGGGCGCCGTCAAACCGCAGGCGGATGGTCTGGGGCACCTTGAGCCAGATCTCGCCGGTGGCCAGCACGCCCAGCATCTCGGTGGAGCCGATGCCGGTGGCGAAGGCCCCCAGGGCGCCGTAGGTACAGGTGTGGGAGTCGGTGCCCACCACCACCTCGCCGGGGGCCACCCGGCCCTTCTCCACCATCACCTGGTGGCAGGGACCGGCGAACTCGTAGTAGTGCTCCACATGGTTCTCACAGGCCCACTCCCGGGTGAACTTGACGATCTCCGCCTGCTTGGCGTTGGCGGGGGGCGTGTAGTGGTCGGAGATAATGGTCACCCGGTCCGGGTTCCAGACCTTGGCGCCCAGCAGCTTCAGCTTCTCCGCAATCTCCACCCGGGGGCCCAGGATGTCGTCCATCATGGCCTTGTCCACCTTGGCCCAGACGATTTCGCCCGCCTTGACCGACGACCGGCCGGAGGCCCGCGCCAGTATTTTTTCACTTATGGTCATTCCCATAAAATTTCCTCCTTGCTGCCCTATCAGCCGTAGGGCGTGAAATTATAGCCGCCGATGAAGGCGAAGAGCACCGCCATCATGACCGAGAAGATGGAGGTGAGGAACAGCTTGATAAAGAGCTTGTTGTGGTCCAGGGGGATGTTGTGGTCCTTCAGGTCGCCGGCCAGGGAGGCCATGATGAGGCCGCCGCCGGTGGAGGCGGGGCTGATACCGGCGCAGGAGGAGCCCACCGTCAGGGCGGACACCATCAGCATGGGCGGGATGGAGGCGGCCCCGGGGCCCAGGTTGGACAGGATGGCGGGCACGGTGGGGATCATGGTGGGCATGACCACGCCGGAGGTGGAGCTGAACCAGCTCATGACGCCGGAGGCCAGGGCGATGAGGGCGGGGGCGGTGCGGGGGATCATGATGCTGGCAAGGCCCCTGGCCAGCAGCTCGATGCCGCCGGCGGTGATGACCACGTTCATCAGCACGCCGATGCCGGTGATCAGCAGGATGGTGTTCCAGGGGATGGACTGGACGCCCTCCCGGATGTCAGCCACCTTCAGGGCCACCAGGATGCAGGCCAGCAGGAAGCAGGTCAGGCCGATGTCGGTCTTGAACACCACCACGCACACCACCATGACCAGAATGGCCGCCAGGGTGAGCCACTGGTTGCGGTTGAACCTGGGGATGTCCTTCCAGCTCTTGCGGTCCGCGCTGCCCTTGACCCGCCAGCCCCGGTAGAGGATGAACAGCAGGACCGAGACAAAGAGGGTGCCCAGCAGGGTGTTGAGGAACAGAGGCAGGGCCACATTCTCGGTGTATCCCGCCTCGGCGGCCTTGGTGATGCCCACCACGCCGGTGGGGGCCCAGGGCACCATGCCGCCGGCAATGGCCCCCATCTGGCCGATGGTGCAGAACAGGAAGGGGTCGGCCTTCATCTCCAGGGCCAGGGGCACGCCGAACATGGCCGCGATGCCGAAGCCGGGGATGGTGCCGGGGCCCAGGGCGGCCACCAGGGCGCCCAGCAGGAACATGAAGATGGGCACGGACCACCCTCTCCCGCCCGCCAGGGCCACCACCTTCTTGGCCAGCAGGTCCATGGTGCCGTTGATCTGGGCGATGCCGAAGAGGAACATGGAGCCCAGCAGGATGATGAACAGCGAGGTGTTGAAGCCGGCCACGATCTGCTTCTGGGTCATGCCGGCCGCCATTCCCATCAGCAGGGCGGCGCCGAAGGAGAGAATGCCTACATTCCATTTTTTCAGAAAGCCAAGGGCGATCACGCCGATAAGAACGGCCAGGGAAATGCCGGAGATCAGGACGGAGTCCATTGCTCATACCTCCTTGTCAAATTCGGGTTGGTGCGGATGCCTCCGGAAGGGGGTCACAGGACGCCGGACGCGGCCAGCTCTTCCACCTCCTCCGCCGTCAGGCCCAGCATGTCTCCCAGGACCTGGCTGTTGTGCTCTCCCAGCAGGGGGGCGGGGGTGAAGGTGTCGATCTTGTTGTTGGTCAGCTTGATCTGGTTGCCGGTCATCTTCAGCCGGCCGGCCTTGGGGTGGTCGATCTCCACGAACATCTCCCGAGCCCCGGCGATGTGGGGGTCGGCGGCCACCCGGTCGATGGTGTTGATGGGGGCGGCGGGGATGCCCACGGCCAGCAGCCGCTCCACCGTGGCGTCAATGGTCTTGTCCTTGAGCCACTCCTCGATGTAGGGCTTGAGCTGGGCGTTGTTGAGCACCCGCTGGTTGTTGCAGTTGAAGCGGGGGTCCTCCAGCAGCTGGGGCATCCCCATCACCCCGCACAGCAGGCCGAACAGCTTGTCGTTGCCCGCGCCGATGACCAGGCTGCCGTCGGCGGCCTTGAAGGAGTCGTAGGGGTAGATGGCCTCGTAGCGGTTGCCGATGCGCTGGGGGATCTTACCGGTGCACAGGTAGATGATGTTGATGATCTCCAGGGAGGACACCATGGAGTCCACCAGGGCCACGTCCACCTTTTCGCCCACGCCGGTCTTGAGGCGGTTGATGTAGGCGGAGAGAATGCCGGTGCAGCAGCTCAGACCGGCCATCACGTCGGCAATGGCGGTGCCGGTGCGGGTGGGCTCGCCGCCGGGCCAGCCGGTGGTGCTCATCAGGCCGCTCATGGCCTGGCCGATGATGTCGTAGCCCGCCCGCTGGCTGTAGGGGCCGTAGTGGCCGAAGCCGGAGACGCAGCCGTACACCAGGGCGGGATTGAGCTTCCGCAGGTCCTCATACCCCAGGCCCAGCTTCTCCATCACGCCGGGCCGGTAGTTCTCGATGAGGATGTCGCTCTTCTTCACCAGCTCCCGGAAGATCTCCTTGCCCTTCTCCGACTTCAGGTTCAGGGTGATGCCCTGCTTGTTCCGGTTCAGGTTCATGTAGTAGGCGCTCTCGCCGTTGACAATGGGGAAATTGCTCCGGGCGTCATCGCCCCGGCCGGGGAGCTCCACCTTGATGACCGTGGCGCCCATGTCGGCCAGCATCATGCCGCAGTAGGGGCCGGCCAGCACCCGGGACAGATCCAGTACCACCACGCCGCTGAGCAGTCCTTTCTTGCTTTCCATATTCCATGCATCCTTTCTGGAGTGGAGTTTTGTTAGACGCCCTAAATAAGAGCAAGCGGCGTGCCAACCTCTCGCCCGATTCCCGGAAAGCCCTGGCACCAGGGCATAAAAAAAGCGGGAAGATCCGTGAAAACGGACCTTCCCGCTGTTGAGCGGAGGTACATCCCGGGCGGGATGTTTCATATAGTTTCAAGATATTTCGACGCATATGAAACGCTGTGAAACATCAGGGCTGGATGCCGTACTGCTTCAGCTTGCGCCATAGGGTGGTGCGGCTGATACCCAGGTCGGCGGCGGTGCGGCCAATGGCGCGGCCGTTGCGCAGCAGGGCGGCGGTCAGCACCTCGGCCTCCGAGGGGAGCGTGGGCGACGCCTTCTCCGTGCCCTCCATCTGGTAGTTGATGAGCTCACCCAGCAGGCCGGCGGGCACCTGGGCCAGCTGGGACACGGTGAGCAGCACGGACAGCCGCTCCACAAAGTTCTGCAGCTCCCGGATGTTGCCCGGCCACTGGTAGGCGGACAGCTGGTCCAGCACCTGGCAGAGAAAGGGATGCAGGGTGTCGTACTGCTCTCCCACAAATTTGCGGAAAAAGGCGTCGGCCAGAATGGGCACGTCCTCGGTCCGCTGCCGGAGCGGGGGAATCCGCAGGCTGAGAATGTTCAGCCGGTAGTAGAGGTCGGCCCGGAACTGCCCCTGGGCCACCTCCTGAGCCAGATCCCGGTTGGTGGCGGCGATGATGCGCACGTCCACCGGCACCACGGTGCCGCTGCCCAGCCGGCGGATCTCCCGCTCCTGAAGGACCCGGAGCAGCTTGGCCTGAAGGTCCAGGGGGATTTCACCGATCTCGTCCAGAAACAGGGTGCCGGTGTGGGCCAGCTCGAACAGGCCGGTCTTGCCCCCCTTCAGCGCCCCGGTAAAGGCGCCCTCCACATAGCCGAACAGCTCGGACTCCAGCAGGTTTTTGTCCAGCGTGGCGCAGTTGACCACCACAAAGGGCCCGCCCTGCCGGGGGCTGGCGGTGTGGATGCTCTGGGCAAAGAGCTCCTTGCCCGTGCCCGTCTCACCCATGATGAGGACGGTGGCCCTGGCGGCGGCGTAGCTCCGGGCGATCTCCACCGCGGAGGTCAGACCGGGGGAGACCCCCAGAATGTCCTCAAAGGAGTACTTGGCGGTGAGGCCCTTGGCGTGGAGGCCGATGCGGATTTTCCGCTCGCTGCTCTGGAGGCTTTTCACGTCCTGGAAGGTGGCCACCACCCCTCGGAGCTGTCCGCCCACCTCAATAGGGATGCTGTTGCTGTATACCGTGGTGCCCTTGATGTCGTTGAGGGTGTCCAGCTGGGGCCGACCGGTCTGGAGGGCGGTCCACAGATTGGAGCGGGGGATCTCGTCCAGGATGAACCGGCCCAGGGCGGTCTTGCCCGGCCGGTTCAGAATCCGCTGGGCCACCGGGTTGATCAGATCCACCTGTCCGGACTGATCAATGGCGATAATCCCGTCGTGGGTGAACTGAAAGACGGCCTGGTACCGCTCCAGCTGGAGCTGAAGCTGCTCCTGCTTCATGCGCTCCTGCTGCTTCAGTTTCAGCATCCGCATGGCGGTGCGGATGGCGGAGGTGATGGACTCCGCGGAATTCTCCAGGGGCAGATAGGGCAGTCCCAGCCGCCGGGCCGGGATCTCGGTCACCGCGCCGCCTACGCCCAGCACCATACCGTCGGCAATGGCCTGGCGGACACAGGGCTCTCCGTCCGCCATAGAGCGGAAGCCGTAGTGCCGGGCGTCAATGTGAAGCAGGGAGCAGATGGTCTTGACGTCGTCGGTCAGGCTGTCGTAGGCGAAAAAAGCCACCGGCCCGCCGGCTCTCTGAGCGCCGTCCAGAATTTCCATGTAGTCGGAGAGCATGGTGGGGATGCCCACCACGGTGGCGTCCAGCGCCTGCTCCAGCAGGGCCTGGGTCCCGGTGCGGCTGATAAATACCTGTGCGCCCCGCTCCATCAGCTGCCGCGCGCACTGGGCGGCGTCCTCCAGAGAGGCCTGATAGACCGCCACCGGCGCATCCATCTCCCTGATGATGGCCTGGGCCTTTCTAGCCAGACGCTCCGACGGGGCGATAAGGCAGATTTCCCGCACCTGGTCTCCCATAGCAGCCTCCTTAGTTTCGGTAGGTCCCCTTGATGGTGACCTGATCCAGAATGTGTCCCTCCATCTGGCGGAACATCTCGTGGAACCAGAAGCCGTCCTTCAAATCCAGCAGGGTGTCCAGGGCGTAGACGTGGAGCTCATAGGTGTGGGGCTCGTTGGGGGGCGCCATGCCGCCGTAGCAGACGGAGAGGGCGGGGTCCTGCTGGCCGCCCTGGAGGCTCACCCAGCTGTTCAGGCCCTGGACGAAGTCGGGGTTGTTCTGGCTGGCGTTCTCCTCCACCTTGGTGCTGGTGATGTTGGCCGCCACCCAGTGGACCCAGGAGAAGCCGCCGCTCACCGCGCAGGCATCCTTGTCCTCCAGGAAGAGGGCAAAGCTCTTGGCGCCCTGGGGGGCGTCGTGGATCTCCAGGGGCAGGGAGTAGGTGGGAACGCCATTCTCGTTGTGGTGCTCGCCGTGCTTGCCGTAGCGGTCGTGGATGACGCCGTCTACAATGCCGTGGCTGGTTACTCTCATAGGAAAAACCTACTTTAATGGTCTGTAAGGCCATCATAGCAAGGTTTTCCTCCCGCGTAAATTACCCACTTTTTCGTGGGTATGGCTCACAGCAGGCCCCGCTCCCGCAGGGGCTCCTCCATGCCGTGGGCCTTCATGTAGTCAATGCCGATTTCCTGCATGATGGTGAGGGCGGCCAGCACCCGCTCCCCCTGGGGACGGGTGAGAAAGTAGACGGTCTTGAGGGGGTAGCCCCCTGACACCTCCTTGTCCACAAAGCCGAAGGCGGCCAGCTCCTTCAGGTGCTCCAGCAGCATCTTCTGGGTGATGCCGTCAATGTCCCGTTCCAGCTGGGCCAGGGTGGTCTTTCCCAGCCGCAGCCGCCACAGGATGATGGGCTTCCATTTGCCCTTGAGCATGTCGTGGGTCAGCTCCAGCGGGCAGGTAAAGGTCTGACGCAGTTTCATGGCGGCCTCCTCTTCTGGTTGGATTCCGGTGGGTAGGGGCGGCGCGTAAGCGTGGTTTGTGCTGGCATTGTAGCATACAAGCGCCGCGGTTTCAAATGGAATCCCGCCGGGAGAGAGCCTCCCCTGGGGCTGGAGTCCGTCCCGGGGGTTGGTCCCGGGCGCTCACCGGAGGGGAAAGGCCACGGCGATGGTGGTTCCCTGCTCCGAACTCTGCTCCACCCACACGCAGCCGCCGTGGATGGCGGCGATTTCCCACACGAGGGACAGGCCCAGACCGACCCCGCCGCACTCCCTGCTGCGGGACTGGTCCACCCGGAAGAAGGGGTGGAAGATGCTCTGCCGGTATTCCTCCGGGATGCCCCGGCCGGCGTCGGCGATGCGGATGAGCAGGTGCTCCGGCTGTGAGGACACGGATACCCGCACCGCGCCGCCGGGGCGGTTGTACTTGATGGCGTTCTCCGTCAGATTGAAGAGCAGACGGTAGAGGAGCGGATCGCTGCCCGTCATGGCGGCGTCGCCCTCCCGTTCCAGCACAATGCCGCTCTGCTCCGCCAGGGGGGCCAGATCGGTGAAGATCTCTTCGATCATGGGCCCCAGCTGGATGTGGTCCGTGCGGGATGCCGACTGCAGGCTGCTCATCTCCAGCAGGGTCTTGGACATCTGGGTCAGCCGCTCCGTCTGCTCCCGCAGCAGCCGGAGAAACTCCGCCGTCTCCGGCAGCACGTCGGGGTGCTCGGCGGAGAACAGCTCCAGCTGGGCCTGCATCAGGGCCAGGGGCGTGCGCAGCTCATGGGCGGCGTTGCCGGTGAACTGCCGCTGGGCCTCAAAGGCGCGGCTGAGCCGCTCCAGCATCCGGTTGAAGGAGCGGCTCAGCCGGCGGAACTCCGGCAGGACCTCCTCGTCCATCTGCATGTCTCCCAGGTTGTTCAGCTGTACCCGCTCCACCCGGGCGGTGAAGGCGCGCAGGGGCCGCAGGGCCCGGCCGCTGACAAAATAGGCCAGCACGCCGCTGGCCAGGGTGACCACGGCGGTGATAAGCCAGTTGGTCATACAGAAGGACTCCTGGGCCTCGTAGATCACGGCGGGGAGCGCCCGGTTCAGCCCGGAGAGCTGGGGATCGGAGGCCTCCGGCCCGCCGTAGGCGCGGACAAAGTCGCCGATGTCGTCCATGTAATGCATGCCGGAGGAGCAGAGCAGCAGCTTCATGGAGACGCAGGTGACGCCGATGAGCAGGGCGGTCATCAGGGTGATGCGCCACTGGAGAGAAAGCTGTCTCATGGCTCCGGCCCTCCCATCAGATAGCCCTCGCCGATGCGGTTGCGGATGGGATCGTAGCCCAGGGCGGCCCGGAGCTTCTTCCACAGGGCCGAGATATGGACCCGGATGGAGTTGCTGAAATTGTCCACACTGTTGTCCCAGACGTGCTCCAGCAGCTCCTCCTGGCTGACGGGGCGGCCCTGGTGGAGCATCAGGTACTCCACGATGCCGGTCTCCTTGCGGGTGAGGGTCAGCGCCTGTCCGCGGACCAGGGCGGCGCGGGCCTTGGTGTCAAAGGTCAGCGCCCCGCAGGTGAGCAGCACGTCGCGCTGGGTGAACTGCCGCAGGGTCAGACTGCGGATGCGCGCCTCCAGCTCCGCCAGGTGGAAGGGCTTTGACAGGTAGTCGCTGGCCCCGGCGTCCAGCCCGGCCACCTTGTCGGACACCTCGTTCCGCGCGGATAAAATCAGCACCCGGGTCTCCCGGTCGGTCTGCCGCAGCGTGCGGAGCACGGTCATGCCGTCCCTGCCGGGCAGGTTCAGGTCCAGAATCACCAGGTCGTACCGCTCGGTCTGGAGCAGCTCCAGAGCCCGCTCCCCGTCATAGCAGTGGTCCACGCTGTACGCCAGCCGCCGCAGGCTCCGGACGATGGTCTCGCACAGGGCGCGCTCGTCCTCCACGACCAAAAGATGCACGGCGGTCCCTCCTCTCTTGCCGTATTGTCAGGATGTCAACATTATACCAGAGAGGGATAAAGTTTGTGTTAAGTTTTTGTTCTTAACAGGGATTTTAACTGCGGCGGAGTATGATAGGGCCAACCTGGCTGAGGAGGAATCGTGTTGCGTCACAGAACAAAGATTGCCGTCCAGCTGCTGCTGCTGGCGACGGGCGGAGCCATGGCGGCCTATGGCGCCTGGCGGGGAGAGGCGGCCCTGGTACTGGGAAAGGCCGTCAAGATATGTCTGGAGTGTGTGGGCATTGGATAAAAAACGAGTTCGGTTGTCCCCGCTCGCGGCCCGTCTGCGGGGCTGGATACAGGCCGGGGCAGTTCTGCTGACCAATCTCCACCTCCCCAATTTTCTCCGGGGCGGCCTCTACCGGGGGCCAGGCAAGACGGTGTGCGTGCCGGGACTCAACTGCTACTCCTGCCCGGCCGCGGCCGGAGCCTGTCCCATCGGGGCCTTTCAGGCGGTGGCGGGCTCCTCCAAGTTCCATTTTTCCTACTATATCACCGGGCTGCTCATTCTGCTGGGCGTGCTGCTGGGGCGTTTTATCTGCGGGTTTCTGTGCCCCTTCGGCTGGTTTCAGGAGCTGATGCACCGTATTCCGATCAAAAAGCGCTCCACCAGACGTCTGGCCCCCCTGACCTGGGTCAAATACGGGGTCCTGCTGGTGATGGTGGTGCTCCTGCCCGCACTGGCAGTGAACGATGTGGGACTGGGAGATCCCTTTTTCTGCAAATACCTCTGTCCCCAGGGAGTGCTGGAGGGCGCCATCCCGCTGGCGCTGACCAATGAGAGCATCCGGGCGGCGCTGGGGACGCTGTTCACCTGGAAATTCGGCATCCTGCTGGCAGTGCTCGCCCTGAGCGCCGTATTCTTCCGCCCGTTCTGCAAGTGGCTCTGTCCGCTGGGCGCTTTTTACGCCCTCTTCAACCGGGTCTCCATGGTCCGGATGGATGTGGACAGGGCAAAGTGCATCTCCTGCGGAAAGTGCGCCAGAGCGTGCAAGATGGATGTGGATGTGACCAGGACGCCCAACCACTCCGAGTGCATCCGCTGCGGAATGTGCGTCCGCCATTGTCCCACCGGAGCAGTCCGCTTCCGCTGCGGCCTCGGGACAGGAGAGGACAGGGACCGTGCATGCGCGAGAAAAGGGAAACACCTAGAAAAACCAACGGAATCAATGAAAGGAGAACAAACATGATGATGAGACGAATGACCGCCCTTCTGATGGCAGCGCTCCTGATGCTGTCTCTGGCATCCTGTGGTACAATGAACAGCAAGAAGGGCATGGGCGATAAAGGGTCTGCGGGCAGTATGGAACCCGCCATGACGGACAAGCAGGACATGGACGGCAAGGACGCCATGATGGACAAGGACATGGACGGCAAGGACGCCATGATGGACAAGGACATGGGCGGCAAGGACGCCATGATGGACAAGGACATGGGCGGCGAGGACGCTATGATGGACAAGGAGGGCATGGACTCCGCGGAGGGAGATATGATGCACTTTCCGGCCTTTGAGGGCATGGATCTGGAGGGCAATGCGGTCAAGAGCGACGAGCTCTTCGGCGGCAGCGCCGCCACGGTGGTCAACTTCTGGTTCACCACCTGCGGTCCCTGCGTGGGAGAGCTTTCCGAGCTGGACGCACTGAACCGGGAGCTGTCGGAGAAGGGAGCCGCCCTGATCGGCATCAACGCCTTCACACTGGGCGGCGACAAGACCGCCATTGCCGACGCGAAGGACGTGCTGGCCAAGAAGGGGGCCACCTACCGGAACGTGTACTTTGATGCCGACAGCGAAGCCGGCATGTTTGCCTCCGATGTGTATGCCTTCCCCACGACCTATGTGGTGGACCGGAATGGGGCCATTGTGGGAGGACCCATTGTCGGGGCGCTGACAGAGCAGAAGCAGATGGATGCCCTTCAGGAGCTGGTGGATCAGGCGGTGGCCATGGATGCCAAGCATATGGGCTAGGAGCGCGGCGTGTCCGGAAGAACAGGAGGTTTCCACTGTGCATCGAAACAGATTGGCGCCTTTGCTGGCCCTAGTGCTGCTGCTGAGCAGCTGCGCCGGCCCCGTTGGGGCGGCGCAGGGGCGGACAGAGACGAAACAGAATCATGAGCAGGCGGCCGTGCACACCGGTGACATGTCCGCGAAGGAGCGTATGCAAATGGACACAGAAGAGAATGTGATTTATCTGGCCGGCGGCTGTTTTTGGGGGATCGAGGCGCTGATGCAGTCCATCCCGGGCGTGATTGACGCCCAGAGCGGCTATGCCAACGGCACCGGTGAGGCCGACGCCAACTACCGGACGGTCTCCACCGGCGAGACCGGCTTCCGGGAGACGGTGCGGGTGGAGTACGACCCGGAGCAGGTCAGCCTGGACGCCCTGTTGCTGGCCTACTTCTACGTCATCGACCCCACGGTGCAGAACCAGCAGGGCAACGACAAGGGCAGCCAGTATCAGACCGGCGTCTACTACACCAATGACAAGGCCAGAGAGACAGTGGAGCGCATCGCGGACATCGAGCGCAGCCGCAGCAAGGCGTTTTTTGTGGAGATCGGCCCGCTGGTGAACTTCTATCCGGCGGAGGAGTACCACCAGGACTATCTGGAGAAGAACCCCGGCGGCTACTGCCACATTCCCCGGGAGGAGATGCGGCTTTTCTCCCAGCTGCACATCGACCCCGGCGACTACCAGAAGCCGGCGGCGGAGGCCATCCGGGACAAGCTGACCGCCGAGCAGTACCGGGTCACCCAGGAGAGCGGCACCGAGCGGCCCTTTGCCAACGAATTCTGGAATCAGTTTGAGAAGGGCATCTATGTGGACGTGGTCACCGGCGAGCCGCTGTTCTCCTCCACGGACAAGTTTGAGAGCGGCTGCGGCTGGCCCGCCTTTTCCAAGCCGATCGAAGCGCCCGCTCTGGTGGAGCTCCCGGACGACAGCCACGGCATGCACCGCACCGAGGTCCGCAGCCGGGCCGGGGACTCCCACCTGGGACACGTCTTTACCGGAGATCCCGAGTCCCCCAACGGCGTGCGCTACTGCATCAACAGTGCGGCCCTGCGGTTTGTCCCCTACGCCAAGATGGAGGCCGAGGGGTACGGCTATTTGCTCTATCTCTTTGACAATTGACACGGCGCAGCCGGAGCTGGTTTCCGGGAGGGTTCGGGTGCGCCTAATCGCGCGCATACCCCGGTGCTTTTTATTGGACCGGGGCGCGCCCGCATCTGCCGGACGGGAAAACAGGAAAACACCCCGGCGCCTGCTTCAAGCATGGCGCCGGGGTGTTTTGCGTTCCAAGCTGCGTATATTGTTCCGTTCAGTTTGAATAGACCGCCGAAAGGGCAAAGTTCTGTCCGTGAAAATGACAAAAGCCCTGAAGACTTACGGCTTCAGGGCTTTGTACTGTGGTGGACGATACAGGATTCGAACCTGTGACCTCCCGCACGTCAAGCGGATGCTCGTACCAGCTGAGCTAATCGTCCAAAGGGCAAAATCTATTATATCCATGAAGGTGCCCTTTGTCAACAGTTTTTTTAAAAAAGACTGAGAAAAAATAAAATCGCCTCTAAGGCGGCGGAGGGGGAGGGTATGCAGCAGGGGAAAATGCTGTTATACTGAGGACAGTTCAGCGGCCGCCAGGGGCGGAAGGAGGAGCGATACCATGATATATGAGCGATTCGGACGGGAACAGATCTGTCCCGCCCTGCCGCAAGGGGCGACGGAGATCTCCCTGACTGCCTACGCCAGGGAGAAGACCGGAGCCGCGCCCTGGGGAGAGCGCTGGGGCGTGTTGATCCTGCCCGGGGGCGGCTACCGGCTGACCGCAGACAGCGAGGCCGAGCCGGTAGCCCTGGACTTCCTCCACGGCGGGGTGCAGGCCTTTGTGCTGCGTTACAGCGTGGAGCCCGACCGGTGGCCCCAGGCCCTGCTGGAGGCCGCGGCGGCGGTGGCCTTTCTCCGCCGGAACGGGGCACGGTACGGCATCCGGCCCGACCGCATTGCGGTGTGCGGCTTTTCCGCCGGCGGCCACCTGGCGGGCTGCCTGGCCAACCTGTGGGGCGACCCGGTCATCGGGGAGAAGCTGGGCCTGACTCCCGAGGAGGTGCGGCCCGACGCGGCCATCCTCAGCTACCCGGTGATCTCGGCGGGGGAGTGGGCCCACAGGGACAGCTTCTTCCGCCTGACCGGCCGGGAGGCGCTGCCGACTGAGCTGGAGAAGCTGTCCCTGGAGAAGAGCGTGACGCCGGGCAATCCGCCCACGTTTATTTGGACCACGGACACCGACCGCACCGTCCCGGCGGAGAACACCCTGCTCTACGCCTGGGCCCTGCGGCGGCAGGGGGTGCCCCTGGAGCTCCACTACTACGGCCACGGCCCCCACGCCATGGGCACCGCCACCGCCGAGTCGGGGGGCGACCCGGGCTGGCAGGACGAGCAGGCGGCCACCTGGCTGCCCCTGTGCGTCCGGTGGCTGCGCCGGGAGACCTGGCGGAACAACGACTGAGAGGGAGAGAGATATGGAACAGAAGACAGCCCTGATCACCGGGGCATCCCGGGGCATCGGCGCGGCCACGGCCCGGCGGCTGGCCCGGGCGGGATACGCCGTGGCGGTGAACTATTGCCGCAGCGAGGAGAAGGCCCTGGCCCTGGTGGAGGAGCTCCGGGAGGCGGGACACACCGCCATGGCGGTGAAGGCCGACGTGGCCGACCCGGAACAGGTACAGTTTATGGTTGACAATGTGTTGGATAAATTTTGTCAACTTGACATTCTGGTGTGCAACGCAGGCAGGAGCTGGGTGGGCCTGTTGGGGGACATGACCCCGGCGGACTGGCGGCAGCTGATGGCCGTCAACCTGGACGGCCCATTCTACTGCTGTAAAGCGGTGCTTCCTCACATGATCCACCGGAAAAAGGGGAAAATTATCACCATTTCCTCCATGTGGGGCCAGGTGGGCGCCTCCTGCGAGGCGGCCTACTCCGCCTCCAAGGCGGGGATCATCGGCCTGACAAAGGCCCTGGCCAAGGAGCTGGGGCCCTCCGGAATTGCGGTAAACTGCGTGGCGCCGGGGGTGATCGACACGGAAATGAACCGAAATCTCACCGCCGAGGACCTGGACGCCCTGCGGGAGGAGACCCCTCTGGAGCGCATCGGAAAGGCGGAAGATGTGGCGGAAAGCGTGCTGTTTTTGGCGTCGGAGGGGGCGGATTTCATCACCGGACAGGTGCTTTGCCCCAACGGCGGCCTGGTCATCTGACCGGCGGAAACGCCCCGCTGGGGGGTGAAACGGGGCGGATTGGTACAAAGCGCCGAGAGAGGGAAGGGTGCAAAGACCTCCTGTTGTGCAAGAATGAGGTTGACAATTCCGAAGGCGAAGATTATAATTGTCAACAACCTTAAAGGAGGTAAATGAAATGAAGAAGTTTCGTGTTCTCTCTCTTGTAATGGCCTCCGCGCTGTGCCTCTCCATGCTCGCCGGCTGCGGAAGCGACGGCAGCACCGGCGGCGATACCACCGGCAACAACAGCCCCGCTCCCAGCGCCAGCACCGGCACTGAGACCAACGGCACCGGCGATACCACCGGCACCATCAAGATCGGCGGCATCGGCCCCCTGACCGGCTCCGCCGCCGTGTACGGCCTTGCCACCAAGCAGGGCGCCGAGGTGGCCATTGAGGAGATCAACGCCCTGGGCGGCCTGCAGTTCTCCCTGGACTTCCAGGACGATGAGGGCGACACCGAGAAGGCTGTCAACGCCTACAACAAGCTCATCGGCGACGGCACCCAGATCATCTACGGCTGCACCACCACCAACCCCTGCGTGGCCGTGGCCGCCGAGACCTACTCCGCCCGCTACTTCCAGCTGACCCCCTCCGCCTCCTCCACCGACGTGACCGAGGGCAAGGACAACGTGTTCCAGGTCTGCTTCACCGACCCCAACCAGGGCAAGACCGCCGCCAACTACATCAAGGATAACAACCTGGGCACCAAGGTGGCCGTTATCTACAACAACGGCGACGCCTACTCCACCGGCATCTACACCGCCTTCCAGTCCACCGCCGACGAGATCGGCCTGGAGGTTGTCACCGTCCAGACCTTCCCCGACGACAACAACACCGACTTCAACGTGCAGCTGACCGCCGCCAAGGACGCCGGCGCCGACCTGGTGTTCATGCCCATCTACTACACCCCCGCTTCCCTGATTCTGTCCCAGGCCAAGAGCATGGGCTATGCGCCCACCTTCTTCGGCTGCGACGGCATGGACGGCATTCTGGACCTGGAGGGCTTTGACACCTCCCTGGCCGAGGGCCTGATGCTCATGACCCCCTTCAACGCCTGGGCCACCGATGACCGCACCGTCCAGTTCGTGGAGGAGTACGAGTCCGCCTACGGCGGCCTGCCCAACCAGTTCGCCGCTGACGGCTATGACTGCATGTACGCCATCTATGAGGCCTGCCAGGCCGCCGGCATCACCGCCGACATGAGCGCCCAGGACATCTGCGAGGCCCTGATCGCCCAGTTCACCTCCGCCGACTTCAGCGTGGACGGCCTGACCGGCACCGGCATGACCTGGTCCACCAACGGCGAGGTCTCCAAGGCCCCCGTGGTGGTCAAGGTCGAGGGCGGCGTGTACGTCACCCAGTAAGTTGATCCAGCTCCGCTGACATAGGGATTGAAAGCGGGTTGCCGGCGCACCCGGCAGCCCGCTTTTCCCCGTATTATCCGTTTGTATGGCGGACACATCCGCAGCCCGGCGGGCCGCTGATGTTTCTGCCATACACAGTGCCTGAAATACACAGAGAGAGGTGAATGGCTTGAGTTTCCTCAATAATCTCATCACCGGCATCAGCCTGGGCAGCGTCTACGCCATCATCGCCCTGGGCTACACCATGGTATACGGCATCGCCAAGATGCTGAACTTTGCCCACGGCGACGTCATCATGGTGGGCGCCTACATGATTTTCTTCGCCACCGGCAGCTTCGGGCTCAACCCCATCGTGGGCATCCTGCTGGCCGTGGTGGTGTGCACCGTCCTGGGCGTGGTCATCGAAGGCCTGGCCTACAAGCCCCTGCGCCAGGCGTCCTCCCTGGCGGTGCTCATCACCGCCATCGGCGTCAGCTACTTTTTGCAGAACGCCGCCCTGCTGCTGTGGGGCGCCGACCCCAAGGTGTTTACCTCCGTCATTCCCGAGGGCTCCCTGCCCATTGAAGGGGTGAACATCACCTACGTGTCCCTGGTCACCGTGCTGGTGTGTATCGTCATCATGCTGGCCCTCACCTGGTTCACCAGCAAGACCAAGATGGGCAAGGCCATGCGGGCCTGCTCGGAGAACAAGGACGCGGCCCGGCTCATGGGCATCGACGTCAACCGCACCATCTCCATGACCTTTGCCATCGGCTCCGCCCTGGCGGCCATCGCCAGCGCCCTGCTCTTCTCCAGCTACAAGAACCTGATCCCCACCAGCGGCTCCCTGCCCGGCATCAAGGCCTTTACCGCCGCCGTGTTCGGCGGCATCGGCTCCATCCCCGGCGCCATGCTGGGCGGTATCCTGCTGGGCATCATCGAGACCTTTGCCAAGGTGATCAACACCAACATCTCCGACGCGGTGGTCTTCGCCGTGCTCATCATCGTGCTGCTGGTCAAGCCTGCGGGCCTGCTGGGCAAGACCATCCGCGAGAAAGTGTGAGGTGGCCGATATGAAAAAGCTCTCTACCGGCCGCAAGCGGCTGGTCAACAACTCCATCACCTACGCCATCGTCATCGTCGCCTTCATCATCCTCCAGGCCTGCAACGCGGGCGGCCTGCTGTCCCCCTCCATCCAGGGCCAGCTGGTGCCCATCTGCGCCTATGTGGTCATGGCCATCGCCCTGAACCTGGTGGTGGGCATCTCCGGCGAGCTGAGCCTGGGCCACGCCGGCTTCATGAGCGTGGGCGCCTTCTCCGGCGTGGTGGCCGCCATGTCCCTCCAGAACGTCATCCCCAACGACGGCCTCCGCCTGGCCATCGCCATGGTGGTGGGCGCGGCTCTGGCCGGCGTGGCCGGCGTCATCGTGGGCGTGCCCGTGCTTCGCCTGCGGGGCGACTACCTGGCCATCGTCACCCTGGCCTTCGGCGAGATCATCCGCAACATCTTCAACGTGCTCTATGTGGGCGTGGATGAAAAGGGCTTCCACTTCTCCCTGCAGAACGAGATGGCCCTCAACCTGAGCGAGAGCGGCAAGTCCATCCTGAAGGGGCCCATGGGCTTTACCAGCAACGCCAAGCTGGCCAGCTTCACCGCCGGCTTCATCCTGATCCTCATCACCCTGACCATCACCCTCAACCTGGTGAACAGCCGCTCCGGCCGGGCCATCATGGCCCTGCGGGACAACCGCATCGCCGCCGAGAGCGTGGGCATCGGCGCCACCAAGTACAAGCTCATGGCCTTTGTCACCTCCGCCGTGATGGCGGGCGCCGCCGGCGTGCTCTACGCCATGAACTACTCCTCCATGGCCCCCAAGAAATTCGACTTCAACACCTCCATCCTCATCCTGGTCTTCGTGGTGCTGGGCGGCATCGGCAACATCCGCGGCTCCATCATCGCCGCGGCCTTCCTCACCGTGCTGCCCGAGCTGCTGCGCAGCTTCAACCTGGATCAGTACCGGATGCTGGTGTATGCCATCGTCCTGATCCTGGTCATGATCGCCACCAACAACCCGGCCATCCGGGGCTTCTTCGCCCAGCTGAAGAGCCGCATCACCAAGGCCGACCTGGAAGAGCAGAAGGGAGGCGCGGCACAGTGAGCAGACCACCTCGTCCCGAGACCAAGCTGGTCCCCGTGCCCAGCAAGAACATGATCCCCGAGCGGGACATCGACAAGGACCCCATTCTGGAGGCCCAGCACCTGGGCATCGACTTCGGCGGCCTGACCGCCGTGGACGACTTCAATATGGCCATCGGCCGCACTGAGATCGCCGGCCTCATCGGCCCCAACGGCGCGGGCAAGACCACGGTCTTCAACCTGCTGACCAAGGTGTACCAGCCCACCCGGGGCACCGTGCTGCTGGACGGCGTGGACACCCACAACATGAACACCGTCCAGGTCAACCGGGCGGGCATCGCCCGTACCTTCCAGAACATCCGCCTGTTCTCCAACCTGAGCGTGGAGGACAACGTGAAGATCGGCCTGCACAACCAGGTGGGCTGCGGCATGTGGCAGAGTATTTTCCGCCTGCCCGGCTACTGGAAGAGCGAGAAGCTGGCCCACGACCGGGCCATGGAGCTGCTGAGCATCTTCGACATGCAGGACCTGGCCGGCGCCAAGGCCGGCTCCCTGCCCTACGGCGCTCAGCGCCGGCTGGAGATCGTCCGCGCCCTGGCCACCAACCCGTCCCTGCTGCTGCTGGATGAGCCCGCCGCCGGCATGAACCCCTCTGAGACCTCCGAGCTGATGGACAACATCGTCAAGATCCGGGACACCTTCCAGATCGCCATCCTGCTCATCGAGCACGACATGAACCTGGTCATGGGCATCTGCGAGGGCATCTGCGTGCTCAACTTCGGCCAGGTCATCGCAAAGGGCACCCCCCAGGAGATCCAGAACAACCCGGAGGTCATCAAGGCCTACCTGGGCACCGGAAGGAGTGAGTGACGCCGTGTCCATGCTGAACGTAGAGAACATCAATGTGTATTACGGCGCCATCCACGCCGTCAAGGGGGTCTCCTTCACCGTGGAGGAGGGGGAGATCATCACCCTCATCGGCGCCAACGGCGCCGGCAAGTCCACCATCCTGAAGACCGTGTCCGGCCTGCTCCACAGCCACACCGGCTCCATCACCTTCCAGGGGGAGAACATCGGCGGCATCCCCGCCCACAAGCTCATCCCCAAGGGCCTGGCCCAGGTGCCCGAGGGCCGGGCGGTGTTCCTCCAGATGAGCGTGGAGGAGAACCTGCAGATGGGCGGCTATACCCGCCCCGCCGCCGAGATCCCAGCCAGCCTGGAGCGGGTGTACGCCCAGTTCCCCCGGCTGAAGGAGCGGCGCAAGCAGGTGGCCGGCACCCTGTCCGGCGGCGAGCAGCAGATGCTGGCCATGGGCCGCGCCCTCATGTCCAAGCCCAAGCTGCTGATGCTGGACGAGCCCTCCATGGGCCTGGCCCCCATCCTGGTGGAGCAGATCTTTGACATCATCAAGCGGCTGCACCAGGCGGGCACCACCATCCTGCTGGTGGAGCAGAACGCCCAGATGGCCCTGTCCGTGGCCGACCGGGGCTACGTGCTGGAGACCGGCCGCGTGGTGTCCACCGGCACCGGCGCCGCCCTGCTCCAGGATGAGAGCGTCAAGAAGGCCTATCTGGGCGGCTGAGAATGTCATGGGCCCCAATAGGAATTAAAAAAACAGCGCGCCCCTGTCCCGTTTCGGGACAGGGGCGCGCTGTTTTACGTTTTTTTCCGGTATCTCAGGGGATAACATATCGATGGGGGCTGGTGGTATAGCCATTTCCATACTCCACGGTCATATAGAGGGTGTCCTGGCTGTTCTCCAGCTTTACATAGCATACGCCGTTTTCAAAACGGTCCGTGATGTCGATGCTCTGGCCGCACCAGTAGACCCAGACCGAACCGTTCTCCTGGTATTCCACATCTGGCATGGACAACTCTTCCAGGATCTCCTTCTCCGTGAGGGGACGCTCGCTCCCGTCGGGATTGAAGGCCACGCCGCCGCCGAACTGTTCCTGGATCTCGCCGTTCTCGTCGGGGTACTCCAGGCAGTAGCTGCCGTCGTCAGCAATCTGGATGGTGGCTGTCGTCTGGTCTCCGTGGATCCAGAGCTGGACCGTGCGCTGGATGCCGCCTACATCGGCGGTATAGGTGGCTGTGGCAGTGCCAACCAGCAGAATACAGGCGGCAGCCAGAACCACCGCTGTTTTCAATCGATGGTGCCTTACAGTATGTTTCATGGTTTCAACCTCCAAAGAAAATTCCCGAGAGGCATGAAGGGCGGAAAAAGCCTGCTTATACTTCTCACGATTCGTCATCTTCCCATGCCTCCTTCAATATGCCGCGTAGGGATGCTCTCCCGCGCGACAGCCTGGTTTTCACGTTCCCTGGCGTAATGTGCAGAATATCCGCGATTTCTCCTACTGTATAATCCTCATAGTAAAACAGATGGATTACAATGCGGTACTTCTCCGGCAGAGCCATCACCGCCTCAAACAGCCCCGAGGACTCTTCCGAAACAAAGACCAGGGTTTCCATATAGTCCTCCAGCGGCAGCGCTTTCCGCCGGAAAAAGGTACGGGTCTTGTTTTTCGCCTTATTGATTGCCACCCGGAGAAGCCACGCGCGTACATGCTGCTCCGTCTCAAATTCTTTTTTCTGTGTCCAGTACTGGAGAAGGGTGTCCTGGACCACATCCTCGGCATCCTGGGGACTTTTGCAGACGCTGAACGCTGCGGCATAGAGACGATTTTGGTAGTCTTTTACTACCGCTTCGAGGGATGGCTTCATAGGCGTGCTCCTTACATGGATTGAAAGGCCTTTCACTGATTATACAGTTGAGGGGGTGGGAAAGGTTACAAAAGAGCGGGAAAAAATTTCTGCGCCGGAGGACAGAAAGCCATTCTCTCCCACACTCTCCAATGGACTGTCTGAAGATACCAATGCTCCGGCTGGCGGAGTTTTATCACAAGGCGCGGGACGATATTCTGGTCCTGACCAACGTGCGGAAGCCCCATCCAAGGGCATAAAAAATGTCCGGTGCACCGTGAGGTGCGCCGGACATTTTGTCCTGCATTATTCGTCCCGGTCGGGCAGGCCGGTGAGATACCGCCGGACCATGTCGAAGGCGTTGGTGGCGGCAACGGTACGGATGCGGGCGCGGCCGTTGATGAGGTGGAGTTCCCGCACCCGGGTGCCCTCGGGGGTGTCCAGGGCCACGTAGATCAGGCCCACCGGGTTGTTCCGGTCGTCCGGGTCGGGGCCCGCCACGCCGGTGAGGGACACGGCCAGGTCGCAGCCCAGCACCTTCCGGGCGCCCTGGGCCATGGCCCGGGCCACCTGGGCGCTCACCGCGCCGAATTCGTCCAGCATGGCCTGGGGCACGCCCAGCACCCCGGCCTTGACCTCATTGGTGTAGCTCACCACGCCGCCCTTGAACACGGCGGAGGCGCCGGACAGGTCGGTGAGCCGCTTGGCCACCAGACCGCCGGTGCAGCTCTCGGCGGTGCCCAGCGTGAGCCCCTTCTCCTTCAGCAGGCCCAGCACCACCTCCTCCATGGAGGAGACGTCGGCGCCGTACACCAGGGGGCCGAAGATGCCCCGCACCTCCTGCTCCACCGGCACGATGAGGGCCCGGGCCTCCTCCACGGTGGGGGCCTTGGCGGTGATGCGCAGCTCCACCTCGCCGGTCTTGGCGTAGGGGGCCAGAGTGGGGTTGGTGAGGGCGTTCATCCGGTCCCGCAGCTTGGCCTCCACCGCCGACTCGCCCATGCCGAAGATCTTCAGCGTCCGGGAGGCGATGACCCCGTCGGCCAGGGAGCGTAGGTAGGGCACAGCCCGGTGTTCGAACATGGGGCCGCACTCATTGGGGGGACCGGGGAGCATGATGACCCGGACTCCGTCGGCCTCAAAGGCGCAGCCCGGGGCGGTGCCCCAGTCGTTGGAGAAGATGGTGCAGCCCTCGGGCAGGTAGGCCTGCTGGAGGTTGTTGTCCGTCATGGGACGGCCGGGGTGGAGCCGCTGGAAGTAGTCCCGGATCCGCTGGGCGGACGCCTCGTCATACACCAGCTTCTTGCCAAAGCACTCGGCCAGCACGTTCTTGGTCAGGTCGTCGCAGGTGGGTCCCAGGCCGCCGGTGGTGATGATGATGTCGGCCCGGCCCTTGGCCACCTCCACCGCCGCCTTCAGCCGCTGGGGATTGTCCCCCACCACGATGTGGTAGTACACGTTGATGCCCAGGGCGCTCAGCCCCTTGGAGAGCATCTGGGCGTCGGTGTTGGCGATGTTGCCCAGGAGCAATTCGGTGCCTACTGCGATGAGTTCTGCGGTATGCGTCATAACAAAAGACCTCCGAAGCGCCGGGAATGGCCCGGCGAAGATATACGAAACAGGAGGGGCGGCTCAGGGGTTGACCTGGATCCGCTCGATATTCTTTACAGCCTCGTCCACCAGGGCCTCAATGTCCAGGGTGGCCTCGGCGGCCTCGATCTCGCCGGGCAGGGGCCGCAGCCGGGGATGGCGGGGGGTGAACACGGTGCAGCAGTCCTCGTAGGGCAGTATAGAGGTCTCAAAGGTGCCGATCTTCCGGGCGATGCGGACGATCTCCTCTTTGTCCATGCCCACCACGGGCCGGAGGATGGGCAGGTCGCACACCGCGCCGGTCATCCGCATGGCGGACATGGTCTGGCTGGCCACCTGGCCCAGGCTCTCTCCGGTGACCAGGGCCCCCGCGCCCACCCGGTAGGCCACCCGGCAGGCGATACGCATCATAAAGCGGCGCATGAGGATGGTGAACAGATCCTCGGGGCAGGAGCGGCGCAGCTCCTCCTGGATCTTGGTGAAGGGCACCACGTGGACCGTCAGGCAGCCGCACCAGGGGGTGAGCAGCTGGGCCAGCTCGATGACCTTGTCCTTGGCCTCGGGGGAGGTGTAGGGGTAGGAGAAGAAGTGGACCATGTCCAGAGCCAGGCCCCGCTTGGCCATCATCCAGGAGGCCACCGGGGAGTCGATGCCGCCGGACAGCAGGCTCACCGCCCGGCCGCCGATGCCCACCGGCAGGCCGCCCGCGCCGGGCTCCGGGTCGGCGTGGACAAAGGCGGCGTAGTCCCGCACCTCCAGATGGACGGTCAGCTCCGGGTTGTGCACGTCCACCCCCAGGTTGGGGAAGGCGTCGTGGAGCTCGCCGCCCACGTACTGGGCCAGCTCGATGGAGGTCATGGGGAAGGTCTTGTCCGCCCGCTTGGCCTCCACCTTGAAGGTGCGGGCGGTGGACAGCTGGTCGTGGAGGTAGGTCTTGGCGGTCTCCAGCATGGCGTCCTTGTCCTTGGCGCAGGCCCGGGCGCGGCTCAGACCCACCACGCCGAACAGGCGCTTCATGGCCTCCCAGGCGGCGTCCATGTCGCAGCTGTCGTCCTTGGGCTCCACGTACATGGTGGACTGCTTGGAGTACACCTTGAAGCTGCCGCAGTGCTTCAGGCGGCGCTGGGCGTTGGCGATGAGCTTGTCTTCAAAGCTGCGGCGGTTCAGGCCCTTGAGCACCAGCTCGCCCAGCTTCATCAGGATGATCTCGTCCATGTCGTTCGTTCTCCTTAATAGTTACATCCGTTATTTTACAAGGTAGGCCCCGGGCCGGTACTGGAGTGCCTCGGCCAGATGGGGCACCTGGATCGCGTCGCTGCCGTCCAGGTCGGCGATGGTGCGCCCCACCCGGAGGATGCGGTCATAGCCCCGGGCGGTGAGGCCCATGCGCTGGAAGGCCCCCTTCATCAGCGCCTCACAGGCGCTGTCCAGCTGACAGAATTCCCGCAGCTCCCGCTGGCCCATGTGGGCGTTGCAGGAGGGACCCTCCGGGCCGAAGCGGGCCGACTGGATGCGCCGGGCGGCGTTGACCCGGGTCCGGATATCCGCCGACGACTCGGCGGGGGCGGCGTGGGACAGCTCGTGGAACTCCAGGGGCGGCACCTCCGCGTGGAGGTCGATCCGGTCCATCAGGGGCCCGGACACCCGGCCCTGGTACTTCTCCACCGCCGCCTCGGTGCAGCGGCACCGACCGGAGGGGTGGCCGTACCAGCCGCACTTGCAGGGGTTCATGGCGCACACCAGCATGAACCGGGCGGGGTAGGACACGGTGCCCGCCGCCCGGGAGATGGTGACCTGCCCCTCCTCCAGGGGCTGGCGTAGCACCTCCAGCACCTCGGGCTTGAACTCGGGCAGCTCGTCCAGAAACAGCACCCCGTTGTGGGCCAGGGAGATCTCCCCGGGCCGGGGGTTGGAGCCGCCGCCCGCCATGCCCATGGGGGAGATGGTGTGGTGGGGGGAGCGGAAGGGGCGCTGGAGCAGCAGGGGCTCCTCCGCCGTGGTGAGCCCGGCCACCGAGTGGACCTCCGTGGCCTCCAGGGCCTCCCGCTCCGTCATGTCGGGCAGGATGGAGGGCAGACGCCGGGCCAGCATGGACTTGCCGGAACCGGGAGGACCCACCATGCAGATGTTGTGTCCCCCGGCGGCGGCAATTTCCAGCGCCCGCTTCACGTGCTCCTGGCCCTTCACCTCGGAGAAATCGGGCCCGGCGGCGCGGGCGTCCCCCGGCGTCCAGGGGGGTGAGGGGGAGAGGGGCTCCTCCCCCGTCAGGTGGCGGATGCGGGCGGTGACGCTCTCCACCGGGTAGACCGCCATGCCGCCGCCGGCCAGGGTGGCCTCGGCGGCGCTCTCGGCGGGGACATAGAGGGCCTCCACCCCCGCCCGGGCGGCGGCCAGGGCCATGGGCAGCATGCCCGCCACCGGCCGCACCTCCCCGGACAGGGACAGCTCCCCCACAAAGGCCGAGCGGGACAGGTCGCACCGGAGCTGGCCGCCGGCGGCCAGAATGCCCACCAGAATGGGCAGGTCGTACAGGGTGCCCGCCTTCCGCTGGGCGGCGGGGGCCAGATTCACCGTGATGCGGGACACAGGGAAGGTAAAGCCGCAGTTCTTCACCGCGGCCCGCACCCGTTCCCGGGCCTCCTTCACCGCCGCGTCGGGCAGGCCCACAATATCAAAGGCGGGCAGGCCGCCGGACAGGTCGCACTCGGCCCGCACCTCGTACCCGGCCACGCCGGTCAGACCCAGAGAGCGTACCTCACAGAGCATAAAAATCGCCGCCCTTTCTCCATACGGCATCAGTATACCACGGAGAAAGGGCGGCTGCCAAGAAAAAACCTCTCTTGGGAACTCAGCTCTGGGTCAGCTGATACAGCCGCAGGACGGTGAGGATGCACTGCTCCCTGGTGTAGGCGCCCTGGGGGGTGAAGGCGCTGCCGTTCCCCTCCATAATCCCGGCGGCCTGGACCTGGCCCACCCCGGCGGCGGCCCAGGAGGCGATGGCTGCGCTGTCCGAGAAGGCGGGGGCCGCCTGGGGCAGGGGATGGCCCATGGCCTCCGCCAGGCGGGCCAGGATGGTGGCCGCCTGCTCCCGGGTCAGGGTGCCGCCGGGGTCGAATTTTCCGCCGCCCACGCCGTTGACTACCCCCAGACCGGCCATTTTCTGGACGTTGAAGTCGGTGGTGTCGGAGAATGTGGCCCGCTGGGTGATGGTCTCGCCCGTCGCCTTCTCATAGAGCCTCACCGCCAGGGCGCAGAACTCGGCCCGGGTGGCGGCCTGAGTGTACCGGCTCTCGAAGCTGTCGGGCACAATGCCGGCGACGGCGGCCTGGCTGAGCTGTCCCGCGGCCCAGGAGGAGGGCAGGTCCCCTTCCGCCGCCACGATGAAGGTCACCGGGATATCGAAAGACTGGAACGTATCCCCGCCAATATGGGAACTGGTGAAGTTGCCCCGTACATGTTGGATATAGATACCGGGCTTCAGGCCGGTCTGGGGCTGCACGGTATAGGTGACAGTCTCGTGGGGCGCGATGCGTGCGCTCATGTGCCCGTGCGAATAGACGAACCCGCTCTTGCTCCACTCAACCCTTAATTCGGACGTCCCGTTCAGGCTGATTTTATAGTCGTCCTCGTTGGTGAAGGAGATGCTGCGGGGAGCGGGCTGGGCGTATCCCACCTCCACCGCGCCGAAGTCTATGGCCTCCGTGCTCACAGTCACCCGGAAATTCGGAGTCTGCACGGTATAGGACAGATGCAGGTCGGCGCTGGCTCCCTCCTGGGTGGTGACGGTGACGGTCTCGCTGTGTGTTCCATAGTCGCGCCCGGGTCTGGGTTCCACGGTAAAGGTACAGCTCTCTCCGGCTTCCAGAGTTCTGACGCTCGAACCGAGCCAGCTGTAGTCGCTCTCCCAGTGGAATATCCAATCGGGGCGATCGTCAGGCAGTTTCAGAACGAGTGACCTGTCGCCGCTGTTGGTGACGGTGACAACCCTGGGTTCCGGCTGATAGTCATTTCCTGTGAGAGTGGTGCCGAAGTCCACGGTGGAGGGACTCAGAGAGATGCCGTATCCGGGGACGGATTCTCCCTCATAGATGACGGAGTGGACGAAGTTCCGTGAGGACCAGTCTTCATAGCCAGTAGCCCCTTTGGGGATGACAAAAACGACCTCACCGTTGCCCTCGCGGTAGGCGGCATAGGGGTTGAAATAGTATTCAGGGGCTACCATACCCTCCATATAGACGGTATCCAGCGCGTTGCTCCATCGAAAGGGATTATCCATCTCCTCCACGCTGGCGGGGATGGTAATCTCTTTCAGGGCGTCGCAGCTTGCGAAGGCAAGTTCGTTGATGTAGATAAGACTTTCACTCAGCTTGACGTCGGACAGGGAGTTGCAATAAGCAAACGCTAACCTTCCAATCGAGATTACACTGTCCGGGACGGTCACGCCGGTGATGTTCGTCTCCTCAAAGGCCTTTTCCCCGATGACGGTCACAGGGTACTCCTGCCCGTTCTCATCGGTGACGGAGGCGGGAATGTCCGCATAGGTGGAGTCGGCCAGGGACTCGTCATAGCGGGTCAGGGTGGCCGTGCCGTCGAACCATATCTCAAAGGTGTAGGGGCCGACCTGGACGGTGGATTCCACAACCGATGCCGAGGCGGCGGGCATGAGGGAGAGGCACAGGCACAGGGCCAGCAGCAGGGAAAGAGCACGCTTTTTCATGTGAAACTCCTCCTTCTTTCTCACTTTTTTCAGTATAGCACTAACAAAGACGAAAAACACTCTGCTGGCTGCATAGTATTCCGGCTTTTTTGGCCGTCAGGCATGGCGGGAGAGGAGCGCAGGACAGACGGAGCCCGCCGTCCGGACATCCACCCGGAGTGCAAAAAGGGAAGCCCTCCGGACCGACAGAAATGCAGGCTGAAAAGCAGGAAACAACAGGAAGAACAGGGAGAAATCCCACAGGAAAAGTGGGGGTGAAGGCAGCCCGGTTTTGACAGAAAAAAAGCGGTCCTGACCGGGTTTTTTCGCTCCTTATTTCTGCCAACGAAAAAAATAGTGGGAAAATTACCGGTTTCGCACAAGAGACAATTTACAAACGGGGAAGATGGTGATAAAATATCTGCGCTGAATCATTTAGAAGCCATTCATGCAAGTTCACATAAGGAGGAATTGTTCAAAATGGCGAGAAAACTCAAAACCATGGACGGCAATACCGCGGCGGCGCATGTATCCTATGCGTTCACTGAGGTTGCGGGTATCTACCCCATCACCCCGTCCAGCCCCATGGCCGACAACGTGGACCAGTGGGCCGCGGCCGGCCGCAAGAACATCTTCGGCGACACTGTCAAGGTCATCGAGATGCAGTCTGAGGCCGGTGCTGCCGGTACCGTCCACGGCTCCCTGGCCGCCGGCGCCCTGACCACTACTTACACCGCTTCCCAGGGCCTGCTGCTGATGATCCCCAACATGTACAAGATCGCCGGCGAGCTGCTGCCCTGCGTGTTCCACGTCTCCGCCCGTACCGTGGCCGCCCAGTCCCTGAACATCTTCGGCGACCACTCCGACGTTATGGCCTGCCGCCAGACCGGCTTCGCCATGCTGGCCGAGACCAACCCCCAGGAGGTCATGGATCTGGGCGCCGTTGCCCACCTGGCCGCCATCAAGGGCCGCGTCCCCTTCCTGAACTTCTTCGACGGCTTCCGTACCTCCCACGAGATCCAGAAGATCGCCATCTGGGATTATGACGATCTGAAGGAAATGGTGGATATGGACGCTGTGGAGGCCTTCCGCAAGCGGGCCCTCAACCCCGAGCGCCCCGTCATGCGCGGCTCCCACGAGAACGGCGATATCTTCTTCCAGCACCGTGAGGCCTGCAACAAGTACTACGACGCCCTCCCCGAGATCGTTGAGGAGTACATGGGCAAGGTCAACGCCAAGCTGGGCACCAACTATCAGCTGTTCAACTACTACGGCGCCCCCGACGCCGACCGCGTCATCATCGCCATGGGCTCCATCTGCGACGTGACCGAGGAAGTCATCGACTACCTGAACGCTCACGGCGAGAAGGTTGGCCTGGTGAAGGTCCGCCTGTACCGTCCTTTCCGCGCCGACAAGCTGCTCTCCGCCATCCCCGAGACTGCCAAGCACATCGCCGTGCTGGACCGCACCAAGGAGCCCGGCGCTCAGGGCGATCCTCTGTACCTGGACGTTGTCACCGCCTTTGCCAACGCCGGCCGTCAGGCCACCATCATCGGCGGCCGCTACGGTCTGGGCTCCAAGGACACCCCGCCCAAGAGCGTGTTCGCTGTCTATGAGGAGCTGCAGAAGGCCGAGCCCAAGCGTCAGTTCACCATCGGCATCGTGGACGACGTCACCAACACCTCCCTGGTCGAGCACGACTGCCCCAACACCGCTGCTGAGGGCACCATCGAGTGCAAGTTCTGGGGTCTGGGCGGCGACGGCACCGTGGGCGCCAACAAGAACTCCATCAAGATCATCGGCGACCACACCGACAAGTACGTCCAGGCTTACTTCCAGTACGACTCCAAGAAGACCGGCGGCGTGACCATCAGCCACCTGCGCTTCGGCGACAAGCCCATCAAGAGCCCCTACTATATCAACAAGGCTGACTTCGTGGCCTGCCACGTGCCCAGCTATATCACCAAGAGCTTCCCCATCGTCCGGGACGTGAAGCCCGGCGGCACCTTCCTGATCAACTGCCAGTGGTCCTTCGAGGAGCTGGAGCACCACCTGGATGCCGCTTCCAAGCGCTACATCGCCAAGAACAACATCCAGCTCTACACCATCAACGCCATTGACCTGGCCATTGAGATCGGCATGGGCAAGCGCACCAACACCATCCTCCAGTCCGCCTTCTTCTCCCTGGCCAAGATCATGCCTGAGGCCGAGGCCATCCAGTACATGAAGGATGCGGCCACCCACTCCTACCTGAAGAAGGGCCAGGACATTGTGGACATGAACCACAAGGCCATCGACCTGGGCGCCACCGCCTACAAGAAGGTGGAGGTCCCCGCCTCCTGGGCTACCGCCGAGGACGGCAAGAAGGAGAGCGTGCTCACCGGCCCCGAGAAGCTGGTGAAGATGGTGGAGTCCATCCTGGACCCCGTGGACCGCATGGACGGCGACAGCCTGCCCGTGTCCGCCTTCGTGGACCACGTGGACGGCACCTTCGAGCTGGGCGCCTCCGCCTATGAGAAGCGCGGCGTGGCCGTGACCGTGCCCACCTGGGATTCCAGCAAGTGTATCCAGTGCAACCAGTGCTCCTTCGTCTGCCCCCACGCCACCATCCGTCCCTATGCGCTGACCGAGGAGGAGGCCAAGAACGCCCCCGAGGCCGCCAAGATCGTGGACGTGAAGGCCGGCAAGGGCAAGGGCGTCTATAAGTTCTCCATCGCCATCTCCCCCCTGGATTGTATGGGCTGCTCCGTCTGCGCCAAGAACTGCCCCGTCCAGGCTCTGACCATGGTGCCCCAGGAGCAGGAGGCTGCTCAGCAGCCCGTGTTCGACTACATGGTGGCCAAGGTTGCCCCCAAGGCCGACATGGAGGGCATCAAGACCGTCAAGGAGAGCCAGTTCAAGCAGCCTCTGCTGGAGTTCTCCGGCTCCTGCGCCGGCTGCGCCGAGACCGCTTACGCCCGTCTGGTCACCCAGGTCTGCGGCGACCGGATGTACATCTCCAACGCCACCGGCTGCTCCTCCATCTGGGGCGGTCCTGCCGCTACCTCTCCCTACACCGTCAACAAGGACGGCCACGGTCCCGCTTGGGCCAACTCCCTGTTCGAGGATAACGCCGAGCACGGCCTGGGCATCTATCTGGGCCAGAAGGCCATCCGCGACCGTCTGGCTGAGAAGACCCGCCAGCTGATCGCCATCGACTATGTGGACGAGGGCATCGCTGCTGCCGGTCAGGAGTGGCTGGACACCATGAAGGACGGCGAGGCCAACGCCGAGGCCACCAAGAAGTACGTTGCCGCCATGGAGTCCGTTGTGGCTGCCCGCGGCGAGTGCTCCTGCGAGGCCTGCACCCTGGCCCGTGAGATCCTCTCCGAGAAGGAGTACCTGGCCAAGAAGTCCGTCTGGATCTTCGGCGGCGACGGCTGGGCCTACGACATCGGCTACGGCGGCCTGGACCACGTCCTGGCTTCCGGCGAGGACGTGAACGTCTTCGTGTTCGACACCGAGGTGTACTCCAACACCGGCGGACAGGCTTCCAAGTCCTCCAACATCGGCCAGGTGGCTCAGTTCGCCGCTGCCGGTAAGACCATGGCCAAGAAGTCCCTGTCCGAGATCGTGATGCAGTACGGTTATGTCTACGTGGCCCAGGTGGCCATGGGCGCCAACCCCAACCAGACCCTGGCCGCCATCCGTGAGGCCGAGGCCTATCACGGTCCCTCCCTGGTCATCGGCTACGCCCCCTGCGAGATGCACTCCATCAAGGGCGGCATGAGCAACTGCCAGGTCGAGATGAAGAAGGCTGTCGAGTGCGGCTACTGGAACCTGTTCCGGTTCAACCCCGCTGCCAAGGCCGAGGGCAAGAACCCCTTCACCCTGGACTCCAAGGCCCCCGCTGGCGGCTATCAGGAGTTCCTGATGAACGAGGCCCGTTACTCCTCCCTGACCCGGTCCTTCCCCGACCGCGCCAAGGAGCTCTTTGCCCGCAACGAGGAGTCCGCCAAGGAGCGTTACGAGCATCTGACCAAGCTGATCGAGCTGTACAAGTAATCGAAAAGCGTATGACACCCCCGGACGCATTCGCGCCCGGGGGTGTTTTTTGTGGCGGACTCCTCGTTGCTGAGAGCACGTCCGCCAAGGAGCGTTACAAGCACCTGGAGGGGGCCCCAACACAGCTGCTTGGCTGTGTTGGGGAGAGGAGGCGCAGCGGCGCGAGGGAGGGGGACCGCCTGCGGGCCCCCGAGGGATGCAGAGCTTGTGCCGACGAGATCGAGCTGTGCAAGGAATCGAAAAGAGCACCGCGCCCCGGATGCCATGCATCCGGGGCGCTTTTTATACTGCCGCGGCCATTGACGGGACCGCCCGCCGCCCCATATAATAAAATCAGAGAAAAAACCCGCAAAAGGCTTGACTGTAAACCAGGTTCATACCTTATCCTGAGCACAACAAGAGGAAAGGCGGGATGAAGATGACCATACGGGAAGCGGAACAGCGCACCGGTCTGGACCGGGCCACCATACGGTTCTACGAGAAAGAGGGGCTCATCAGCCCCGGGCGGCAGGACAACGGCTACCGGGATTACGGCGATGGGGAGATCACATCTCTGCTGCGGATCAAGCTGCTGCGGGAGCTGGGGGTGTCCCTGGAGGAGATCCGGGCCTTGCAGCAGGGGGAGCAGGCTCTGCCGGTCACCCTGGAGCACCGGATGGCCGCTTTGGAACAGGAGATAGCGGACGCGGGAGCGGCCCGGGAGACCTGCCGGGCCATCCGGGATGAGGGCGTGGACTACGGAAGCCTGGACCCGGAGAAGTACCTGAACCGGGAGAACGCCCCGGTGTTCCGGGACGCGCCGGCCCCGGTCCTGTGCCCCTGGCGGCGGCTGTTCGCCCGGCTGCTCGACATGGAGCTGTACCAGCTGTTGTGGATCGCCCTGCTCTCCCTGGGGTTCCACATCAACATGGCGGAGCGGAACGCACTGTTGTGGTGGCTGGACTCAGTCATCTGCCTGGTGTTCATGATTATGGTGGAGCCCATCCTGCTGAGCCGGTGGGGGACCACGCCGGGCAAGGCCCTCTTCGGCCTGCGGGTGGAGAAGGCGGAGGGCGGCCGCCTGACCTACGGAGAGGGCAACGCCCGCACCATGTCCATGGTCTGGAAGGGGCTGGCTTGGAACATCCCCATCTACACCCTGTTCCGGCTGGTGAAATGTTATGACGTCTACTGCAAGCGGGGCGCGCTGCCCTGGGACGAGGCCCAGGACCTGGTGGTGGAGGCAAAGCCCAAAAGCAGCCTGCGAAACGCCGCCTTTGTGGCGGCCACGGCGGCGGTCCTTGCGCTGTCTGTGCTGGTGTCCTTTGCGGGCGCCTTTCCGCCCCACCGGGACGGCCTGACCCCGGCGGAGTTCGCAGAGAATTACAACTTCCTGGCGGAATATTACGGCAGCCCCACGTATATTCTGGAGCAGGACGGGAGTTGGACGGCCCTGGAGACCCGGGGCGGGGCCTACGTGATCCAGCTGCCGGGGATGGAGCGGCAGCCCCTGACCTGGGAGACCGACAGCCAGGGGAACCTGACCGCGGTTACCGCCTCCTGGAACTGGGACGGAACCGCCTTTGCGGAGTGGCCGGGGCTGGATATGCAGATGATGGCCCTGGCCTTTGCGGCCGGGGAGGGGAATTGGTTTGCCTACTGGGGCAAGCTGGAGCTGATGGACACGGTGGCCCATGCGGATGTGTTCTCCAGCCTGAGCCGGACGGACCAGGGAATCAGGCTGGACTGGGACACCCGGCTGGAGGGCGACGTGATAGTGGGGGACTATTTTGCGGTGGGGGAGGAGGACGCCGTGTGCAGCGGCCGGATCACCTTCACCATCCGCCGGGCATGAGATATGACAAGGGCGGAGGCTGACAGAAAGGGAAGCAGCCTCCGCCCGGCGGCTCAGCGGTCACTGACCTGCCATTCGGACTCCATATAAAAGATGTAGTCATCCACATCCTCCCGGGGGTCCGCCACCGGCGGCTGGGCGGGAAGGGAGACAGGCTTGTGCTCGGACATAGGCGCCCTCCTCTCAGAGAAAATTTTGCCCCTCATATCATGGTATGCGGCGGGGCGGAGAAGATGCCCGCCGCCCAGAAGGCTCACCGATTTAAAATACGCCGTCGGGGCGGAACAATGCAGTCGAAGCGGGGAGAAAGAAAATTTAAATTTTGCATTGACAAAGTGTCTTGCATATGGTATTCTTAATAAGCACCTAAAAGGACGGAGAACTGGATCGTAAATGCCGGAGTGGCGGAATTGGCAGACGCCCGGGACTTAAAATCCCGTGGGAGGAATCCCGTGCCGGTTCGACCCCGGTCTCCGGCACCAATATCGCGGGGTAGAGCAGCTTGGTAGCTCGTCGGGCTCATAACCCGGAGGTCAGAGGTTCAAATCCTCTCCCCGCAACCAGAAAAGGCTCCCTGACCTTTAAGGTCAGGGAGCTGATTTTATGCTGAACGACGATAGGAGGCACTCATGCTTCAATTTGATGAGTACAAGGTAAAGCTCAATAACCTGAAGCCCGAGCTGGACGACCTGGGCCAGGCCCTGGGCCTGGAGGCCGCGGAGCGGGAGCTGGAGATGCTGGAGTCTGAGAGTGCCTCGGACGGCTTCTGGGACAATCTGGAGAAGGCTCAGAAGATCCAGCAGCGCATCAAGCAGCTCCACCACAAGGTGGACGGCCAGAAGAAGCGGCTGGGCGAGTGGGAGGACCTGCTGACCCTGTGCGAGATGGGCAACGAGGAAGAGGACGAGTCCCTGGTCCCCGAGCTGGAAGAGGGCTTCAACAAGCTCTCCGCCGACATGGAGGAGGCCCGGCTGTCCACGCTGTTCACCGGCGAGTACGACGACAACAACGTGGTGCTGGCCATCCACGCCGGCGCCGGCGGCACCGAGGCCCAGGACTGGGCCCAGATGCTGCTGCGGATGTACACCCGCTGGGCCGAGCGCCACGACTTCGAGTACCAGGTGGTGGACTTCCAGGACGGCGATGAGGCGGGCATCAAGTCCGCCACCGTGATGATCCAGGGTGAGAACGCCTACGGCCACCTCCGCAGCGAGCACGGCGTCCACCGTCTGGTCCGCGTCTCCCCCTTTGACGCCAACGCCCGCCGGCAGACCTCCTTTGCCGCTGTTGAGGTCATGCCCGACCTGCCCGAGGACGCCGACGTGGAGATCCGCCCCGAGGACTACGAGATGCAGGTGTTCCGCTCCTCCGGCGCAGGCGGCCAGCACATCAACAAGACCTCCTCCGCCGTCCGGCTGATCCACCACGCCACCGGCATCGTGGTCTCCTGCCAGACCGAGCGCAGCCAGTTCCAGAACAAGGACACCTGCCTGCGCATGCTGCGTGCCAAGCTGGTGGAGCTGAAGATGCAGCAGCACGCCGAGAAGATCTCCGACATCAAGGGTGTGCAGCTGAAGATCGAGTGGGGCAGCCAGATCCGCTCCTATGTGTTCATGCCCTATCAGCTGGTGAAGGACAACCGTACCGGCTACGAGACCAGCAACGTCAACGGCGTCATGGACGGCGATCTGGACGGCTTCATCAATTCCTATCTCAAGTGCGAGGCCACCGGCACCTGGGTCAGCAAGTAAAAAAAGAAAAAACTCCCACAAAATGCCCTGGAATTCCAGTTCCAGGGCATTTTGTGCGTTTTGGGGCGAAAAATACCGCCGTTGGCAGGGTAACGCAAAAAATAAAAAACTTGTAAACCGGCTTGTTTTTCTGCCACCGTTTTGTTACTATTAAGGTGTCTTGAGGAAAGGGAAGGGAGAGTGCCCGATGCCGTTTCCAGTCCCGGAGACGCGGCTTCCGGCGGAGCAGGGGGGCCAGCCGGATAAAAGACGCGCCCGGGAAAAGACGGCCAGAGCATACGACCGCACCCTTTCCTGAAAAGGAATGAAAGGTGGAATGTCTCAGATGAAGCGTACGAGTAAGTTCCTGTCCCTTCTCCTGGCGCTGGCAATGGTGTGTTCCCTGTTCGTGCCCGCCATGGCCGCGGAGGGGGAAGACGGTATCGTGGTGCTCTATACCAACGATATCCACTGCACCTCGGACGACGGCCTGTCCTATGCGGCCATCGCCGGCTACAAGGCTCAGATGGAAGACACCTATGGCGCCGACAACGTCACCCTAGTGGATGACGGCGACGCCATCCAGGGCGGTATTCTGGGGTCCATGTCCAGCGGCAGCTGGATCATCGACATCATGAATGCCGTGGGCTACGATCTGGCCATCCCCGGCAACCATGAGTTCGACTTCAAGATGGATACCTTCCTGGACATCGTGAAGAACCAGGCTGAGTTCCCCTATCTGAGCTGCAACTTTGTGGATGCCGACGGCAACCCCGTGCTGGACGCCTACAAGATCATCAGCTACGGCGACGTGGATGTGGCCTATGTGGGCATCTCCACCCCTGAGACCCTGACCAAGTCCGCCCCCGCCTACTTCCAGGACGAGGCCGGCAACTACATCTACGGCTTCTGCCAGGGCAACGACGGCAAGGACCTGTATAACCAGGTCCAGAAGACCGTGGACGCCGCCCGTACCGCCGGCGCGGACTACGTGGTGGCTCTGGCCCACCTGGGTGTGGACGCCCAGAGCTCCCCCTGGATGTCCACCGAGGTCATCGCCAACACCACCGGCATTGACGTGGTGCTGGACGGCCACTCCCACAGCACCGTCGCCTCCCAGACCGTGAAGAACGCGGCCGGTGAGGACGTGCTCCTCAGCCAGACCGGCACCAAGGCCGAGAACATCGGCAAGCTGGTCATCGCCCCCGACGGCACCATGACCACCGAGCTGGTGGCCCTGGCCGACGTGGACACCACCAGCAAGGCCTACACCGATGCCAAGACCTTCGTGGAGGGCATCCAGGCTGAGTACAGCGAGAAGGCCAACGAGGTCGTGGCCACCAGCAGCGTGGACCTGACCATCAACGACCCCGTCACCGGCAGCCGCGCCGTCCGCTCCGCCGAGACCAACCTGGGCGACCTGTGCGCCGACGCCTACCGCATCCTGCTGGGCGCTGACATCGGCTGGGTCAACGGCGGCGGCGTCCGCGACAACATTGCCGCCGGCGACATCACCTACGGCGACATCATCGCCGTCCACCCCTTCGGCAACCTGGCCTGCCTGGTTGAGGTCACCGGCCAGCAGGTGCTGGACGCCCTGGAGCTGGGCGCCATGCAGGTGGGCGTGTCGGAGAGCGGCGGCTTCCTCCAGGTCTCCGGCATCAAGTTCACCATCGACCCCACCATCCCCTCCTCCGTGGAGCTGGATGACGCCGGCAACTTCGTGAAGGTGGCCGGCGACCGCCGCGTGTCCGACGTCCAGGTGCTGGACAGCAAGACCGGCGAGTACAAGGCCATTGACCCCGCCGCCACCTACACCCTGGCCTCCCACAACTACATGCTCAAGGACGGCGGCGACGGCTACGCCATGTTCGGCAAGGACAACATCACCATCCTCAAGGATGAGGTCATGGTGGACAACGAGGTCCTCATCAACTATATCAAGGACGAGCTGGGCGGCGTGGTCGGCGAGGAGTACGCCGATCCCTACGGCCAGGGCCGCATCACCATCAAGTACAAGGGCGTGGTGCCCGGCACCTGGTATGTGGAGGCTGCCCGCTACGTGATGGACAACAGCATCATGACCGGCTCCGGCAACGGCTTTGATCCCGACGGCATCGTCACCCGGGGCACCGTGTTCCAGACCCTGTACAATATGGCGGGCACTCCCGACGTGACCGAGGCCGCCACCTTCTCCGACGTGACCGGCAAGTGGTATGCCAAGGCCGCTGCCTGGGCCGAGGACGAGGGCCTGACCTCCGGCACCGGCACCGGCCTCTTCAACGGCGACGCCGCCATCACCCGCCAGGAGCTGGCCAAGATCTTCGCCGACTACACTGCGTCCAAGAATATCCTGCCCACCGAGGACGCGGACCTGAGCACCTACACCGACGCTGACAAGATCCCCGCCTGGGCCTCTGACGCCATGGAGACCGCCGTGTCCCTGGGCATCGTGAAGGGCTCCAACAACCAGCTCAACCCCGGCGGCACCGCCACCCGCGCCGAGCTGGCCCAGATCCTGCTGAACATCTCCAAGCTCAACGCGGTCTACACCGAGCAGACCGTGTCCATTGAGGTTCCCGCTCAGGACGGCGTGCCCGCCCACACCATGACCGCCGTCGTCACCGTGCCCACCTCCGCCACCAAGGACGCCAAGGTCCCCGGCGTGGTGATGCTCCACGGCACCGGCTCCAACCTCCACGAGGTCAACGGCGCCTATGACATGGCCGCCGCTGAGATGGCCAAGCAGGGCCTGGCCACCATCCGCTTCAACTTCCAGGGCATTGACGAGGGCACCGAGGCCCTGTATGTGAACTACAGCTACACCTCCGCCAACATCGACGCCAAGGCCGCCGCCGACTATCTGGCCGGTCTGGAGACCGTGGACGGCGACAAGCTGGGCGTCATGGGCTGGAGCCAGGGCGGCACCAACGCCTTCCTGGCCGCCGCTGCCTATCCCGACACCTTCAAGAGCGTGGTCACCTGGGCCGGAGCTCTGGACCTGACCACCATGTTTGAGGACTTTGACGCCGCCTATGCCGAGGCTGAGAAGAACGGCTCCTTCACCATGGAGTTTGACTGGCGTACCGCCCTGCCCACCGGCTTCCAGTGGTTCAAGGACGTGAAGGACACCGACGTGCTGGAGAAGGTCAAGACCATCAAGGCCCCCATCCTCACCATCAACGGCGCGGCTGACACCGTGGTGGACCCCGCCAGCGGCAAGACCGTTGCGGACGCCGCCCAGAACGAGGCCTCTGCCAACCTGATCATTGAGAACTGCGACCACACCCTGAACATGTTCTCCGGCGACTACACCGCCATCAATCAGGTCATCTCCGCCACCACCGCCTACTTCGTCTCTACCCTGGGCGGCACCGTGGCTGCTGACCAGGCCGCCTGAGAAAGAGTATCGTCAACGCCATAGCGCAAAGAGGCCCCGCCGGTATATCCGGCGGGGCCTCTTCATCTGTCCGGGGGAGTCCGCTATTTCAGGCAAAGCGCCTGGTCTGGCGGCCGACAAAAAAGGGCCCCCGGAACAGCGTTCCGGGGACCCAAAGTCTGGCGTTTGATTAATACATGCCGTCCGCCCTTCCCGGGGATTTTAAGGCTTGCCCACGCAGGTGTGTACAAGCCTCCGTATCCCTTCTGCCGCAGGGATTTTGCGGGATTTTGGGGTGAGCATCCGATGTTCGGATCTCCTGCAAATCTACACAGATATGGATAAGTCTTGACGCAAATGGTGTAAGAAGCGGTGTATGGAAAATGTCCGGTTTTAATCCTGTCATAGGTTGGCTGCGATCTGCTCAAAGGCGTGCTTGACGGAGTTGTAGTCCGTGTGGGTATAGACATCCAGGGTGACGCTGGCGCTGGAGTGTCCCAT
>NZ_CALXEG010000016.1 GCF_944387275.1 uncultured Pseudoflavonifractor sp.
CGTGTCCCTCACCCCCATTGAGTACAACATCCTCAAGCTGCTGCTCAAGAGCCCCGGCCGGGTGTACTCCACCAGCCAGATCTACGAGCAGGTGTGGAACGACCCCTCCCTGGGCTCGGAGAACACGGTGGCGGTGCACATCCGCCACCTGCGGGAGAAAATCGAGATCGACCCGGCCAACCCCCGGTACATCAAGGTGGTGTGGGGCCTGGGCTATAAGATGGAGAAGCTGTAAACCCCGGCTTCTCCGGTAAATCAACTGACAGGAGCTGATTTCTGTGAGAAGCCTCAATTCCAGTCCGGTAAACCGGGTGGGGGTCTTCCTCCTGACCATGGTGCTGCTGGCTGCGGCTCTGCTCACCACCCTGCTCACCGCCGCCAACTGGGACGACCTGTGGACCGGCGGCGACTACTACAACAGCAACACCGCCCGGGAGGACATGTACTCCGACCTGAACCAGGTGGAGCAGCTGATAGAGCTCCTGCTGCGGGAGCAGTGGACCGGGGACCTGTCCTACCTGGAGGAGCAGCAGCTCAGCGGCCTTCAGGAGCGGCTGTCCGCCCAAAACACCAATTTCCGCTACCAGGTCCACGACCAGTCGGGCGCCCTGCTGGCCACCAACCTGGATGGCGCGTCCCTGGAGGGCAGCACCGGGATGCAGATCACCAGCTCCGTGGTCTACACCCAGGGGGACGGGCTGGCCAACGAGGACCACTACCGGGGCAGCTCCCTGCTCATGGTCCGGACCAAGGACGGCTATGTAGCCTGCAACCCGACCTCCAACCCGGAGTCCTACAACGAGTACGGCTACTACTCCGACGGGGAGGAGTTCACCGACTACAACAGCAGCTTTGACACCCGCATCCAGCGGGAGGAGCTGGTGGTCCAGGCGGGCATCGCCAGCCCCATGGCCGTCTCCGACCGGTACTCGGAGAGCCGGGTGGCCTATGTCAACCTCCAGGGCCGCCTGCCCTATGTGGCCTTTGCCGCCCTGATCCTCTGCCTGCTGAGCCTGGCCGGCGTCCGCAGCCTGCTGATGGACTGCTGCCGCCGGCAGGAGGACGGCTCCGTCCTCCTGACCTGGCAGGAGCGGGTGCCCTACGACGTCTACCTGCTGGGCGACTTCTTCCTGGGGGCCGCCCTGCTCTCCGCAGGAGACCAGGTGTCCTTTGTGTACAACCAGGGCGACACCCGGCTCTTTGTGCTGGCGGGCCTGGCTGTGTTTGCCATGGCGGGGGCCGCCCTCGCCCTGGGCCTGCTGATGACCACCGCCATCCGCCTGAAAAACCACAATCTGCTGCGCTCCATGCTCCTGTGGCGGATGCTCAGGGCCATGGTCCACGGTCTGTCCCGGATGGTCCACGGCTGGACCATGAGCCGCCGGACCGTGACTCTCTTCCTGCTCTACCTGCTGGGCACCCTGCTCACCGGCCTGACCGTGGTGCTCATCCCGGTGTACCAGGGCTTTGTGCTCTGGTGCCTGTGCCGGTGGACCCGCCAGTGGAAGACCATCCGGGCGGGCACGGCGGAGATCGTGGGGGGCAATCCGGACGCCAAGATCAACACCGCCGGCATGTACCGGGACCTGCGGGAGCACGCCGAGCAGCTCAACGACCTGGGCGCCGCGGTGAGCGCGGCGGTGGACCAGCGGATGCAGTCGGAGCGGTTCAAGGCCGAGCTCATCACCAACGTGTCCCACGACCTGAAGACCCCCCTCACCTCCATCATTAACTATGTGGACCTGCTGAAAAAGGAGCCCCTGGACAACCCCAAGGCACTGGAATACCTGGAGGTGCTGGACCGGAAGAGCCAGCGGCTGAAAAAGCTGACCGAGGACCTGGTAGAGGCCAGCAAGGCCTCCACGGGCAGCCTGCCCGTCAGCCTGGAGCGGCTGGGCATCATCCAGTTCGTGGGCCAGGCGTTGGGCGAATATGAGGAGCGGTTCCAGGCCTGCCGCCTGACGGCGGTGTCCACCCTGCCCGCCGACGAGCTGTTCATCTGGGCCGACGGCCGCCACCTGTGGCGGGTCATCGACAACCTGTTCTCCAACTGCTGCAAGTACGCCCTGGAGGGCACCCGCATCTATCTGGACGTGACGTGCTGGGAGGGCATGGTCACCCTGTCGGTGAAGAACATCTCCCGCCAGCAGCTCAACATCCCCCCGGAGCAGCTGATGGAGCGGTTCGTCCGTGGGGAGGAGTCCCGCACCACCGAGGGCTCCGGCCTGGGCCTGTCCATCGCCCGCAGCCTGACCGAGCTCCAGGGCGGCACCTTCCGGCTGGACATCGACGGGGACCTATTCAAGGCCGCCGTGTCCTTCCCCCAGGCGGTGGCTCTGCCCGAGCCCGCCTCCGGCCAGCCCGCCGAACCGGAACAGGCCCCCGATTCCCTGGACCACAGCGCATAAAGCATCTCCGGCACGGGACAATATCCCGTGCCGGAAATTTTTTCGCTTTTTCGCCGGATGCCTCTTTTCAAATGCTCTGTGATATAGTATAATATTCTTAACAGGAATAATTCTCATTATGAGGTGAACTTATGTACGACGTCATCATCATCGGCGGAGGCCCTGCGGGCCTGACGGCCGCCATCTACGCCAGGCGTGCCGGATACGCCACCCTGCTGCTGGAGGGCGGTACCCCCGGCGGCCAGGCGGCCACCACGCCGGATATCGAGAACTGGCCGGGCAGTAAGCAGGTCTCCGGGCCGGATTTTGCCATGAACCTCTACGAGCAGGCCCAGTCCCTGGGCACGGACATCCGCTTTGAGCGGGTGGCCGCTCTGGCCGACCAGGGCACACACAAGACCGTCACCACCGGCGTGGGCGCCTACGAGGGCCGGACGGTCATCATCGCCAACGGCGTCCGCCGCCGGAAGCTGGAGGTGCCCGGCGAGGAGCGGCTGGCCGGCCGGGGCGTCAGCTACTGCGCCACCTGCGACGGCAATTTCTTCCGCGGCAGGGACACGGCGGTGGTGGGCGGCGGCAACACCGCCCTGGAGGACGCCCTGTTCCTGGCCAACATCTGCCCCAACGTGTACCTGGTCCACCGGCGGGATTCCTTCAAGGCGGAGCGGCATCTCATCGACGCCCTGGCCGCCGCGCCCAACATCCACGTGCTCCTGTCCCACAAGGTGCTGGAGGTCCAGGGCGAGCAGACCGTGTCCTCCCTGCTGGTGGAGGGCCCGGAGGGCAGGCGCTCCCTGCCCGTAGCGGGCGTGTTCGCCGCCGTGGGCCTGGCCCCGGACAACCAGGTCTTCTCTCCGCCTCTGGAGCTGAATGAGGCGGGCTATATCGTGGCGGGCGAGGACACCCGCACCAACGTGCCCGGCATCTTTGCCGCCGGGGACACCCGAGTCAAGGACCTGCGCCAGCTGGTCACCGCCGCCGCCGACGGGGCCGCCGCCGCCTCCCAGGCCGGGCGCTATCTCCAGTCCGCCCAATAAAATAAGCGCACCGCCGGACTTGCCTGTTCCGGCGGTGCGCTGTCTGCTCAAAATATGGACCCAACCGCCGTCAGGCTGCCGGCCAGGTCGGCCCGGTAGTCGGCGTGGCCGGGGCGGAGGCTGTTGATGACCACGCCGTCATCCCCCGCCCGGGCGGTGGCGTGGATGTACCGGCCATCCCCCAGGTACATGGCCACATGGCCGGGGAAAAAGAGCAGATCCCCCGGCGCCATCCGCTCCCTGGGGATGGGCCGGACGGGGTATCCCTCCTTGATGGCCGCGTCCCGCCAGATGATCACCCCGCAGAGCATGTAGGCCATGGAGCACAGCCCGGAGCAGTCGATGCCCATGGGGGTCTTTCCGCCCCAGCGGTAGTGGGCGCCCCGGTAGGCCAGAGCCGCGTCCACCAGGGCGGAGCGCATGCCCTCCTGGTCCTCATAGACGGGCGCGGTGTACCTCCGGCCCAGAAAACCGGCCCGGATGTGGCCCTCCCGGCCGTCGGGCAGCAGCACCCGCTGCCAGCCGTCCTTCTCCTCCCCCTCCGGGGACACCAGGTCCCCCCGCACCAGGGAGGTGACCGGCCAGGCGGCCACGTCGGGCCAGGCCAGTACATCGCAGGCCCCACGGAGCACCACCTTCTTTTCCCGGCCCGCCCAGCGCGCCGCCGTCTCCTCGCCGAAGAGGAGGCACGCCTCCGGTGCGTAGCCGGTGTAGCCGTAGTGGGTGCGCACCAGCCGCCACCCGGTGCCCGTGTCCTCCAGGAGCTCCACGATCATGCCCCCCAGAGCCTCGTCCGCCCGCTCGCACTGGAGCGCCGGCCCGCTCATCAGCGGGCAGATGGCCGCCGTCACAACTGCGCGCATGCTCCATCCTCCTCTCGCTTCCCCGCCGTCTGTGGGCGGTCCCTCTATCAATACGAGGGTAACACAGATTCTATTCCCTGTAAAGCCGGGCGAAAAGGCCGGAAATCGTTCAAAATTTTTCCTTTTATTATCCTGTGTACCTTGGCAGTACATAGAAAATATGGTATGCTTCCGGAAAGTCCGATTTATCGTACAGATTCTGCGCTATGATGGAATGGAAAGGGGGGATGTGCCATGGCGAGAGGCGCGAAGCAAAAGCTCAAACTGCCGCTGCTGGAACGGGCTCTGCTCCGGGAGACCGACGAGGACCACCCCATGACCGTCCAGCAGCTGATCAGCACGCTGGAGGCCCATGAGGTGGGAGCGGAGCGCAAGAGCATCTATGACGACATGGACGCCCTGCGGGAGCTGGGCCTGGACGTCCAGAGCCGGAAGGGAAAATCCCCCGGCTGGTTCATCGGCGGCCGGCTGTTTGAGCTGGCCGAGCTGAAGCTGCTGGTAGACGCGGTGCAGTCCTGCAAATTCATCACCCGGCGCAAGTCGGACGCGCTGATCCACAAGCTGGAGAGCCTTACCAGCCGCCATCAGGCCCGCTCGCTCCAGCGGCAGGTCTATGTGTCCGGCCGGGTAAAGGCCATGAACGAGAGCGTGTACTACAACATCGACAAGCTCCACAGCGCCATTGCCACCGGCAAATCGGTGACATTCCGGTACTTCGAGTACAACGTGCGCAAGGAGAAGGTGTTCCGCCGGGACGGGCGGCGCTACCAGGTGAGCCCCTACGGGCTGATCTGGGACAACGAGAACTACTATCTGGCCGGTTACGACCACCTCCACCGGGAGATGCGCCACTACCGGGTGGACAAGATGGCCGAACTGGCCGTGACCTGTCTGCCCCGCCTGGGGGACGACAGCTGCCGGGACTTCGATCTGTCCACCTACGCCCAGAAGCACTTCGGCATGTTCAGCGGCCGGGAGGCCCAGGTGACCCTCCGCTGCCGGAACCACCTGGTAGGGGTGGTGCTGGACCGGTTCGGGCAGGATGTGATCCTGGTGCCCGACGGGGACGACCACTTCACCGTCACGGTGCGGGCGGTGGTGAGCCCCCAGTTCCTGGGCTGGCTCTTCGGCCTGGGGGCGGGCGCAGAGCTGCTGTCCCCCGCCTGGGCGGTGGATGAGTTCCGCGCTCAGCTCCACAGCGCGGAGGACGCCCTGACCCCGGCCCAGCCGGCGGAGGCGGGCGCCCTGTAAGCAAGACGTTTTTTCTTTCCCTGTCCTGTCCCAGGCGACTTCTCACGGAAAGGAGACATCTCCATGGCAGAACGTATTTTGATTGTGGATGATGAGGATAAACTGAGGGCCCTTGTGGCAAAGCACGCCCGCCACGCGGGCTATGAGATCGCCGAGTGCGCCGACGGCCACGCCGCGGTGGAACGCTGCCGGGAGGGCGGCATCGATCTGGTGGTCCTGGATATCATGCTCCCCGGTCTGGACGGCTACGAGGTCCTGCGCGCCATCCGTACATTTTCCGACATACCGGTGCTCATGCTCTCGGTCCGCGGGGAGGAGCATGACAAGATCCGGGGCTTCAAGCTGGGCGCCGACGACTATATGGTCAAGCCCTTCTCTCCCCGTGAACTGATCTACCGGGTGGCCGCCCTGCTGAAGCGGCGGCGGCCCGTCCCCGCCCCCGACGCCCCCACCCTGGGCACCGGCGGCCTGGTGGTGGACCCGGCGGCCCGCCGGGTGTCGGTGGACGGCAGGCCGGTGGACCTGTCCCCCAAGGAGTTCGACCTGCTCCTCCAGCTGGTCTCCCACCCGGGTACCGCCATGACCCGCCAGGTCCTGCTGGAGACTGTGTGGGGCGCCGACCGTCCCCGGGGCGAGCGCACTCTGGATACCCACATCAAGCAGGTCCGCCGTGCCATCGGCCCCTACGCCCAGTGTATCGTCACCCTCCGGGGGGTGGGGTACCGCTTTGACGATACGCCCGGCCGCTTTTCGTGAGTCCGGCGGGGAAAAAGCCGCTGTCAGCCTGCCGCACCCTGCGGCAGGCTGATTTTTATACTCTGCCTTCCGCAGACTTCCAACTCGTTCCCATGGACCTCCGTGGGCCTGAACTGCCTGTCCCCGGGTGCGTAAAAAGGCATTGTGCGCTTTTTTATAAAACGTTAAAAAAATCTTACTGGATTTCCCCTGTCTTCCCGGTTAGAATATATTCCATATTATATTCCCATTGCACCAGATTACCATTCTGCGCTCCGGCCCGGAGGCCGGAGGCGGCTGTGAGGCGTTTGAGGAATGAACAGACAGCAGCACACCGGGGGCGCCGCCGTCCAGGCCCCGCCCCCACAGAGCAGGCGGCCCATCTCCCCCGCCCATACCGACCCGGAGCAGGGGCTCACCTCCGCCCAGGCGGCGGAACGGGCCGCGGCGGGGTATGCCAACACCCCGGTGGAGGCCCCCACCAAGGCGGAGAAGCAGATCATCCGGGACAATGTGCTCACCTTCTTCAATCTGATCTTCGTGGTGCTGGCGGTGTGCCTGGCGGTGGTGGGCGATTTCCGGGACATGCTCTTTCTGGTGATCGCCATTGCCAACACCCTCATCGGCATCGTCCAGGAGATCCGGTCCAAGCACACCATCGACAAGCTGACCCTGCTCTCCGCACCCAAGGCCACGGCGGTGCGGGACGGCAGGGCGGTCACCCTGCCGGTGGCCAAGCTGGTGCGGGACGACATTGTGGTTTTCTCGGCGGGCAGCCAGATCCCGGCGGATGCGGTGATGGTCTCGGGCAATCTCCAGGTCAACGAGGCCCTCATCACCGGCGAGCCGGACGCCATCCCCAAAGCGGCGGGGGACGAGCTGCTGTCGGGCAGCTTTGTGGTGGCGGGCAGCGGCCGGGCGGTGCTCACCCGGGTGGGCGCCGAGTCCTACGCCGCCCGCCTCACCCTGGAGGCCAAAAAGGGCCACGCCCCCCGCCAGTCCGAGATGATGCGCTCCCTGGACAAGCTCATCCGGGTCATCGGCATCGCCCTCATCCCCATGGGGGTGGCCCTGTTCGTCAAGCAGTACGTTTTCCTGGAGACCGGCATCCGCCACGCCATGACCTCCACGGTGGCCGCCCTGATCGGTATGATCCCCGAGGGGCTCTACCTGCTCACCAGCGTGGCCCTGGCGGTGTCCGTGCTCCGGCTGGCCCGGAAGCGCACCCTGGTCCACGACATGAGCTCCATCGAGACTCTGGCCCGGGTGGACGTGCTCTGCGTGGACAAGACGGGCACCATCACCGAGCCTGGCATGGCGGTGGCCGGCCTGGTGCCCCTGGATGAGGAGCTCTTTCCCGTCCGGACGGTGGAGGCCACCCTCAACGCCTTCTACGCCTCCACCGACGCCGACAACGACACCGCCAAGGCCCTCAAGGCCCGGTTTTCCGGCAAATCGGTGTGGAAGGCGGACAAAGTGATCCCCTTCACCTCGGCCACCAAGTGGAGCGCCGTCACCTTTGTGGGCCACGGCACCTACGTGGTGGGCGCGCCGGAATTCGTCATGGGCCAGCGGTACGCCGACCTGCAGGAGACGGTGGAGGAGTACTCGGCCAAGGGGGAGCGGGTGCTCCTGCTGGCCAGGCATGAGGGCCCCATCACCGGCGGCAGGCTCACCGGGACGCTCTCCCCCATGGCCCTCATCCGCATCGCCAACAAGATCCGCCCCGAGGCCCCCGACACCTTCCGGTACTTCGCCCAGCAGGGCGTGGCGGTCAAGGTCATCTCGGGGGACAACCCGGTCACCGTGTCCCAGGTGGCCCTCCAGGCGGGCATCCAGGGGGCGGAGCAGTATGTGGACGCCGCCACCCTCAAGTCGGACGCCGACATCGCCCGGGCGGTGGAGCAGTACACCGTGTTCGGCCGGGTGACCCCCAGCCAGAAGCGGAAGTTCGTCCAGGCCCTGAAAAAGGCGGGCCACACGGTGGCCATGACGGGGGACGGCGTCAACGACGTGCTGGCCCTGAAGGACGCGGACTGCGGCATCGCCATGGCCTCGGGGTCGGACGCCGCCTGCCAGGCCGCCCACCTGGTGCTGCTGGACTCCAACTTCGCCTCCATGCCCCAGGTGGTGCTGGAGGGCCGCCGGGTCATCAACAACATCCAGCGGGCCGCCTCCCTGTTCCTGGTGAAGAATATCTTCTCCTTCCTCCTGTCCCTCATCACCATCTTCGCCACCGCCATGCCCTACCCCTTTGTGCCCCTCCAGCTCTCCCTCATCTCCGCCCTCACCATCGGCGCCCCCTCCTTCTTCCTGGCCCTGGAGCCCAACCGGGCCATCGTCAAGGGCCGGTTCCTGCCCAACGTGCTCAAGCAGGCCTGCCCCGGCGGCCTGACCAACCTGTTTCTGGTGCTGGGGGCAGAGGCCTTTGCCTACGCCTTCTCCTTCTCCACCCAGTCCCTGTCCACCGTGTCCGCCATGCTCATGGCCTTCAACGGTCTGATCGTCCTCTTCTACGTGTGCCGCCCCTTCGACTGGAAGCGGAAGGTGCTGTGGGGGGCCATGACCATTTCCATGGTGGTGTGTGTGGGGTGGTTCGGCTCCCTCTTCTCCCTGGAGCCCCTGACCCTCCAGACCGGGCTGGTGTTCTGCGTGCTTCTGCTGCTGGCCGTGCCCTGCCAGAAGGCCGTGCTCAAGGCGATGGAGCTGTGCAGTCTGGTGCACAGGGCCTTTGTGGCCCGGCTGCGGGCCCGCAGCCGCCTCAAGGTGCTGCCCGAGGACGGGTAAATCAACTGTAAAAATTCAGCTCCGGAACGGCTTCTCGTTCCGGAGCTTTTTTCTGTCAGTACATGGCATCCCAGGCTGCGCTGTGCTGCTGGCAGCGGTATTTGGCGGGCGGAAGGCCGTATTTCTTCTGAAAATCCCGGGCGAAGCTGCTGTGGGATGGGAACGCAAACTGTACCGCCGCCTCCACCACGGTAATATCGGTGGTCAGCAGCAGATACCGGGCAGCCCGCAGCTTCTCCCCCAGGATGTACTCCTTCAGCGTCATGCCCATCTGGCGGTGAAAGAGGGTGGAGAGGTAGTTGGGGGACAGACCACAGTGCGCCGCCAGCTCGGCCACGGAAATTTTGAAGTGCAGGTGCTTGGAGATGTAGTCCCGGCACTCCCGCACCGCCGGCACATAGGACAGCCGATTCTCCCGCACCCGGGCGGCAAAGTCCAGCCCGGCCTGATGGAACATGTTGTACACCGCCTCCGGGTCATCCATCCGGTGGACCACATAGAGATAGGCGTCGGAGAGGCTGTAGGCAACCTCCTGGTCCAGCCCGCCCTCGATGGCAAAGCGGGTGTACAGGGTCACCGCCACGATAAAGGCGCAGCGCCACTGATCCAGATCGTTTTGGGCCATCAAGCCCATACCCGAGCTGCGTCCATAATGATGTCTGCGGAAGAGCTGGGCCAGCTTTTCCGGCTCTCCCCCCTTGACATAGAGAAACTGTAAGGTCTCGTCTTTGTAGTTTTCGTGGAACTCCAGGCTCTCCCGCCGCTGGGCCATGAGCCGGTCCATGACAGCTTCCACCTCCGGCGGTGTGGTGTATCTTTTCTCCTCTGTTTCCATTATTTCTATATTGTCCCCTCCATTTTCAACAATTTTTTCTTTCTATTTTTATTATATATGGACATTTTAGAATGTAAAGTAGATTTCGTATATTAACCGTAGAAATCATGTATCCATTTTTTATTCTCACCGGTATGATTTTTTCTGCAGCGTGCGCGAACACAGCGCAGGAAAAAGGAAGGAGAAATGAAAATGGAGCAATCGAAAGCAAAAAAGCCCCTGAGCAAAGGCGCCAAAATCGGCATCGGTGTGGCCATTGCCGTAGTGGTGCTGCTGGCGGCCGTTCTGGTCTACGCCTTTGTCATCACCAATTCTGGCTACTGGTTCCTGTCCAAGTTCAAGGCGGACACCCCTGAGCAGCAGATGTCCTACACCTCCGCCAGCGACACCTCTCAGACCATTGCCGACGAGGGCTTTGTCCTCATGCAGAACAATGAGGACCTGATGCCCCTGGCCACCTCCGCCGAGAACAAGACCAAGGTCAATGTGTTCGGCATGCGGGCCGTGCAGCTGGTGTACAACGCCGGCGGCTCTGCCGCCTCCGTGGTGGACAAGTGCGTCCGTCTGGAGGACGCCATGGCCGAGGGCAACTACGAGCTCAACCCCGACCTGCTCAACCTCTACTACAACTACTACAAGACCGGCAAGGCCTCCATTGCCCCCACCTCCGCCCCGGGCAACAGCAGCGCCTCCGAGTTCATCACCGAGCCCAGCAACATCACCGTCCCCGACGTGCCCGGCGCCGTCCTCAATGACACCTCCCTCTATGACGACGGCCGCTCCATCCTGGACCACGCCTACGACTACTCCGACGTGGCCATGATCTTCATCGGCCGGGGCGGCAGCGAGGTCTTTGACTTCACTCCCTCCCTGCTCCAGCTCTCCGAGGACGAGGCCTCCATGGTGGACGCGGTGTGCTCCAAGTTCGACAAGGTCATCCTGGTGCTCAACACCGCCAACGCCATGGAGCTGGACTTCCTGCGGGATTATCCCCAGATCAAGAGCGTGCTGTGGATCGGCTACCCCGGTGAGGCGGGCATCCACTCCCTGGTGCGCATCCTCAGCGGCGAGGTGAACCCCTCCGGCCGCCTGGCTGACACCTGGCTTGTGGACAACCTAGCCACTCCCGCCGCCAACAACTACCTCCAGCTGGAGTCCGACGGCACCTGGAACGCCAACAGCTACCACTACACCAACGCCCCCGATGACGCCGGCTATTTCACTCAGTACAGCGAGGGCATCTACGTGGGCTACAAGTACTTTGAGACCCGCAACGACACCGACGAGAGCTATGACTACGACAGCGAGGTCATGTTCCCCTTCGGCTCCGGCCTGTCCTACACCACCTTTGACAAGGACATCATGGCCATCAACGAGGACAGCGGCGTGATCACCGTCCGGGTGGAGGTCACCAACACCGGCGACGTGGCCGGCAAGGACGTGCTGGAGATCTACTACAATCCCCCCTACACCGGCGCCATTGAGAAGTCCACGGTGAATCTGGTGGCCTTCAAGAAGACCAACCTGATCGAGCCCGGCGCCACCGAATACTACTCCATCGAATTCAACGTGGAGGACATGGCCTCCTACGACTACAAGACCAACCAGGCCTGGACCCTGGAGGCCGGCGACTACATCATCTCCCTGCGGAACAACTCCCACGACGTGGTGGACCAGGAGACCTGGAGCCTGGCCGACGACATCATCTACAACGATGCCAACGACGGCAAGCGCTCCTGTGATCTGGTGTCCGTCACCAACCTGTTTGACGACGCCATGGGTCCCGACGACTTCCTGACCCGTGAGTGGAACCAGGACAGCCGCGCCTTCACCGGCCCCAAGGAGGAGGACTTCACCGCTTCCCAGGCCGTTCTGGACGCCATCAACGGCTGCTCCATCCCCACCGACGCGGAGCTGGGCCTGACCGAGGCCGACCTGCCCGCCGTTGGCGTGACCCTGGACACCCCCATCATGCTCTCCGACATGAAGGGCGTGGCCAAGGACGACCCCAAGTGGGACGAGTTCGTCTCCCAGCTGACCCTGGACGAGATGGCCCTACTCTCCGGCAACGGCGCCTGGCACATTGAGGGCCTGGAGCGGCTGGGCGTGCCCTTCACCCGCACCCCCGACGGCTCCGTCTGCGTGGGCGCCTCTACCTACTCCGGCGCCATCATGGGCACCGACGCCGCAGGCATCACCTACCCCTGCCCGGTGGTCACCGCCTCCTCCTGGAACGAGGACATCGCCTACATGATGGGCACCAGCGCGGGCAGCGAGGCCCAGGTCAACGGCTATGCCGGCTGGTACGCCCCCGCCATGGATACCCACCGCACTGCTTTCAACGGCCGCAACTTTGAGTACTACTCCGAGGACAGCCTCCTGGCCGGCATCATCGCCTCCAACGTGGTCCGGGGCGCCACCGACAAGGGCGTCATCTCCTTTGTCAAGCACTTCGCCCTCAATGAGCGCGAGTCCAACGACCGCAACCAGCTCTTCTCCTGGTGCAACGAGCAGGCCATGCGGGAGATCTACCTGAAGCCCTTTGAGATGGCCATCAAGGAGGGCGGCTCCCTGGGCGTCATGTCCTCCTTCAACTACATCGGCACTGAGTGGGCGGGCGCCAACTCCACCCTGCTCACCGACCTGCTCCGGGATGAGTGGGGCTTTGAGGGCCTGGTCATCACCGACGCCCACGTCTACCCCTACATGGACACCATCGCCATGTCCTACGCCGGCGGCGACCTGTCTCTGGACGCCGTAGGCGCTTGGGCTCCCTTCGACTCCCACGCCGGGCAGCTTCTGGACGCCGCCAAGAACCCCGACACCCAGATCGGCATGACCCGGAACCTGTTCCGCGCCAGCAAGAACATCCTCTACGCCGTCTGCCAGACCTGGGCGGTGGAGTAATTCCGCTCCGAATCCATGCAAAAGCGCGGCCCCATATATGGGGCCGCGCTTTTTTATCTCTTATTCCGTATACCCGAACAGTCCCCGGACCGACACGTCCCCGGCGTTGACGGTCTCCCGGGCGCCGTCCTCCCGACGGACAATGAGGGAGAAGTCGTCGGCCAGGTCCTCGGCCACGCCGGTAAAGGTCTCGTTGCCCCGGAACACCCGCACCGGTTTTCCCAAGGTGAGGCAGTCCCTGCGGTAGCGCTCGTACCAGCTGTCCCGCCGGGCGGGAAAGTCCCGGTACATGCGGTCCAGAGCCCGCAGCAGGGCAACGGCCAGGTCGGCGCGGCGGGGCGCCCGGCCCAGGGCCTGGGCCAGGGAGATGGCCACCGGCGCGGCCACCGGGCCGAAGTCGGCCGCCTGCTGGCTCACGTTGATGCCGATGCCCACCGCCGCGTACTGGAGGCGGGCGCTCTCCCCCTCCATGCCCAGTTCGGTGAGGATGCCGCACAGCTTCCGCCCCTCCAGCACCAGGTCGTTGGTCCACTTGATGCCGGGCCGGAGGCCGCACACCGCCTCCACCGCGTCGCACACCGCCACTGCCGTCCAGGCCGTGAGCCACATCAGCTCGTCCAGGGTGCACTCGGGCCGCAGCAGCACGGAGCAGTACAGGCCCTTTCCCGCCGGGGACTCGAACTGCCGCCCCCGGCGGCCACGGCCGCCGGTCTGCTCCTCGGAGAGCACCGCCAGGCCCTCGGGCCTGCCCGCCAGGGCCTGCCGTTTCACCTCGCTGTTGGTGGAGTCCACGGTGGGCAGGCACAGGAGCTCCCGGCCCACCAGACAGCCGCCCAGCGCCCCGGCCAGCTCTCCGGCGGTGAGCAGGTCGGGAGACTCCTCCAGCCGGTAGCCCCGGTTGGTGGCGGAGGAGATCACATATCCCTCCTGCCGGAGGGCCTCCACCGCCTTCCACACCGCCGCCCGGGACACCCCCAGCTCCTTGCTCATGGCCTCCCCGGACAGGGGGCCCTCCCCCTGTTTCAGCAGCGCCAGCACCTGATCCCGCAGCACGTCTCTCTCCCCTTTCTCTGTTTTGTGTTCCATTGTATCCCCCGGGCACCGCTGCCGTCAACCATGATTGTAATCTGTTTTCAAATTTTAGTTGACAATTCCGCAATTGTAAACTATTCTATTTCAGAAGTTTACAACTGTCCCGGTCCTGCGCCGGGTGAGAGGAGTCTGCTATGAAGACGAGAAATCTGGTCCTCACCGGGGTCATGGCCGCCCTGCTGGCGGTCTGCGCCTGGATCTCCATCCCCACTACAGTGCCCTTCACCCTCCAGACCATGGGGGTATTCCTGGCGGTGGGGCTGCTGGGGGGCAAGCTGGGCTCCCTGGCGGTGGGGGTGTACCTGCTGCTGGGGGCAGTGGGGCTGCCCGTGTTTTCCCACTTTACCGGCGGTATCGGCGCCCTGGCGGGCACCACCGGCGGCTATCTGCTGGGCTTCCTGCTCATCGCCCTGGTGATGTGGGCCGCCGAGGCCCTGCTGGGCAAGGGACCCCTGGTCTACCTGGGCTCCGCCGTGGTGGGGCTGGCGGTGTGCTACCTGTTCGGCTCGGTGTGGTTTCTGTACCTCTACTCCGCCGGCGGCGCGTCGGCGGACATGCTGACCGTGCTGGGCTGGTGTGTGTTCCCCTTTATTGTGCCCGACCTCATCAAGCTGGCCCTGGCCTTTGCCCTCGCCCGGCGGCTGGCTCCGGCCCTGTCCAGGCAGCGGGCCTGACCGGGCATATCCCGTCCCTCCCTCCCATATAGATGGTACAGAGATTGAAAGGGAGGGACGTACCATGCCCTATGAGGAAAAATCCATCCGTACCGACGCGCCCCACCACCTGATCCTGGAGGGCCGGGAGCAGCTCTCGGTCTCCGGCGTGGAGGAGGTGGAGAGCTTTGACGAGACCCAGATCGTCATGTACACCACCAAGGGAACGCTGATCGTCCGGGGCGGTGACCTGCACATTGAGAAGCTGAGCCTGGACGGCGGGGACCTGAAGGTAGAGGGGGAGATCGACTCCCTCACCTATGAGGACAGCGGCCGGGACAAGGGCGGGCTGTTCTCCCGGCTGTTCCGCTGAGGGGGCGGGCCATGGAGATCTCGGTGGCCGGGCAAGCCTTCTCCCTTGCCGCCGCCCTGGTGCTGGGGGCCCTGGTGGGGGTGCTGTACGACCTGTTCCGGGTGCTCCGGGTCCGGGTACGCCTGCCCCTGCTGGGGGGCGCGCTGGACCTGCTGTTCTGGCTGGCGGTGACCGTCTCCCTCTTCGTGTTCACCATTGCCGTGGGGGACGGACGGGTCCGCCTCTTCCACATCGGCGCCATCTTCCTGGGCGCGGTCGGGTACTTCCTCCTGCTCAGCCGCTGGGCCCTGAAGCTGGGCTATCTGCTGGCCGACCTGGCGGGCATGCTGTGGCGTTTTGTCCTTCTGCCGGTGACACTGCTGAGGACCCTGAGTAAAAAAATTAAAAAACTTGCGAAAAATCACTTTCATTATAAGCGGAGATGGTATAAAATAAAGCAAATACCCGAAGAGATGGCGCAAGCTGCCCGCAGGCGGGCGGCGCGCGGAGAAGGAGGAGCCGGTTATGAAGATCAAACGCGCGGGACTGCTCACCAAGATCGTCGTACTGGCGCTCCTCATCGGCCTGTCCATCGCCCTGCTGGATCTGCGGAGCCGGCTGGAGGACGCCCAGGCCCAGAAGGCCGCGCTCACCGCCCAGGTGGACGCCCAGACCCAGGTCAACGCCGACCTGTCCGACGCCGTGGAAAACAGCGATGACCCCAAGCGGCAGCAGGATATCGCGCGGGACTCTTTGGGCCTTGTGCTCCCCGGCGAAAAGATCCTGCGGATCACCGAGTAGCGCATCCTGCCGGGTGAATTTTTAAGGAGGATATATCGGTCAGTATGGAGTTTGGTGTTGGTTCTATCCTGGAGGGTAAGGTTACAGGTCTTACGAAGTTCGGTGCGTTCGTGTCGCTGCCCGAGGGCAAATCCGGCCTCGTGCACATTTCCGAGATCGCCTATTCCTATGTGAATGACGTCAAGGACTACTTAAAAGAGGGTCAGGAGGTCAAGGTCAAGGTCATCGGCATTGACGAGAACGGCCGCATCAACCTCTCCATTAAGAAGGCGATGGATCCTCCTCCCCGCCCCGCCGGCCAGGGCCGGCCCATGGGCGGTTCCCGTCCCGCCGGCGGCGGTCGGTCCGGCGGCTTCGGCCGGGGCCCTGCGGCCCCCCGCGAGCCCGCCAGCTTTGAGGACAAGCTCAAGCAGTTTATGCAGGCCTCGGACAGCAAGCTCTCCGAGCTCCACTACACGGAGAAGCGGAGCAGCAACCGCCGCGGCGGCCGGAAATAAGCGCTCAGCATCCGCGCAGCCTGTCGAACCCGGTGGTTCGGCAGGCTGCTTTTTTCGCTCCGGCGCAAAACTTCATGCGCCAAGCGCATACCACGAAAACAGGTAAATGCCTGTGGCGCATGAAGTTTATGCGCATATGGGCCGTCCCGGCCCATGCGCTGTGATTTTATGGCCGTGCCGCTGGAAGCGGCACATGGCCGGTTTTTGCTATGCTTTTGCATAGCAAAAAAAGAACGCCCGTTTCCGGGCGTCCAAGGTGCGCGGGAGAATGGAATGAGTTCCCTTGCTGGAATTGAGGTGGATTGCATATTGGATGAGCTGCAAGCATAATATAACTCTTTTTCCTATATTTGTCAAACACTACTTTTGTCGAAAGGACGGGATTTCTTTGCTGATCACCAACGGAATTCTGCACACCATGGACGGTCCCATCATTGAGAACGGCTTTGTCCACGTGGAGGGGGACAAGATCGTGGCCGTGGGGCCCATGTCCGCCCTGCCGGAGGGAATCGACGGCCCGGTGGTGGACGCGGCTGGCCGCCACGTCTACCCCGGCCTGGTGGACGCCCACTGCCATCTGGGCATGTTCGGCGACGCCCTGGGCTTTGAGTCGGACGACGGCAACGAGTCCACCGACCCCTGCACCCCCCACCTGCGGGCCATCGACGCGGTCAACGCCCTGGACCGCTGCTTTGCCGACGCCCGCGCCGGCGGCGTCACCTGCGTGCTCACCGGCCCGGGCAGCGCCAACCCCATTGCCGGCCAGTTCGCCGCCCTCAAGACCAACGGCCGCTGGGTGGACCAGATGATCGTGGCCGCCCCGGTGGCCATGAAGTTCGCCCTGGGCGAGAACCCCAAGAACGTGTACAACGAGCGGAAGGAGACCCCCGTCACCCGCATGGCCACCGCGGCCATCATCCGGGAGAACCTGTCCAAGGCCCTGGAGTACATGGACAAGCAGAACAAGGCCGACGAGGACCCGGAGGCGGACATGCCCGACTTTGACGCCAAGCTGGAGGCCCTGGTGCCTGTGCTGAAGGGCACCCTGCCTGTCCACTGCCACGCCCACCGGGCGGACGACGTGGCCACTGCCGTGCGCCTGGCTAAGGAGTTCGGCCTGCAGCTGGTGGTGGTCCACGGCACCGAGGCCTATCTCATCTCCGACCTGCTGGCCCAGGAGGGGATTCCCGTCATCACCGGCCCCTGCCTCACCGACCGGAGCAAGCCGGAGCTGGGCGGCCAGAATCAGGAGAATCCGGTCATCCTGGCCAAGGCCGGGGTGAAGGTGGCCATCTGCACCGACCACCCGGTCATCCCGGTCCAGTACCTGCCCATCTGCGCCGCCATGGCGGTGCGGGCCGGCATGGACGAGGAGGACGCCCTGGCCGCCATCACCATCAACCCGGCGGTCATCGCCGGCATCGACGGCCGGGTGGGCTCTCTCACCCCCGGCAAGGACGCCGATATCGTCCTCTCCACCGGCCACCCCCTGGACTGGAAGAGCAAGGTGGAGCAGGTGTACATCGGCGGCGTCCGGGTGAATTGAGGAGGTGGCTGCCATGCGTGAGATCCGGTTTGACGACATTGTGACTGCCGTGCGGGATGCCTGCATCAGGGCCAACACCGTGCTGCCCGACGACCTGTGCGGGGCCATCCGGGCCGCCGGGGAGACCGAGGAGTCCCCGGTGGGCCGGGCCATCCTGGGGGATCTGGAGGAAAACTTCACCTTCGCCGCCCAGCGGGGCCTGCCCATCTGCCAGGACACGGGCATGGCGGTGGTCTTTCTGGAGCTGGGCCAGGAGGCCCACATCACCGGCGGATTGTTGGAGGACGCGGTGAATGAGGGCGTCCGCCGGGGCTATCTGGAGGGCGCCCTCCGGTGCTCGGTGGTGCGGGACCCCCTCCGCCGGGAGAACACCGGGGACAACACACCCGCCGTCCAGTGCCTGCGCCTCACCGAGGGCGACCAGCTCACCATCACCGTGGCCCCCAAGGGCTTCGGCAGCGAGAACATGACCAAGCTGAAGATGTTCACCCCCGCCGCCGGGCGGCAGGAGATTCTGGACTTTATCGTGGAGTCGGTGTCCCTGGCCGGGTCCAACCCCTGCCCGCCGGTAGTGGTGGGCGTAGGCCTGGGCGGCACGTCGGACCGGGCGGCCCTGCTGGCCAAGCGGGCCCTGCTCCGCCCTGTGGACCAGCACAGCGCCGACCCCTTCTACGCGGAGATGGAGGCGGAGGCCCTGGAGCGCATCAACGCCCTGGGCATCGGCCCCCAGGGCCTGGGGGGCCGCACCACCGCACTGTCGGTGGCCATCCTGCCCGCCCCCACCCACATCGCCGGCCTGCCCTGCTGCGTCAACCTGGGCTGCCACGTCACCCGCCACGCCAGCGTAACACTTTGAGCATTTCTCTCCGTTGTTCACAAATTGTTGTAGCTTTTTCTTCGTAGTGTGGTATAATTAAGACAAGGAAGCCGGGCCACTCCGCTTCCAACGAGTGCCCTCCCCAAAGGGCGGAAGGAGCTGACAACTATGAAGTTCGTGTTCACAGACAAGAAGGTCAACCTGCCCCGCAAGGTGCATGCCTATGCCGAGAAGAAGGTGGGCAAGCTGGACCGTTATTTTAAGGCGGACGCGGAGGCCGCCATCGTCTTCAGTGTCGAAAAGGACCGCAACAACGTAGAGCTGACCATTCGCTCCGCCGGTACCATCATCCGCGTCTCGGAGAGCACCTCCGATATGTTCGCCACCATCGACGCCGCCGTGGCCTCTGTGGAGCGCCAGCTGCGTAAGAATAAGGCCCGCCTGGAGAAGCGCCTGCGCCAGGACGCCTTCGTCCGCTCTGTGGACGAGGATGAGGTCTCCTCCTTTGTCCCCGACACCGACGAGGAGGAGGAGTTCCGCATCGTCCGCACCAAGAAGTTCCCCATCCGGCCCATGACCGTGGAGGAGGCCATTCTCCAGATGAACCTGGTGGACCACACCTTCTTCGCCTTCCGGGACGCCGACGCCGACGGCACTTTCGCCGTGGTGTACAAGCGCAACGACGGCGGATACGGCCTCATCGTGGACGAGCCGTAACAACAGCATACAGCGAGGCGGCCGCCCTTCCGGGCGGCCGCCACTTTTATTATGGTTTCTGCGGTGCGATGCTGGCGGTATCGTATTGCTTCAGAATCAGATCATAGGCCTCCTGGGGGGTGACCCCGTCCAGGTCATACCGCACCAGCACGTTTTCGCTTTCGTAGTAGACATAGAAGTCTCCGCGCCAGCTGTCCACGTCGCCGCTGTCGTCATCCACGTAGCGCATTCGGGCGGCAATCACCTCGGGTGTCACGTCCTCAATGGCGAACACCGGGCGGCCAAACTCCTGCCAGTATTCCTCGGGCACCGAGTCGGCGTAGGGGATGGTGTACAGGTTCACGTCGTATTTCTCCCGATCCGCCGGATCGGTGATGGGAAGGTCTCCCACGGTGCTGGCATCCCAGATGTCGATGGAAATATTGGTGTAATATCCGGTCCATCTCAGGAACAGGTAATTCCGGTTCTGGCCCCACTCCCGCCAGGCCCCATCAAAGGTGAAGCCGTCGGGCACATCCGTGGGGACATAAGCGCCGAATTTCTCGTCGGCCATGGCCTCCTCCCAGGTGAGCACCTGGCTGCCCCAGTCGGGGATCTCGCCGTCATAGACCAGCAGGCTGTCCAGGTACAGCTTTGTCCCGGCAAATGTATTGGCCGCCTGGGTACACATCAGGGCTGCGTCCTCCTCCTCCAGCTGCCGGGCCTCAAAGTTCAGCCCCGCGTCTCCCGACATCATGGTGATCTCGTAGATATAGCCCATCTCCCCGCTGTCGTCCCAGCCGTACCGGCCGCTCTTGCTGCCGTAGACTGTGACGCCGTTGAGATCGGTGGAGGTCTGATTGGGGGCAATCATATCGGTCAGGGGGTAATCCCCCGGCCGGACCGTGAGGGTGAAGCCGTTGTGTTCGTTGCTCCGGCTGACGCCGTTGAGCCACAGCTGCCACAGCTTGCCCTCTCCGTCGTAGACGGCCTTTCCGGTGACATCGTACCCCGCCCAGTACAGGGACCAGGGGGCGTCCTCCGCCCCGGGGCCGGCGAGCAGCTCCACCATCTGCGCCCGGGTCAGCTGCTCCTCAAACCAGCCGTCCGGATAGGCGATGGAGGCGCAGATCTCAGGAGCATCTCCGTACTCCACCCCCTGGATGTTAAAGCTGCTGTGGGGCTGGCCGTCAAAGGGGTCCTCCGGTGAGAGGACATATTCGCTGTCCCGGTCCGCCGTGATGGGGGCCGTGCTCTCCGGGTCGGGGGCAGTGGCCTCCGGCCCGGCGGTGCTCTGAACGTGGGGGACCTCCTCCAGCGTCTGGCTGGGGCCGGTGTCCCCGCCGGGCAGGCGGTAGGCCCGCCAGACACCCAGGGCCGCCAGGCACACCAGGGCGGCGCAGGCTGCCGCGGCCAGCCATCGGGCAGGTGTGTTCCGCCGGACGGGCGTCCGCCTCCCCTCCAGGGCATCCATCAGGGCCCGGTGCTCCTCCGGGCTCACCTTCACCCGGTCCATATAAGAACGGTAGTGTTCCATGCTGTACTCCTTTCACTGGGCATCCGCCAGAAGGGCCTTGAGCTTCTGCCGCGCCCGGGAGAGCCGGGACCGGACGGTGCCCTCGCTCTGGCCGGTCATGGCGGCGATTTCCGGCGTGCTGTACCCCTCGTAGTAGTAGAGGTGGACCGCCGCCCTGTCCCTGGGGGGCAGGGCCAGCACCGCCGCCAGCACGGCCTTCTCCTCCGGCTCCGGGGCGGGCAGGCCCTCACTGAGGGCTGTGCGCCGCCTGTGCCAGGGTGAGCGGAGCCGGCTCTTGCAGCCGTTCACCGTCACCCGGATGAGCCACGCCTTCTCGTGCTCCGGGCCGTCAAACTCCGGCGCCTTCTCCAGATACCTGACAAATGCGTCCTGCACCGCGTCCTGGGCCTCGTGGGCGTCCCCCAGGATGGCCAGGGCCGCCCGGTACAGGGTGTTCTCGTACTTCCTTACTGTCTCTTCCAACCGGTTGGGGTCCATTCCCGTCCCCCCTTTCACCCTTTATACGCTTTGGAACGGCCAAACGCTGCGCCGCCGCCAGCTTTTTCCGCCGGAATTCTGTTCCGCCCCCGGCGGCTTTGTGCTATACTGGAGCTGTAAGTTCTGACGTACCCCGGTTTCCGGGTTTTTACACTGGTATGAGGAGATTATCGTACATGGACAATCAGGATCTGCGGCTGGCCGTGCTCATCGACGCGGACAATGCCCCCCGTACCGCCCTGCGGGACATCATGGCCGAGGCGGCGGTGTACGGCACGCCCACGGTCAAGCGCATCTACGGCGACTGGACCACACCCAACATGGCCTCCTGGAAGCCCCTGCTGCTGGAGCACGCCATCACGCCCATCCAGCAGTACAGCTACACCACCGGCAAGAACGCCACCGACTCGGCCATGATCATCGACGCCATGGACCTGCTCTACTCGGGCCGGTGCGATGGGTTCGTGTTGGTGTCCAGCGACAGCGACTTCACCCGCCTGGCCACCCGGCTGCGGGAGGCGGGCATGAAGGTGTACGGCATGGGGGAGAAAAAGACCCCCCTGCCCTTTATCGTGGCCTGCGACAAGTTCATCTACATCGAGGTCATCCGGGCCGCCGGGGAAAAGGCCAGGCAGGAGGCGCTGGCGGCCTCTGCGCCGGACCCGGAGCCCTCCCCGGAGCCGGAGAAGGAGAGCCAGGCCCCTGCGGCCAAAAAACCGGCCAAAAAGGCGGCCAAGAAGAAATCCGCTCCGGCCCAGCAGGAGCCGCCGGAGCCTGAGGAGATCGCCGGTGTGCCCCGGGCGGTGGTGGACCTCATCGCCGACTCCCTGGAGAGCATTGCCGACGAGGACGGCTACGGCTTCATGGGCAAGCTGGGCAACCTGCTGCTCAAGAAGCAGCCCGACTTTGACCCCCGGAACTACGGCTACTCCAAGCTGACCCAGCTGGTAAAGGCCCTGGGCCGGTTTGAGGTCGTCTCCCGCCAGACCAGCGCCGACGATCCCACCAAGCACGTATACCTTCGGGATAAACAGCGAAAGTAATCACATTTTGTATTTTTCTGACTAGAAAAACGAGGAGCGCGGCAGCCGCCGCGCTCCTCGTTCTCTGTTAAAAACCGGCCTCACGCAGAAAGGAACAGCCCTCGGCAGAGTTTCGCCGCCCCAGGCGGCGAAATAAAATTCAAACCGTTTTTTCCGGGGACATGCGCCTCGGAAAAAACACTGCTCAGCCCGCAAACGTGCGCGCTCCGCGCGTGCGCTGCGGCGGGCTGTATTCCCTCTCAAAAATGCCTGCATTTTTGAGAGGCTTGGCGGCAAGGCCGCCAAGCCGAAAGGAGCGCGGCAGCCGCCGCGCTCCTCGTTTGTCTTGTTCCGGTGGGATTTACTTGGCGTACTCCACGACCTTGGTCTCCCGGATCATGTTCACCTTGATCTGGCCGGGGTACTCCAGCTCTTCCTCGATCTTCTTGGCGATGTCCCGGGCCAGGAGCACCATCTGGTCCTCGCTGACCTTGTCGGGGGCCACCATGATGCGGACCTCCCGGCCAGCCTGGATGGCAAAGGACTTCTCCACACCGGGGAAGGAGGAGGTGAGCTCCTCCAGCTTCTCCAGGCGCTTGATATAGTTCTCCAGGTTCTCGCGCCGGGCGCCGGGACGGGCGGCGGACACAGCGTCGGCCGCCTGCACCAGGCAGGCCACGATGGTGCGGGGCTCCACGTCGTTGTGGTGGGCCTCGATGGCGTGGACCACGTCCTCGTTCTCCTTGTACTTCCGGGCCAGCTCCACGCCGATCTGGACGTGGGAGCCCTCCACCTCGTGGTCGATGGACTTGCCCAGGTCGTGGAGCAGGCCTGCCCGCTTGGCCAGGGTCACGTCGGCGCCGATCTCGGCGGCCAGCAGGCCCGCCAGGTGGGAGACCTCGATGGAGTGGTTGAGCACGTTCTGGCCGTAGCTGGTGCGGTACTTCATGCGGCCCAGCAGCTTGACCAGCTCGGGGTGGAGGCCGTGGACGTTGGTCTCAAACACGGCACGCTCGCCCTCGGCCTTGATGGTGGCGTCCACCTCCCGCTTGGCCTTCTCCACCATCTCCTCGATGCGGGAGGGGTGAATACGACCGTCCTGGATCAGCTTCTCCAGGGCGATGCGGGCGATCTCGCGGCGGACGGGGTCAAAGCAGGAGACGGTAATGGCCTCGGGGGTATCGTCGATGATCAGATCCACGCCGGTCATGGTCTCCAGCGTTCGGATATTGCGGCCCTCGCGGCCGATAATGCGGCCCTTCATCTCGTCATTGGGCAGGGGAACAACCGACACGGTGGCCTCGGCCACGTGGTCGGCTGCGCAGCGTTGGATGGCAAGGGACAGGATCTCCTTGGCCTTGGCGTCGGCCTCCTCCTTGAACTGGGCCTCGATCTCCCGGATCTTCATAGCGGACTCGTGGGTGACCTCGGCCTCCAGCTGGTTGATCAGGTAGGCCTTGGCCTCCTCGGCGGTAAAGCCGGACAGCCGCTCCAGGACCTCCATCTGGGTCTTCTTGACGGTGGCAACCTCTTCCCGGGCTGCTTCCAGCTCGGTGAGCTTGGTCTGGAGTGTCTCTTCCTTCTTCTCGATGTTCTCGGTCTTGCGGTCCAGGGTCTCTTCCTTCTGCTGGAGCCTGCGCTCCTGCTTCTGCAGGTCGGCCCGGCGCTCTTTCTGATCCCGTTCAAAGTCGTTGCGGGCCTTGAGGATCTCCTCCTTGGCCTCTACCAGCGCCTCCCGCTTCTTGCTCTCGGCGCTCTTGATGGACTCGTTAATGATCCGCTTGGCCTCTTCCTCGGCGCTGGAGATCTCCTTTTCGGCGACCTGCTTGCGCCACTTGACGCCAAGAGCGAATCCTATCAGCACGCCGACCAGCAGCGCGACGATAATCCCCACAATTAACATCCAAATGGGTTCCATAAGGGCTGAACACACCTCCTACTTTCTTGATTTTATAAAGTCAGTTGTTTCATGGCATCGGCGGAGCTGGAATTACTTGTCCATTCCGCACAAAAATTGAAAAGCGCCCCCTGCTGCTTTTCAAAACTATACCTAGTCTATTTTAGTGCCACCGCCCATTCCTGTCAAGATAATTCGTGCCCGACAAAAAGCGAAAGGGGCAGAAAAACACGGCAGGTGGCTGTTTTTGCCTCCTGCCGTGGGGTCCCATATTCTCTATAGGCCGCTGCCGAGCGATCAGGTCATGGTAAAGAGCATCTTGGCCACTTCGCCCCGGCGGAGCGGGTCGGAGGGCATGATCTTGTTCTCATAGCCGCTGATGACCCCCTGGGCCACCAGGGTCTTGACGTAGGCCAGGGACCAGTCAGGCACGCTGGCGGCGTCGTCAAAGGTGAGCTCGGCCTGGGCGTACCCCTGGGCCTGGACCCGGCCCAGAATGGTCATGGCCTCGGCCCGGCTGATGGTGGCGGCGGCGTTGGCGCTCAGGTTGCCCGCGCCGTCGCTGCTCCCCTTCAGATACCCCAGGGCGTACATGGTCTTGACCCCGGCCAGGGCCCAGTCGGGGATCTGGGCCGCGTCCACAAAGGGCAGCGTCACATCGCTGTACTGGCTCATGTCCACCCCCAGCCAGCGGGCCACCATGGCGAAGAACTCCCCTCTGGTGATGGTCCGGTCGGGCTGGAACTGGAGGGTGCCGTCGGCCTCATTGGGCACGCCGGTGGTGATGCCCCGCTGGTAGAGGTAATCGGCGTAGCTGGCGGCCCAGTGGCCCTGGGTGTCGGTGAAGGCGGAGGTGGCGGTCCCCGCGGCGCTCTGGGTGGCGCTGCCCCGGCCCAGGTTGCCCGACGCGTCGGACACGGTGACCGTCACCCGGTGGAGGCCGTTGTCGGCAGCGGGCAGGGTGGCCGTCAGGGTGGAGTTGGCGGCATTCCAGGTGAAGTCCATGGTCTTGCCGTCATAGGTCAGGGTGATCTGGCTCTTGTCGAACTGCTTGTCCACGTCGTCGGACACCACGGCGGTAATGCCGCCGGACAGGTTCACCGACACGGTGGGGCTGGTGGTGTCCTGGATGGCCTCGTTGGAGGTGGTGAGCTGGTCCAGGTACACCGTGCCGCCGGTGCTCTCCCCGCCGCCGTAGATGAAGTTGATGGACCGGATGGCGGCGGCGTTGGCGGGCAGCTGAGCCGAGACGTACTTCCAGCCGGTGAAGTTCAGGCTGGTGAGGGCCACCTCGCTGGTGGCGCCCTGGAGGTCGGCGATGGTGGCGGTGAGGCTGTTGCCCGAGCCGTCGCCGTAGATCCACAGGTTGAGCCGCTTCTCCCCCTCGGCGATGGTCAGGGTGGTGGTCAGGCTGGCGGTGCCGGCGGTCTTGGCGTCGTAGGCCACCCGAAGGCTGGCGCTGCCGCTGTGGACGTAGTCGGAGGCGGTCTCCTGACTGAGCTGGACCGCCGCCGTGCCGCCCACGGAGGCAATGCTCTTTTCAAAGGTCTCCAGGATCTTCACATGGCCCGCCACGGTGACCGGGATGGTCACGGTGGTGCCCCCCGCCGACACGGTCAGGCTGCCGCTGGCGGTCTTGTCGCCGGCGGTGATGACGCCGTTGGCGTCCACCGTGCCCACCGCCGGGTCCAGGGTCCAGGTGAAGCAGGTGTCCTGGGCGGTGAGGGCCAGGGTGCGGTAGACGGCGCTGGCCTTCAGGTCAAGGGTGCCGCCCGGCTCCAGGTTGACCGAGGTGACGGCCGCGCCGCTGGCCTCACTGGAGATGGTAATCTTGTCCGGCTTCTTCACCACGGTCATGGTGGTGTACCCGCTGGCCGTGCCGCTGGCGGCGGTGACCTGGGTGGTGCCGCTCTCACTGCCGGCGGTGAAGAGGCCGTTGGTGTCCACCGAGCCGTCCCCGTTGCGGATGGACCAGGTGACGGGCACGGAGGTGCTCATAGCATAGTAGGAGGTGTCCACAGGGGTGGCGGTGAGCTGCACCTGGGCCCCCGAGAGAACCAGCGCCTCGCTGGGGGTCACATAGAAGCTGCCCAGCTCTCCGGTGGGCTTCAGGTCGGTGGCCAGGAAGAGGGCCACGCTGTTGGCCCGCTGGCTGCCGTCGGAGGGCTTGTTGAGCACCCCCAGCTTGTCCCCGTTGGGGGCGGTGGCGCCGATGGTGGTGGAGCCGCCGCCGTCCAGGCTGATGGCGTCCACACAGCCCAGCTCCACCAGGCGCATGGCCACCTGGGTCAGGCTGGCGCCCACGCTGTACCCGGGCTGCTTGCCGTCAATGGTGTAGAAGATCACGGTGCCGTCGGACTTCACGCCCACGGCGGTGTAGGCCGTCTGGCCGGAGGGCAGGCCGCTCTCCACCTTGCCGGCGGTGACCAGCTTGTACAGTCCGCCCATGGCCTGGTCGGCCTCCTGCCAGATGTTGTCGGTGGTGGTCACGTCGATGTCGATCAGGTCGCCCGCCTTGAGGCTCTTCACGTTGGACAGCCAGTAGGAATTGGCCTGGTTGTTGATGGACAGGACCACCTTGCCCTCAGGGATGGCGATGGAGCCGGTGGACTCCAGCACCTGCTCCACCCTGTAGGTCACACGGCTGCCGATCATGAACTCGCTGCTCTGGGTCAGGGTGCCCTTGACCTCCTTGGCCGGGTCGGCCTCGTTGCCGGTGTGGGACCCGCCGGTCAGGTCCTCGGAGCCGGTGATGTCCTCACCGCTGGAGGCGGAAGTGCTGTCCTCCGCCGCCTCCTGGCTCTGCTTGGACACGTCCAGGTCCACGTTGACGCTCTCCCCCACGTCGTCCAGCACCGGGGTCAGGATCACATCCACGCCGGGCTGGGTGTTCTGGGTGGTGGCGCCGAAGTCGTCGGTAAAGAGGACCATGCCGTCGCTGAGCCGGACCTTGTTGATGCCGCCGGTCACCTGGAAGGTGGTGTTGTGGAAGGTGGCGGTCACCGTCAGGTCGGGCTTGCCGATGAAGGCGGTTCCGTCGCTGCGGAAGCCGATGGCGTAGTAGCCCTGGTTGTTGGTGCCGGGCACGGAGCGGAGCACGCCGTCGGTGATGACCGTGCCCAGGGGCTCGCCGGTGGCCATCACGTACAGGTCTCCGTTGATGCCGCCCACCAGCCGCTTGCCCTCGCCCTCCAGCCGCTGGGCCATGGTGGTGAGGGTCTCCCGGCTGGTGACCTTGTCGCCGTAGGCCACCACGGGGGTCACGTTCTTGTTGGGCGTGTAGGTGAAATACCGCTCGGTCCGCAGATCCGAGTATGTATCGCTCCAGAAGATCTGGTGCGTCAGCTCAGTGCCTGCGGACAGGTTCACCGTCCCGGTCTGTATGTCGTGTCCCAGCGCCTCGGAGGCCCACGCCGCCGGGGCAAGTCCCAGGGCGGCGGCCAGCGCCAGGGCAATGGTGCGTCTGAAAATTGGCTTCATGCTCTCCTCCTGTCATGCGTGGTTACGCGCTGCATTGGTTGGACTTATGTCCCATTATGTTAACATAATCTTTCTCTATTGTAAACAGGCTATCTCCTGGTAATACCAGAATTCTTTCGTCAGTTCTCCGGCTTTTTCCCCTCGTCCCCCGGCTTTTTCTTCCCGAAGGCCGCCCTGGCCTTGGGCAGCAGCTCGGAGAGCGCCGCCTTCTCCTGGACCTCCAGCAGCTCGCCGATGAGCTGGTTGGAGATGAGAAAGCCCTGGGGGGTGAAATGCCAGCGGGTATCCTGCCGTGCGGCCCAGCCGTGGTGCTCAAACTCGGCCAGCTTCTGCTCAATGGGCTCGAAGTTCATGTAATACTGCCTGCGGTACTCCCACTCCTCAATGCCCCGGGTGGTGCGCATGCGGAGCATCAGGTATTCGCCGCCCCGCTCCCGCTTGGGGATGAGCTCGGACTCGTCGATGACCGCGCCCCCCTCCAGCACGCCGGAGATGTAGCCGTCCAGGTCCTTGATAAAGGAGTAGCGCCGGCCGCCGAAGTCGGAGTGGGCGCCGGGGCCCAGGCCCAGGTAGGGCTTGCCCATCCAGTACTTCAGGTTGTGCCGGGACTGGTAGCCGCACTGGGCGAAGTTGGAGATCTCATACTGCCGGTATCCCGCCTGTTCCAGCCGGTCCACCATCCACAGGTACATGTCCGCCTGGGTATCGTCGTCGGGCAGCACCTCGCCCCGGGACACCCGCTGCCAGAGGGGGGTGCCCTCCTCCACCTTCAGCCCGTAGCAGGACAGGTGCTCCGGCTTCAGGGCCAGAATCTGCTCCACGCTCTCCTGCCAGGAGGCCATGTCCTGGCCGGGCAGGCCGTAGATCAGGTCCAGGGACAGGTTTTTGATCTTGGCCTCCCGGACGGCGGCCACCGCCTGGCAGGTCTGCTCAAAGGTGTGGGGCCGGTGAATGGCCCGCAGCTCCTGGTCGCAGGCGGTCTGGGCCCCCAGGGAGATCCGGTTCACCCCGGCCCGGCGGAGGCGCCGCAGCATCTTTGCGTCCACGCTGTCCGGGTTGGCCTCCATGGTCACCTCGGCCTCCCGGCTCACGTCAAACCGCTTCTTCACCGCCCGCACCAGCTCGGCGATCCGCTTCTCCCCGTAGAAGCTGGGGGTGCCGCCGCCGAAATAGATGGTGTCCACCTGATATCCCTTGGCAAAGGGCGCCGTCTCCTTGATGTGGGCCAGCAGGGCCTTCTGGTAGTCGTCCATCCGGTCCTCCTTCCCCGCCAGGGAGTAGAAGTCGCAGTAGTCGCACTTGCTGCGGCAGAAGGGGATATGGATGTAAATACCCAGCTTTTCCGTCATAGAGGGGCACCTCGTTCCTTGGTTTCTAAATTAGGTATTATACCCTCTCCGCCCCCCTCACTCAAGGCCGGAAATGTGAATTTTCCGGACAACGGAATTTTTTCCATTTCCCCTTGACTTCCATGTAAAGTATGCTATACTTTTATCGTAAAGCAAGCTTTACTTTTTCACAAGGAGGACTGTATGCCTTGAAGAACCGCATCGCCCAGCTAAGGAAGGAAGGCCGCGTCACCCAGGAGGAGCTGGCCGAGGCCGTGGGGGTCACCCGGCAGACCATCATCTCCCTGGAGAACGGGCGGTACAACGCCTCCCTGCTGCTGGCCCACAAGCTGGCCCGATATTTCCACCTGACCATTGAAGAGCTGTTTCTGTTTGAGGAGGATGAGACATGAACCGGCCCAGACATCCCCTGCCCCCTCTGTTCCGGTTTGGCGTCCTGCTGTTCTGCGCCGGAACCGCCGCCGGACGCCTGTCCCTGCTGCCCGGCGGAGCCTGTGCCTTTCTGTGCGGCGCGGGGGCAGCCCTGGGCCTTGTGGGGCTCTTCCTGTTCTCCCCCCTGGCCCGCCCGCTCCGCGTCTGGAAAGCCAACATTTTAAGGAGGTTTTGACCATGATCCTTCGTCTCTTTTCCGCCGGCCACGGCGACTATCTGGAGGTGCTCCGCCGCCGGTGCTGGCTCTTTGGGCTGTGCATCGTCCTGGGCCTGGCCGCCACATGCGCGGGCTTTATTCTGGCCTACATGGAAGCGCCCCTGCCCGACATGGCCATGGGCTTCTACGGCGGCTTCGGCACCGGCATCGCCGTCTGCGGCGTGGCGGGGCTGGTCGGTACCCGCCGCACCATGAAGGACCCCAAGAAGCTGCGGGCCTCCGAGATCAAGGAGACCGATGAGCGGGGCCACGAGGTGACCCGCCGGGCTGTCTCCCTCACCGCGCTGGTGCTCATCATACTCATTTACGTGGCCATGATGGTGTCCATTGCAGTGAACTTCGCCGTGTTCCTCACCCTTATCGCCACCGCCGCGGTGTTTTTCGCGGTGTTCCTCTCCTCCGTGGCCTACTACAACCACAAGCTGTGAGCGGCGGTATGGATTCCCCCCGGCGGCTCAACCTCACCGTAACCCCTGAGCAGACCGGCTGGAAGGTGGACGAACTGCTCCGGGGACCCCTGGCCCTGTCGGGGACGGTCATCCGGCGGGTGAAGCGGCTGGAGGACGGCATCCTGCTGGACGGTGTCCGGGCCACGGTTGGGGACCGGGTCCGGGCCGGGCAGGTGCTGTCTGTGGTGGTGGGGGACACGGAGGTATCCGACGCCATCGTCCCCGCTCCCGGCCCCCTGGACATCGTGTACCGGGACCAGGACGTGCTGGTGCTCAACAAGGCCCCCGGCGTGGCCGTCCACCCAGGCCCAGGCCATTATTCCGATACAATTGGTAATTTTCTGATGGATTATTACAAAAAACAGGGGATTTTGGCGGACTTCCACCCGGTCCACCGGCTGGACCGGGGCACCTCCGGATTGCTGCTGGTGGCCCTCCACGGCCACGCCCAGGAGGTGCTCAAGGAGCAGCTCCACACTCCCAACTTCCGCCGGGTGTACCTGGCGGTGTGCGAGGGCACGCCGGAGCCCCTCTCCGGCGTCATCGACGCCCCCATCGGCCGGTTGGAGGGCTCCGTGCTGGCCCGAACCGTGCGGCCAGACGGCCAGCGTGCCGTCACCCATTACCAGACCCTGCGCACCGGGAATGGCCGCTCCCTGGTGCGTCTGGCGCTGGAGACAGGCCGCACCCACCAGATCCGGGTCCACATGGCCCACCTGGGCCACCCCCTCACCGGGGACTTTCTCTACGGCACCGAGGACCCTTCCCTCATCCCCCGCCCCGCCCTCCACGCGGCGGAGCTGGCCTTCACCCACCCCATCACCGGCAGGCCCATGGCCTTTACCGCACCTCTCCCCCAGGATATGGCTGCTCTGGTGCCGGAGGAATAACAAAAACGGGTTTTGAACGCGCAGATGTGCGTTCAAAACCCGTTTTTTCTTATGCAAGTCCGCAGTATTTCCGCCAGCGGCCGCTGCGCCACCGGAAGGTACACAGGATGCCCCGGAGGATCAGGTCCACGGCCATGGCGATCCACACCGCCTCCAGTCCCATGCCGAATTGAAATACCAGCAGAGGCGCCAGGGCGATACGCACGCCCCACATGCACACCAGGCTGACCACCATGGGGAAGCGGACGTCCTGTCCGCCCCGGAGTGCGCCGGTGAACACGATGGAGGCGGCGAAGAAGGGCTCAGCCACCGACACGATGCGCAGCACCATGGCGGCCTGATCCACCACGGCCTGGTCGGTGTTGAACAGCCCGGCCAGAGGCGCGGCCAGCAGGAAGAGGAGCACGCCGGTGCCCACGCACAGCCCGAAGCCCAGCAGGCCGGACAGGGTGCCGTAGGCCTCGGCGTCCTCCCGGCTGCCCTCCCCCACCGACTGGCCCACCAGGGCGGTGGCGGCGTAGGAGATGCCGTAGGCCGGCAGGTAGCACAGCCCCTCGGCGGTGGTGGCAATCTGATTGGCCGCCAGGGCCACGGTGCCCAGGTGGGCCACCAGGGCGGTCATGGCGATCTGGCCCAGGTTCACAGTGGCCCGCTCGGCGGCGGAGGGCAGGCCCAGCATGGCCGCCCGGCGGAGGATGGGCCCGTCGGGCCTCAGGCCCTCCCGCAGCCGCACCCGGTACCGGTCCCCCTGACGCAGGGCCACCCACACCATGGCCACGCCCGAGGCGGTGAGGGCGATGGCGGAGGCGATGGCCGCGCCCGCGGCCCCCAGCCCTGCGCCGGGGATGGTGACCGCCCGGCCAAAGAGTTCTGCCGGGCGGGTGGGGTAGATGAGAAAGAAGTTGAGCACAATGTTGAGCAGGTTGGCCAGGGTGTTGAGGATGAGGGGGGCCTTGCTGTTGCCCATGCACCGCAGCACCGCGGAGAACACAATGCCCGCCGAGGCGAAGGGCAGAGCGGCGGTGTAGCACCGCAGATAGGCCACGGCGGCGGGGTACACGTCGGGCTTGGCCCCCAGCCACAGGGGGATGAACCCGGCCAGCAGCTGGTATACCGTCAGGGCGATCAGCCCGCAGGCAAAGGCGCCCAGCACGCTTTGCCGCAGCACCTGCCGCACCCGATTGTCGTCCCCGGCGCCCACCGCGTGGGACACCTGCACCGAGAAGCCCACGCCCACACCGGCCAGAATGCCGTTGATGAGCCAGATGGACGCCGCGTTCACCGACACCGCCGCCGTGCCCCCCGCGCCCAGGGCACCCACCATGGCGGTGTCCACATAGCTGACCATGGTGGCCAGGATCTGTTCCATGATCGCGGGCCAGGACAGCCGCCACATGGTGCCCATGCGGTGGCCCCCGGCCCGTTGTTTCCATTTCAAGCCTTGAATCGTCCTTTCGTCTCCGGCGTGGTGTCTTACACCCCGGTCAGGTCAAAATCCGGGATAAAGCCCTCGGTGGCCGAGAGCAGCTCCTGGGTGAAGCCGTCCAGGTCCAGGGCGGAGAAGTATTCCTCCGCCGCCCGGATCTCCGAGTTTCTGGCCCGGCGGTTGATCTCCGGGTACTCCGGGGCCCGGCCGCAGGGCACGTACTGGCTCATGAGGGAGAAGAGGACGGTGTGGGGCGGGAACTGCTCCGACACATAGTCCATCACCGCCTTGGCCTCCTGCACCCGGCCGGGCAGGATCAGGTGCCGGATGAGCACGCCTTTTTTCAGCAGGCCCTCCCCGTCCAGCTCATAGGGGCCGGTCTGGCGCACCATCTCTTTGATGGCGGCCGTGGCCTTCTCCGGGTAGTCGGGCGCGCCGGAGTACCGCGCTGCCGCGGCGGAATCCAGGTACTTCAGGTCGGGCATGTAGATCTGCACCTTGCCCTCCAGGGAGCGGAGGGTGTTCACCTCGTCGTACCCACCGGTGTTCCACACCACCGGCACCGGCAGGGGCTCGGCCAGGGCTTTGGCAATGGCGTGGGAGAAGTGGGTGGGGTTGACCAGGTTGATGTTGTGGGCCCCCTGGGCGATGAGCTCGAAGAAGATCTCCCGCAGCCGCTCCACGGAGATGGTCTTGCCGAAGTTGCCGTGGCTGATAGAGTCGTTCTGGCAGAACACGCACTTGAGGGAGCAGCCGGAGAAAAAGACGGTGCCCGACCCCCGGGTACCTGAGATAGGCGGTTCCTCCCACATGTGGAGGGCGGCCCGGGCCACCACCGGCAGGGACGGCATGGCGCACACGCCGTCGCCGGAGGTCTCGGTCCGCTCCGCGCCGCACTTGCGGGGGCAGATGCTGCACTTCATGGCGCTCACTTGGACTCACCGGGCAGGGTCTTGCGCCAGTCGGGCCCCAGGTTGCCCTCCTTCCAGTGCTTGCGGCACAGGCCGATGTACTGGTCGTTGGCCCCCAGCACCACCTGCTCCCCCTCCTTGAGCACATGGCCCTGGGCGTCGAACCGGGCGTTGCAGGTGGCCTTCTTGCCGCACCAGCAGATGGTCTTGATCTCCTCGATGATGTCGGCACAGGCCAGCAGCTCCTGGGAGCCGGGGAACAGGTCCCCCCGGAAGTCGGCCCGCAGGCCGTAGCAGATGACGGGCAGGTTCAGGTCGTCCACCAGGTGGGTCAGGTACTGTACCTCCTCCCGGCTGAGGAACTGGGCCTCGTCCACGATGACGCAGGCATAGGGCTTCAGGTCCTGGGGGGACATGGCGCGCAGATCGGAAAAGTAGATGCAGGGGTTGCTCAGGCCGGCCCGGGAGGCCACAAAGCGGGCGCCGTCCCGCTGGTCAATGGCGGGCTTCACCAGCAGGGCATCCTGTCCCCGCTCCTCGTAGTTGTACCGCACCATCAGGGCGTTGGCCGTCTTGCTGGAGCCCATCACCCCGTAGCGGAAATAGAGCTTTGCCATCCGTCTCTCCTCTTTCTCTCACAATTAGCCCATATCACATGAGCTTTTTCACCGCGTTCAGGTTCTTTCCGGCATAGGGGGCGTACCGCATGGGCAGGTCCAGGGTACCCCGGCGCACCACCGTGCGGTAGTGGGTAAAGGTGTCGAAGCCGGCCTTGCCGTGGCAGGCGCCCATGCCGCTGTTGCCCACGCCGCCGAAGGGCACGTTGGGATTGGTCAGATGGATCACCGTGTCGTTGACGCACACGCCGCCCGAGGGCAGGGCGGCGACGATGCGCCTCTCCAGCGCCCTGTCCCCGGTGAAGATATAGAGGGCCAGGGGCCGGGCCTTCTTCTGCTGCCGGGCGATGAGGTCGTCCAGGCTGTCGTAGGTCAGGACGGGCAGCACCGGGCCAAAGATCTCCTCCTGCATCACGCTGTCGCTCTCCGCCACGTCCACCAGCACGGTGGGCTCGATGCGCCGGGCCGCCGGGTCGGTGCGGCCGCCCACGGCGGTCTTGCCGCTCTTCATCAGGCCGGAGACCCGCTGGAAGTGCTTCTCGTTGATGATCTTGGGCAGGTCGGGCCCGGCCAGGGGGTCGTCGCCGTAGAGCTGCCTGATCTGTCCGGCCAGCTCCTTCACAAAGGCGTCCCGCAGGTTTTTGGGGATATACACGTGGTCGGGGGCCACGCAGGTCTGGCCCGCGTTGAGGAACTTGCCCCAGGCGATGCGCCGGGCGGCCAGGGGGATGTTGGCGTCGGGGGCGATGATCACCGGGGACTTGCCGCCCAGCTCCAGGGTGACGGGGGTCAGGTGCTGCGCCGCGGCGGCCATCACCGTCTTGCCCACCACGGGGGAGCCGGTGAAGAAGATATAGTCAAAGTCCTGTTCCAGCAGGGCGGCGTTCTCCGCCCGGCCCCCCTGGACCACGGACACATACTCGGGCGGGAGGATATCCCCCAGCAGGTCGGCCACGGCCTGGGCCACGTTGGGCGCGTAGGCCGACGGCTTCACCACAGCGCAGTTGCCCGCCGCCAGGGCGGAGATGAGGGGCACCAGGGTGAGCTGCACGGGGTAGTTCCAGGGGGACATGACCAGAGCCACGCCGTAGGGCTCGGCCTCCACCCGGCTGCTGGCCGGGAACAGGGGCATGGACGAGGGCCGCCGCTTGGCCGCCGTCCACTTCTTCAGGTGCTTGCGGGCAAAGCGCAGCTCCCCCAGGGTCATGCCGATCTCGCTGAGCCAGGACTCGTAGGCCGCCTTGCCCAGGTCCTGCTTCAGGGCGGCGCACAGCTTCTCCTCCCTGGTCTCCAGGGCATGCTCCAGCTTCTTCAGCTGCTCTAGGCGCCAGTCCACGCTGCGGGTGACGCCGGTATTCCAGAACGCCCGCTGATGGGCTACCATTGCTTGAAAATCCATAGGTTCCTCCTGTGTTATGTCAGTGTCTCTGCGCCGGCCAGCCCCGCCTCCACCAGGGGGACAAAGGACTGGAAGGCGTTGGGCACGGCATAGGTCTGCCGCAGGGCGGGGCTGTCGGCCCACACCCATCCCGGCGGCAGGGTATCCCCCGCCGCCTGTACCATCCGGGCGGTCATGTGCCATTCAATGTGGGTGAAGATGTGTTTCCCCGTGCCGCCCCACCGCTGGGACGTCGGGATAATGCCCCACTGCTCCAGTATATCCGTTTTTTCCGCCAGCTCGTTGGGGTACTCCCACAGCCCGGCCAGCAGGCCCTTCTCCGGCCTGCGGCGGAGGGCCACCCGCCCCTCATGGAAAATGAGGTACACCGTCCGCTCCTCCACACGCCGCGCCTTCTTGGGGGCCTTGACGGGAAGCAGGTCGATTTTGTCCTGGGCCAGGGCGGCGCAGAAGCCCGCCGCCGGGCACCTGTCGCACAGAGGCGCGCCGTTGGGCAGGCACACGGTGGCCCCCAGCTCCATCATGGCCTGGTTGAAGGCGCCGGGCATGGCGGTGGGGATGATCTCCTGGAGGGCCTGTCCCATCCGCTTCTTGGTGGCGGGGAGGGTGATGTCCCCCTCGTCCCCGGCAATGCGGGCCACCACCCGGAGCACGTTGCCGTCCACCGCCGGGACCGGGATGCCGAAGGCGATGGAGGCGATGGCCCCCGCCGTGTACTCCCCCACCCCGGCCAGGGTGAGCAGTTCCTCATAGCTGGCGGGGAGGGCTCCGCCGTACCGCTCCATCACCTGCCCGGCGGCCTTTTTCAGGTTGCGGGCCCGGCTGTAATACCCCAGCCCCTGCCACAGCTTCATGAGGACGTCGTCCTCCACCGCCGCCAGGGCGGCCACGTCGGGCAAGGTCTCCATGAAGCGGCTGTAATAGCCCATTACAGCGGCCACCCTGGTCTGCTGGAGCATGATCTCGCTGACCCAGACGTGGTAGGGGGTGGGGTCGCTCCGCCAGGGCAGCACCCGGGCATTCTCGTGGTACCAGGCCAGCAGGGGGATGGGCAGTTGTTCCAGTTCTCTCAAGGGTGACCTCCGCGCATGCCAAAAAGTAGCTCAATAAAGCCATTTTTGCCGAATTATCGGACTTTTGTCCCATGGACAACCGCTGTTGCGGCCTGTCCAGCAGACATTATATAATGAAGAAAAACTTTTTTCAACCGTCCCAATCAAACCAACCCTCAAGTCCGTCTAATGGGTGAATGGAGCTCCAATTCAACTGAGAGGAGGGATCCCCTCTGGACGCCAACGAGTATGCCCACAAGGCCCACGAATACCGCGTCGCCCTGTACCGCACGGCGCTGCTCTATCTCCACAGCCCGTCCATGGCCCTGGACGCGGTGGACGAGGCGGTGTACAAGGGCCTGACCGCCTGCCGCTCTCTGCGCCAGCCCCAGTTCTTCCACACCTGGCTGACCCGGATTCTCATCAACGTCTGCAACGACGAGCTGCGCCGCCGGGCCCGGGAGACCGGCATGGACGAGCTGCCCGAGACGGCGGCGGAGGCCTTCGACAACCTACCCCTGAAGGAGGCCATTGCCCGGCTGCCCAAGGACCTGCGGGCGGTGGTCATCCTGCGGTACTTCACCGGCCTGACCCTGGCCGAGACCGCCCAGGCTCTGGACATCCCCCAGGGCACGGTGGTCACCCGGCAGCGCCGGGCCCTGGCCCTGCTGAAACTGGAATTGACCGACACCGAGGAGGTGTGACCATGAACCGAACTGAGGAATACAACGCCCTGCTCCAGGAGCTGGAGCAGGTTCCCCCCGAGCTGGACGGCACGGTGGACCGGGCCAGGGCCAGACTCCGCCGCAGGCGGGTGCGCCGCTGGTGGGGCATCCCGGCGGCCAGTCTGGCAGGGGTGGCCGCAGCCTTTGTGCTGCTGGTCAACTACTCTATGCCCTTTGCCCAGGCCTGCTCCGCCATCCCCGTGCTGCGGGAGCTGATGGCCGCTGTGGCCTTCTCCCCCAGCCTGAAGCTGGCGGTGGAGCACAATTACGCACAGTATATCGGCCAGGAACAAATACAAAACGGCGTCACTCTGCGCCTGGAATACCTGATTCTGGACCAGGGACAGCTTCAGTTCTTCCTGAAGGCCTCCGGGCCCTGGGATTCCTACGAAGCCCATCCCACCCTGACCGATGGGGACGGCGTCCCTGTGGAGGGCAACGTCATCTCCTCCACCCTCTTCGACTGCGACGAGCTTGTGGGCGCCGCATCTGTCCATGTTTTGAGTGACAGCTTTCGCTTCCCCGACGTACTGAGGATCACCTTCCGTCTGACGGGCCAAAGCCACTCCCGCCAGGCCCCTGCCAGCACCCCAGAGGATGATGAGGAGGAGACGGCCCCCGCCTATGTGGGCGACTTTGTCTTTGAGGTCCCTCTAGATGCCTCCCACCTAAACGATGTGGTATCCATCCCCATGGGGGACTGGGTGGAGGTGGACGGCCAGCTGCTCCGCTTCGCTCTGGACAGCTATCCCACCCACGGCCGCCTGACCGTGGAGGAACACCCGGACAACACTGCCTCTCTGGCGGGCCTGGACTTCTATCTGGAGGACGAGATGGGCAACAAGTATGAAGACAACCCCTCCGGCTCGGTGGGCGGCCTGGGCAATTCCCGGATGTGCGACACCACCTTCTTCTCCAATCCCGCCCACCTGACCCTTCATATTACCCGTCTGGACTGGCTGGAGCCTGAGAAGGAGTGGGTGACGGTGGACCTGAAGCAGGGCGTGGCCCTGGACAGTCTGCCCGACGGTGTGGAGCTTGCGGTGCACCGGACGGGTGACTCCGTCCTCGAGATGGCCCTGCTGGCCCCCTTCTCTCCGTCGGTCAATGAGGGCGCCACTGCGCAGTTCCGGATGGACAGCGCCATATTGAGCCTGGAATCCACCTCTGAACTGGTGTTTTATCAGGTGGGCAGTGGCAATTACCGCTCCCCTGACGGCGAGGAGCACGACTTCGGCGGCCACAGCGTCATGCGTGTGGAGCGGCTGTGGTACGGCACGGAGGATGAGCAGACCGTCCCCGAGGGCTACTTTGTGGAGCTCTACCAGCTGGTGGGCTATGAGGAGGATACCGTAGACATCGGCCTCCACTTTACCAAGCGCATGGACCCGGAGACCCCTATCGCCGTGACCCTGAAATAAAGCATAAGAAATCCCGCCGGGCGTGGAATTTTCCACACCCGGCGGGATTTTTGTGGATAAAATCAGCTTACTTCTCCAGCTCCTCCAGCAGCTCCACCGCCTCGCGGACCATGCGGTCGCAGTGGGGCTTGCGGGCCTCGCCCCGCTTGGCGGCGTCGGCCAGGAGCTGGGCGCAGTCCAGACAGCCGTTCTTGGCCTTGAAGGCGTCGGTCAGGGCCTTGGCGGCGGCGGCGTCCTTGCCGGTCATGCCCAGCACCATCAGTGCGCCGGTGACCGCGCCGCAGGTGGCGCCCCGGCGCATGCCGGAGCCGAAGTTGCTGCCCAGGGCGTTGGCCGTCTCGGGGCTCAGGCCGCACTCCCGGGCAAAGGGGATGAGCACGGACTGGCAGCAGTTGTAGTGTACCGTGGTGTCCGCCCGGAGGGCGTTCACTTGTTCCTGTTTCGTCATGATTGTTTCCCTCGTTTTCTGTGTATGGAATTTATTCTTGATCCAGTACCATCTGGTCGTACTGCAAAAAGCGGAACCCCAGCCGCTCGTAGAGCCGGGCTGCGCCCTGGTTAGCGGGAGTGACCTCCAGCCGGAACCGGCGGCACTCGGGGTGGGCCGCCATCACCTGGCGGAACACCTGGCTGCCGTAGCCCTTGCCCCGGCAGCTGTCTTTGAAGTACAGCTCGTCGAAGATGAGCACCTTTCCCCCGATCTCCGAGGCGTAGTTCCAGGTCAGGTAGCAGTACCCCACCGGCGTGTCCCCCTCCAGCAGCAGCAATCCCTCGATGAGGGGCTGCTCCGGGTCTGCCGCGTCCCAGAAGGAGCGCTCCAGAGTGGCAGGGTCCACCTGATGCTCCACGGCGGAGCTGTGGTAGAAGTCCGTCACCATGGCCATAACGGCGTCCCGGTCTCCGGGCGCCATGGGTCTGATGGTAAGCATCTTACCCTTCCTTTCTATCTGTATCTGTCAGTTGAAAATATCCGGGTTATCGCTGAACATCCGCTTCACCCGTTCCAGCAGGGGCCGGTGCTTCCGCCGCTCCAGCCCCGGGTCGGCCTCCAGCAGCTCCTGGGCCGCCTGCTGGGCCTCCTTGAGCAGCCGCACGTCCCCCGCTAGGTCTGCAATGTGGAGCTGGGGCAGTCCGTGCTGCCGGGAGCCGAAGAAGTCGCCGGGGCCACGGAGCTTCAGGTCCTCTTCGGCGATTTTAAAGCCGTCGGTGGTAGAGGCCAGCACCTTCAGCCGCGCCCGGCTGTCCTGGCTGTGGGTGGCGGTCATAAGCACGCAGTAGGACTTGTGCTTGCCCCGGCCCACCCGGCCACGGAGCTGGTGGAGCTGGCTCAGGCCGAAGCGCTCCGCGTTCTCCACGATCATCAGCGCCGCGTTGGGCACGTCCACCCCTACCTCGATGACGGTGGTGGACACCAGCACGTCGATGTCCCCGGCGGAAAAGGCGGACATGACCGCGTCCTTGTCCTTTGGCTTCATCTTGCCGTGGACAAAGGCCACCCGCAGGTCGGGGAACACCTGGGTTTTCAATGTTTCCGCGTAGGTGGTCACCGCCTTCAGGTCGGCCAGGCCGCCGGAGGCGTCTTCCCCCTCGGGGCTCTCGTTCTCCTCCACGGCGGGGCAGACGATGTAGGCCTGGCGGCCCTCAGCCACCAGCTTGCGCACAAAGCCGTACATCCGCTGCCGCTTGTCCTCCCCCACCACAAAGGTCTCCACCGGCGTACGGCCCGGGGGCAGCTCGTCGATGACCGACACGTCCAGATCGCCGTACACGATGAGGGCCAGAGTGCGGGGAATGGGGGTGGCGGACATGACCAGAACATGGGGCCGCAAACCGCCGTCCGCCTTGGCCGCCAGGGCAGCTCTTTGGGCCACGCCGAAGCGGTGCTGCTCGTCGGTGATGACCAGCCCCAGCTTGTGGAATTCCACGCCCTCGCTCAGCAGGGCGTGGGTGCCCACCATCAGGTCCACCTGGCCCGCCGCCAGGGTCGCCTTTGCCTTCCGCTTTTCGGCGGCCCTCATGCTGCCGGTGAGCAGCCCCACCTTCATCCCGGCGGGGGACAGCAGGGCGGACAGGGAGCGGAAGTGCTGCTCGGCCAGAATTTCGGTGGGGGCCATAAGGGCGCTCTGCCAGCCGCTGCGCCAGGCCAGCCAGGCGCAGGCGGCGGCCACCGCCGTCTTGCCCGAGCCCACGTCCCCCTGGACCAGCCGGTTCATGGGCCGTCCCGAGGCCATATCCGCCGCCGCCTCGTCCACGGTGCGGCGCTGGGCGCCGGTGAAGGAGAAGGGCAGCAGGGACAGGAAGGAGGCCAGATCCCGGTTCTCCACCGCCGGACCGGCTCCCCGGTCCCGTCCCGTGCGCAGCAGGGACATGCCGCAGGACAGGAGGAAAAACTCCTCAAAGATCAGCCGCCGCCGGGCGATCTCCAGGGACTCCCAGCTCTCGGGGAAGTGGATGTTCCGGCAGGAGAACTCCACCTGAGCCAGGCTGTGGGCCAGGCGCACCTCCTCGGGCAGCAGCTCGGGCACCTGCCCGGCGCAAGCGTCCACGCACCGCCGGGCCAGCCCGGCCAGCAGGTTGTTAGAGATGCCCGCCGTCAGGGGGTAGACCGGCATGATGCAGCCGGTGAACCGGGCGGCTCCCTCCCGCTCGAAGACCGGGTTGGTCATCTGCCGCTGCCTGCCCTGCCGCTCCACTTTGCCGTAGAAGATGTAGCTCTCCCCCTGGCGCAGGGCATCCCGGACATAGGCCTGGTTGAAGAAGGTGACGGTCATCACCGCCGTCTCGTCGGCCACCTTCACCTTCACCAGCTCCAACCCTTTGCGGATGTGGGACACCCGGGGCGTCTCGGCCACAAAGGCCGCCACGCACACCGGCTGTTCCTCTGGTGCGCCGTCAATGGTGGAGATTTTGGTCCGGTCCTCATAGCTGCGGGGGTAGTACCCCAGCAGATTCTCCACAGTGGCCAGACCCAGCTTGGCCAGCCTGGCGGCCCGGGCGTCGCCGATGCCCGGCAGCTCTCTCAGTCCGCTCTCCAGCGTCAGCGCCACGGTACTCCCCCCTTTCCAGTCTGTGAGGCCTAGTCTACCATAAAACAGGCGGCCAAACAAGCGTTCCCGGCCTTCTGATGTTAAGAATCGCCTTAACTTCTCATTTTCCTCTACTTTCCTCCTTTTCTCCGCCTTACCATCCGGCAGCCCGGATTAAGTCCCTCCTTCCCGCTCGCCGCACCGCCCGTTCCCTTTTACCGTCTCCCTTAGCTGTTTTTGCAGAAGAAGTATACGTTTCTTTCATTTTTTATTGTTTTTTCTCTCGACTTTTGGTATTCTGCTCTTTTTTTGCAGAGCACAATAAATTTCATTGCAAAATCAGATTGCAGTCTGTATAATGGACTTTAACACATCAGTCTGACTGAATCCGCGGAGCGCGGCGGCCTTTCCTCCGGGCCGCAGCCGCCGTGGGAAGAAAGGATGAAGCACGTGACAGAGCGTATATTCAACAAGGTACTGGTGGCCAACCGGGGCGAGATCGCCATCCGGGTGTTTCGCGCCTGCTACGACCTGGGGCTCCACACCGTGGCCATGTACTCCCACGAGGACATCAACAGTCTGTTCCGCACCCGGGCCGACGAGGCCTATCTGATCGGCCACAACAAGTCCCCCCTGGGGGCCTATCTGGACATTCCCGCCATCATCGACCTGGCCAAGCGGCGGAAGGTGGACGCCATCCACCCGGGCTACGGCTTCCTGTCCGAGAACCCGGACTTCGCCCGGGCCTGTGAGGCCGAGGGCATCAAGTTCATCGGCCCCTCCTCCGAGGTGCTCTCCCGCATGGGCGACAAGCTGGCCGCCAAGGCCACGGCCATCGCCTGCGGCGTGCCCACCATCCCCGGCTCCGACCGCCCCCTGAAGGACGCGGACGAGGCCCTGGAGAAGGCCGTTTCCTACGGTTTCCCCATCATCCTGAAGGCTGCCGCCGGCGGTGGCGGCCGCGGCATGCGCCGGTGCGACACGCCGGAGGAGGTGGCCCCCGCCTTTGAGCTGGTGCGCAACGAGGCCCGGAAGGCCTTCGGCAGCGAGGACATCTTCATCGAGAAGTACCTGGTAGAGCCCAAGCACATCGAGGTGCAGATCCTGGGCGACCAGTACGGCAACGTGATGCACCTGGGAGAGCGGGACTGCTCTCTCCAGCGCCGGTACCAGAAGGTGGTGGAGTACGCCCCCGCCTGGAGCGTGCCCCAGGAGATCCGGGACAAGCTCCACGCCGACGCGGTGAAGGTGGCCAAGTATGTGGGCTACGTCAACGCGGGCACCGTGGAGTTCCTGGTGGACAAGGACGGCAACCACTACTTCATTGAGATGAACCCCCGGATCCAGGTGGAGCACACGGTCACCGAGATGGTCACCGGCGTGGACCTGGTGCGGGCCCAGATCCTCATCGCCGAGGGCTGCCCCCTGTCCGACCCCCGCATCGGCCTGACCAAACAGGAGGACGTGCACATCAGCGGCTACGCCATCCAGTGCCGGGTGACCACCGAGGACCCGGCCAACAACTTCGCCCCCGACACAGGCAAGATCACCGCCTACCGGTCCAGCGGCGGCTTCGGCGTCCGGCTGGACGGCGGCAACGCCTACACCGGCGCGGTCATCTCCCCCTATTACGACTCCCTGCTGGTCAAGGTCACCGCCTGGGACAACACCTTTGTGGGCACCTGCCACAAGGCGGTGCGGGCCGTCAGCGAGGAGCACGTCCGGGGCGTGAAGACCAACATCCCCTTTATCACCAACATCCTCACCCACCCCGCCTTCCAGGCCGGCCAGTGCCACACCAAGTTCATCGACGAGACCCCCGAGCTCTTTGACATCAACATCGGCCGGGACCGGGCCACCAAGGTGCTCAAGTACATCGCCCAGATCCAGGTGGACAACCCCTCCGCCGAGCGCAAGCAGTACGACATCCCCCGGTTCCCGCCCGTCACCGGCAACCGGCCCGAGGGGCTCAAGCAGATGCTGGACCGTGAGGGCCCCGAGGCGGTGAAGCAGTGGGTGCTGGACCAGAAGAAGCTGCTCATCACCGACACCACCATGCGGGACGCCCACCAGTCCTTGCTGTCCACCCGGGTGCGCACCCGGGACCTGCGTCTGGCGGCCGACGGCACCAGCGAGATCCTGGCCGACTGCTTCTCCCTGGAGATGTGGGGCGGCGCCACCTTCGACGTGGCCTACCGGTTCCTCCACGAGTCCCCCTGGGAGCGGCTGGACACCCTGCGGAAGAAGATCCCCAACATCCCCTTCCAGATGCTCCTCCGGGGCGCCAACGCGGTGGGGTACACCAACTACCCCGACAACCTGATCCGGGAGTTCGTGAAGGAGGCCGCCCGCAGCGGCATCGACGTGTTCCGCATCTTCGACTCCCTCAACTGGGTGCCCGGCATGGAGGTGGCCATGGACCAGGTGCTCCAGGAGAACAAGCTCTGCGAGGCCACCATCTGCTACACCGGCGACATCCTGGACCCCAAGCGGGACAAGTACACCCTTCAGTATTATGTGAACCTGGCCAAGGAGCTGGAGCGCCGGGGCGCCCACCTGCTGGCCATCAAGGACATGTCCGGCCTGCTCAAGCCCTACGCGGCCAAGAAGCTGGTGTCCACCCTGAAGCAGGAGGTGGGCCTGCCCATCCACCTCCACACCCACGACACCACCGCCAACCAGGTGGCCGCCTACCTCATGGCCGCCGAGGCGGGTGTGGACATTGTGGACTGCGCCATCGCCTCCATGTCCAGCCTGACCAGCCAGCCCTCCATGAACGCGGTGGTGGCCGCCCTCCAGGGCACGGAGCGGGACACCGGCCTGGACCTGCAGCGGCTCCAGAAGCTGGACGACTACTGGGCCGACGTGCGCCTGCGCTATGACAACTTCGACCACGGCCTGAAGAACCCCACCACCGACATCTACCGCTACGAGATCCCCGGCGGCCAGTACACCAACCTGTATCCCCAGGTCATCTCCCTGGGCCTGGGCCACCGGTTCGAAGAGGTCAAGGAGATGTACAAGACCGTCAACGACATGCTGGGCGACATCGTGAAGGTGACCCCCTCCTCCAAGATGGTGGGCGACCTGGCCATCTTCATGGTGCAGAACAACCTGACGCCGGAGAACATCGTGGAGCGGGGCGAGGCCCTCACCTTCCCCGACAGCGTGGTGAGCTATTTCAAGGGCATGATGGGCCAGCCGGCCTGGGGCTTCCCCGAGGATTTGCAGCGGGTGGTGCTCAAGGGCGAGAAGCCCATCACCTGCCGGCCCGGCGAGCTGCTGCCCGCCGTGGACTTTGACGCGGTGCGGGAGAAGATGCGCCCCTTCATGGGCGGCGACGAGATCAATATGCGGGCCATGCTGTCCTACTGCCTCTACCCCAAGGTGTACGAGGAGTACCGGCAGCACCGCAACGAGTACGGCTACATTGCCCGCATGGGCAGCCATGTGTTCTTCAACGGCATGGCCCTGGGCGAGACCAACCAGATCAACATCGAGGAGGGCAAGACCCTGGTCATCAAGTACCTGGGCCTGGGCGACCTGAACGAGGACGGCACCCGCACCGTCCAGTTCGAGCTCAACGGCCAGCGCCGCGAGGTGGCGGTGCCCGACAGGACCGCCGAGGTGAAGGGCGTCCAGGTCACCCTGGCCGATCCGTCGGACAAGAGCCAGGTGGGCGCCTCCATCCCCGGTATGGTGTCCAAGGTGAGCGTCCAGCCCGGGGACCGGGTGGAGGCCAACCAGGTGCTGGGCATCATCGAGGCCATGAAGATGGAGACCAGCGTGGTGGCCCGTCTGGCGGGCACCGTGGAGGCCGTCCATGTTCAGGAGGGCGACAACGTCAAAGCCGGTCAGCTTCTCTTCACCGTCAAGCCCGATTGACCCCGTCTCCCCTGTGGTCTGTCCGTCGCCCTCCGCGCCTCCGGCGCGCCGCGCTGTGCGCGTCCAAGCGCCGCCCCTGGGGCGGCCTTGCCCCGGGGCGATTCACTCGTCCCGGGGAAATGGAGTCCGGGGTCCCCGCAAAACCTGTTTTGCGGGGCCGACAACGTCAAGGCCGGTCAGCTCCTCTTCACCGTCAAGCCCGACTGATTTTTCCATCAAAACCGGCTTTCCAAAGGAAAAAGCGCGCGCCGCAGATCTGCGGCGCGCGCTCTCTTATTGTCTTTTCCGGCTGCTCAGGCCTTCCAGTCCCGGATCTCCCGCAGGCCGGGCACCAGCACCTTAGCGCTGGTCTCCAGGATGATGCGGCCCTTCTCCGCGGTGGCACCGGAGGGGTCCCCGCCGATGCCGATGGGCTTGCCGTCGGCGGTTTTCCAGTCCTCGGACACCCAGCCGATGGTGACGCTGCCCCCGGTCTTCAGGGTCTGGTTGCCCACAAAGGCGGTGGGGATGCCGGCCTCCGCCGTCTCCAGCTTCACCAGCGAGGGGTCCACCGCCATGACCATGGAGGTCTCCATCTCCCCGCCGTGGAAGTCGTAGATGTTCCCCTCGGACACGGTGGCCCGCACGTCCGGGTGGCCGAAGGCGCCGGAGGAGAGGATGAAGGGGGAGATGCCCAGCTCGCTGCGCAGCTCCCGGCTGAGCACCTGGACAATGGGTGCGTTGCCCCCGTGGCACACCAGGAAGGCCAGCTTCTTAAATCCGTGGTGGGCCAGGCTGACGCTGATGTCGTAGAGCAGGTGGTAATAGGTGTCCGGCCGCAGGGTGACCGAGCCGCAGAAGTTGCGGTGCTCGGTGCTCAGGCCCACCGGGATGACGGGGAAGGCCAGGATGGGAAAGTCCTTCTCCCCCGCCTCCTCCAGCGCCCGGCCCAGGTACTCCACCATGGCCTCGGCGATGATGTCGTCGGTGCCCAGGGGGGCCTGGTTGCCGTGCTGCTCCAGGGCGCCCACGGGGATGAGAATGATGGTGTTCTCCTTGTCCACCTGTTCCATCTCCAGGCGGGTCAGGTCTCTGTAATTCCGGATCATGCTTTTGCCTCGATTCTCTTGGCCACGCTGGTGGCCTTCAGGCGGTCGTACAGCAGGAAGCCCACCACATAGTTGAGCAGGAGCTTGATGAGATTGAAGGGCACCGTGGCCAGCACCAGGAACAGGGGCAGGTTCTGGATCAGGGGGTTCACCGCCCCCACGGCCAGGATCACCTCATTCAGGGGCATGCCCATGGCCTTGGCGTACAGGGGCAGGGTGATGCAGGCGTTGAGCACGCAGGAGAAGGCGATGCGGATGGGCAGGCTCACCGCCAGGGCGGTGATGCCGGCCTTCCGGTCGCCGCCCATGCGCTTGAAGATGGCCCACAGGGGCAGGATGAAGAGCAGAGTGCCCAGCAGGTTGGCAAACTCGCCCACAAACATGGTGGTGGTGCCCACGGTGAGGAGCTTGATGAGGATCTTCACCACCTCGATGAACAGTCCGGGCACTGGACCCAGCAGGAAGGTGGCGATGATGGCGGGCACGTCGCTGAAGTCGATCTTGTAGAAGGGCGGCATCATGGGCAGGGGGAACTCAAAGGACATGAGCACCCCGGCCACGGCGGCCAGCATGGCGGTGAGCACGAAAATCTGGGTCTTCTTCATGGATTTCATTGCAATGTCCCCTTTTCAGAGCCAAATTTACAAGCTCGGTAAACCCTCCGAAACCTGGGGACAAAAAAAGACTCCGTGCACAACCGTGGGGCACCGAGTCTCTGTTTCTCTCCATTTCTTCTCTCATCCAGACTATACTGTCGGTTTTGGAATTCCACCAAATCAGCCGCTTGCGCGGGTCGCGGACTATACCGCCGGTAGGGAATTGCACCCTGCCCCGAAGAATTTATTGACTTGTCGGGGACAGTATAGCACAACCGTCCGGCGCTGACAAGACAGATGACCAAATTTTCTCTCCCGGAAAAAGTTCCGCCGGAGGGCCGAGGCCTTCCGGCGGAAAATCAGGGTGGAAAGGCTTGTCAGCCCTCCTTATCCTTGTCTTTTTCTCTGTCCTTCTTGTCCTTTTTCTCCTCTTCGGTCTCCTCGGGCAGCACCACCACTTTGATCTCCATGACACGGCGGTGGTCCACCTTGGTGACGGTCACGTCCAGGCCGTCGGCCTGGAACCGGTCCCCCTCCTCGGGGATGCGGCCGATCTGCTCCATGACCCAGCCGGACACCGTGTTGGCGTCGCAGCTGCCCTTGATGGAGAACAGGTCGTACAGGTCGGTCAGGTCGGCGGAACAGGAGATGAGGTAGCTGCCGTCGGGCTGCTTCTGGAACTGCTCGATGACCTCGTCGTGCTCGTCCCAGATCTCGCCCACCAGCTCCTCCACAATGTCCTCCATGGTCACCAGGCCCTCGGTGCCGCCGTACTCGTCCACCACGATGACCATGTGGGCCTTCTCCCGCTGGAGAATGCGGAGCATCTGGGAGATCTTGGTGTTGCCGGTGGTGTAGAGCACGGTGCCCATAAAGGAGGCCAGGTCGCTGATGCCGTGGTACCGGGCGGCGTGGAAGTCCTTCTCGTGGATGATGCCCACGATGTCGTCGATGTCCTCGTGGTACACGGGCAGGCGGGAGAAGCCGCTCTCGGCGAACACCTTGGCCACCTCGTCCATGGTGGCCGTGTCCTCCACCGCCACGATGTCCACCCGGGGGGTGAGGATCTCCTCCACCTCCATGTCGCCGAACTCAATGGCGGAGCGGATCAGCTCGCTCTCGTGCTGGTCCAGGCCGCCCTCATCCTCGGCCTGGTCCACCATGGTGATGAGCTCCTCCTCGGTGATGCCCTCGTCCTCCTTCTTGTGGAAGATGAGGGTGAGCAGCTTCTTCCACTGGGTGAAGAGGAAGTTCAGGGGCCGCAGCACGGTGAGGAAGAACTTCAGCAGGGGCGCGGCGAACATGGCAAAGGCCTCGGGGGACTCCTTGGCCAGGCTCTTGGGGGAGATCTCGCCAAAAATCAGGATGACCACCGTCAGCACCACGGTGGACACTGTGGGGCCGTAGGTGCCCAGCAGGTCGGTGAAGAGCACGGTGCCGATGGTGGTGGCGGTGATATTGACAATGTTGTTGCCTATCAGGAGAGTGGAGAGCAGGCGGTCAAAGTCCTCCTCCAGGTCCAGGGCCAGGGCGGCCCGGCGGTCTCCGGCGTCGGCACGGCTCTTCAGCCGCACCCGGTTGAGGGAGGAGTAGGCGGTCTCCGTGGCCGAGAAGTAGGACGACATGGCCACCAGAAAGATGAGAACGACTATCATGATAATACTGGCACTGTCCATAATGGAACTGATCACTCCTAAGTACTATGTATTTGCAGGGGGTTGCCCCGGCGTTTTCCCGTTTCTGCGCGCAAAAGGACAGCCCTATCCCAGAGGGATAACGCTGTCCTCAACACATGCAGCTATGCAGTTGGGTAAGGGAGGTTCGTCCACGAGTGCTCACCGGGTCCTTTCCTGCTTATTGGTACAGATGATATCACAGCCCCGCGCAAAATGCAAGAGGCGCATTTTGCCCCCATGGTCCGAAAAGTTTCTCTCCGGCAGCAAAATGGTTTGCCATCCCCTACAATTTAAGCTATACTAATTTTGTATGGCCTGCCGGGCGGCGCTGCCGCTCTCCAGGCCCTGATTCACACAGGGGCCCCCAACCGGGCCTACGGAGGTTTCTATGGACCAGCTGAAATTTTTTGTTCCCACCCTGTTCGGGCTGGAGGGCCTGGCCGCGGACGAGCTGCGCCGTCTGTCTCTGGCCGACGTGCGGGCGGAAAACGGCCATGTGCTGTGTACCGGCCGGCCTGGGGACATTCCCCGCCTCAACCTGAACCTGCGCACCGGTGAGCGGGTGCTGCTGGTGCTGGGTTCCTTCCCCGCCCCCGACTTTGACGCCCTATTCGAGGGCGTGCGGGCCATCCCCTGGGAGGAGTACTTCCCCCGTACCGCCGCCTTCCCCGTGAAGGGCCACAGCCTCAACTCCGCCCTCCACTCGGTGCCCGCCTGCCAGTCCATTGTGAAGAAGGCGGCCGCCGCCCGGCTGGGCAAGGCCTATGGGCTGGAGACCCTGCCGGAGAACGGCCCCCTGTTCCAGATCCAGTTCTCCATCATGAAGGACACCGCCACCATCATGCTGGACACCAGCGGCGCCGGGCTCCACAAGCGGGGCTACCGTGCGGTGGGCGTGGTGGCTCCCCTGCGGGAGACCCTGGCCGCCGCCATGGTGATGCTGTCCCAGTACCGGGGCAGGGACCCCTTCTGCGACCCCTTCTGCGGCTCGGGCACCATCGCCATCGAGGCCGCCCTCATTGCCAGGAACCGGGCTCCCGGCCTGGACCGGTCCTTCTCCGCTCAGAAGTGGCCCTGGCTGTCCTCACAGGCCTGGATGGACGCCGCCAGCGAGGCCATGGACAGGGAGTTTGACGGCCAATACGACATCTGGGGCGGCGACATCGACCCCAAGGCGGTGGAGATCGCCCGCTCCAACGCGGAGAAGGCCGGAGTGGACGACCTGGTCCGCTTTGACGTGGCCGACGCCACCCGCTTCCACCGCAGCGAGCCCTACGGCCGGGTGGTCACCAATCCCCCCTACGGCGAGCGCATCATGGAGAAGCGGGAGGCTGAGGGCCTGTATGAGGCCTTTGGCCAGGCGGTGCGGGGGCTGCCTGCCGGGTGGCGGGTGTCCGTCCTGTCCTCCCACACCGAGTTCGAGCGCACCTTCGGCCGCACCGCCGACAAAAAGCGCAAGCTGTACAACGGCATGATCAAGTGCGACCTGTTCCAGTACAACAAGCGGTAAGCCAGCCCCCCACACCGGGAGGCTGTCACAAAAAGGAGTCTGAAATGAAACGAACCGTCCGCAAGCTGTCTCTCCTCCTGTCCCTGGCGCTTGCCCTCTCCCTGGCCGCCCCCGCCGCCCTGGCGCTGGAGATCAAAGGCACCTACACCGAGGGCATGGCCACCGCCACCGACGGCTCCGCGTGGGGCTACGTCAACGCCTCGGGTATCGTATCCATTCCCCTCCGGTTTGAGGAGGCCTCCGACTTCTCCCTGGGCGTGGCCCGGGTGAAGGAGGACGGCAAGTACGGCCTGCTGCGGCAGGACGGGCTGTGGCTGCTGGAGCCTCTGTACGACAGCCTGACCCCGGTGGACTGCGGGGTGTACATCGCCCGGCGGGAGGGCGTGTGGGAGCTGCTGTCCGTGGTGCCTGTACCCGGAGAGAAGGGTGCCTCCCACCAGCTGTATACCGGCGCCAGCTCCATCACCGTGGAGCAGGGGACAAAGGGCAAGGAGATCGTGATCCGCTGGGCCGACCGGGACAGCGCCCGAATCAGCCTCTCCTCCCTGCCCCAGGCGCTCTCCAACCTGGGGGTGCCCTTTGCATCCTTCTCCCTCCGCTCCGGCCGCATCGCCGCCTTCTCCGACGTGTCCGGCAAGGACTGGTTCGACCTGTGGGTGGACCTGGCCTATAACCTGGGCCTGATGGAGGGCCCGGGGGACGGCACCTTCCAGCCCTACAGCACCCTCACCGTGGGCGAGGCCCTGAAGATGGCCGCCGTGCTGGACAGCACCTACGCCGGCAGGACCTTCTCCAGCGGCGGCGACCCCTGGTACACCAACGCGGTGAACTACTGCCTGACCAACGGCATCATCACCGACACCACCTTCAGCAGCTACACCCGGCCCATCACCCGGGCCGAGCTGGCCCTGGTACTGGCCGCCACCGCCCCCGTCCGGGAGGCGGACGACATCAACGACGCCGGCCGGGTGGCCTCCTCCATCCCCGACGTGGCCGGCGGCGACTTTGCCGCCAGCTCCATCTACGCCCTGTACGCCAAGGGCATTGTCAGCGGCAGCGACAAGCAACTGACCTTCCGGCCTGAGGCTGTCATCACCCGCAGCGAGGTGGCCGCCATGGTGGCCCGCATCGCCCGGCCGGAGCAGCGCATCCTCCTCTGGCCCGCCAACGACTCCCCCGCCTACTACCGTGCCGCCGGGGTCCAGCTTGTCTCCTCTACTTTTTCATAAGGAGCTGAGCGTGCTTTGAAGCACCTGTTCATCATCAACCCCGCTGCCGGAAAACACGGCAGCACCGACGCCCTCACCGCCCAGATCAGAGAGATTTTCGGCGGCAAGGGGCTGGACTACGAGATCGCCTTTACCAGCGGCGCAGGCACCGGGGAGACCCTGGCCCGGGCCGCCGCCCAGACGGGAGCGCCGGTGCGCATCTATGCCTGCGGCGGAGACGGCACCCTCAACGAGGTGGTCAACGGCGCCGCCGGATATGACAACGCCGCCGTCACCAACGTGCCCAAGGGCACAGGCAACGATTTTCTGAAGATCTTTGGGAAGGACTACCGGGCCCGTTTCTCCGACCTGGCCGCCCTGGCGGAGGGGCCCCAGGCCGCCCTGGATCTGATGGACTGCAACGGCAAGCTGGGTCTGGGGGTCATCTGCGCCGGCGTGGACGCCCGGGTGGCCGCCGACGTGTATAAATACAAGGCGCTGCCCCTGGTGTCCGGCGTGGGGGCCTACATCCTGTCCCTGGTGGTCAATGTGTTCAAGGGCCTGACCCGCCCCACCCAGATCCGCGTGGACGGCCAGACCCTGGACGGCCTGAGCACCATCATCTGCATCTGCAACGGCCGGTACTACGGCGGCGGCTTCATGCCCGTGGGAGACGCCCAGCCCGATGACGGCGTGCTGGACATGCTGGTGGTGCCCAAGGTGAGCCGCTTCACCTTCTTCCGCCTGGTGGGCAAGTACGCCAAGGGCCTCTACCGCCAATGTCCCCAGGTCATCCGGGACTTCCACTGTCAGGAGATCTCCTTCACCTCCCCGGAGGAGCTGGTGGCCGTGGTGGACGGCGAGGTCATGCGCTCCCGCAGCTTTACGGTCCGGCTGTCCGGGAAGAAAATCAACTTTTTTTACCCCTCCGACGTATTTTGGCGTGAAAGTTTACAGACTGCTAACAATTGCGAGCACTCATTTTCTGCAGCATCCCGTTAGAGTGAGAAAAACGGAGCTTTCAGTATTTTGAGTGAGCTATTTTTAAAAACGCTGGATTTTACCTGAAATTCGGGTGAAAATCCAGCGTTTTTTTACTTGCACATTTTGCGTTCCAAAGCTATTATTATAGGTACGTTAGCACTCCGGTAAAATGAGTGCTAAGACATGAGATAGTTTACAAATATATGCTTCATATATGCAAGGAGGAACCAGCTATGAATCTCAAACCCCTGGCTGATCGCGTGATCATCAAGATGGTGGAGGCCGAGGAGACCACCAAGAGCGGCATCATCCTCACCGGCTCCGCCAAGGAGAAGCCCGAAGTGGCCGAGGTCATCGCCGTCGGCCCCGGCGGCATGGTGGACGGCAAGGAAGTCGTCATGACCGTGAAGGTGGGCGACAAGGTCATCACCAGCAAGTACTCCGGCACCCAGGTCAAGGTTGAGGGCGAGGAGTACACCATCGTCCGTCAGGGCGACATTCTCGCTACTGTGGAGTAATTAAGACGCGCTGAGCCGGCGCAAGTCAGCGAAGCGTGTTCCAAGCGTCCCAGCCGCCAAGTGCCGTGAATGGACGCGCATTTCACCCTGAACTTATCTCACAAATTGGAGGTTTTTCATTATGGCTAAGATTATCTGCTACGGCGAAGAGGCCCGTCACGCTCTGGAGCGGGGCGTGAACCAGCTGGCCAACACCGTGAAGATCACCATGGGCCCCAAGGGCCGCAACGTGGTGCTGGACAAGAAGTTCGGCGCTCCCCTGATCACCAACGACGGCGTGACCATCGCCAAGGAGATCGAGCTGGAGGACCCCTTTGAGAACATGGGCGCCCAACTGGTGAAGGAGGTCTCCACCAAGACCAACGACGTGGCCGGCGACGGCACCACCACCGCCACCCTGCTGGCTCAGGCCATCATCCGCGAGGGTCTGAAGAACCTGGCCGCCGGTGCCAACCCCATGGTCATGAAGAAGGGCATTGCCAAGGCCACCACCGCCGCCATTGACGCCATCAAGGCCAACAGCCAGAAGGTCAACGGCACCGCCGACATCGCCCGCGTGGGCGCTGTCTCCTCCGGCGACGAGACCATCGGCAAGCTGATCGCCGAGGCCATGGAGAAGGTCTCCAACGACGGCGTCATCACCGTGGAGGAGTCCAAGACCGCCGAGACCTACAGCGAAGTGGTCGAGGGCATGCAGTTCGACCGGGGCTACATCACCCCCTATATGGTCACCGACACCGAGAAGATGGAGGCTGTCCTGGACGACGCCCTCATCCTCATCACCGATAAGAAGATCTCCAACATCCAGGAGCTGCTGCCCATTCTGGAGCAGGTCGTCCAGTCCGGCAAGAAGCTGCTGGTCATCGCTGAGGACGTGGAGGGCGAGGCCCTGTCCACCCTCATCGTCAACAAGCTGCGCGGCACCCTGAACGTGGTGTGCGTCAAGGCCCCCGGCTTCGGCGATCGCCGCAAGGAGATGCTCCAGGATATCGCCACCCTGACCGGCGGCACCGTCATCTCCTCCGAGGTGGGTCTGGAGCTGAAGGAGGCCACCATGGATATGCTGGGCCGTGCCCGTCAGGTGAAGGTCTCCAAGGAGAACACCATCATCGTGGACGGCGCCGGCGACAGCGAGGCCATCAAGGCCCGCGTCGGCCAGATCCGCGCTCAGATCGAGACCACCACTTCCGACTATGACCGTGAGAAGCTCCAGGAGCGTCTGGCCAAGATGGCCGGCGGCGTGGCCATCATCCGTGTGGGCGCTGCCACCGAGGTGGAGATGAAGGAGAAGAAGCTCCGCATCGAGGACGCCCTGAACGCCACCCGCGCCGCTGTGGAAGAGGGCATCGTGGCCGGCGGCGGCACCGCCTATGTCAACGCTGTGCCCGCCGTGGAGAAGCTGCTCGCCGAGACCGAGGGCGACGAGAAGACCGGCGTGCGCATCATTGCCAAGGCCCTGACCGAGCCTATGCGCCAGATCGCCACCAACGCCGGCATCGACGGCTCCGTGGTGCTGGAGAACGTGAAGAAGGCCGACAAGGTGGGCTACGGCTTCGACGCCTACAACGAGACCTATGTGGACATGATCTCCGCCGGTATCGTGGACCCCACCAAGGTGACCCGCTCCGCTCTGGAGAACGCGTCCTCCATCGCCGCCACCCTGCTGACCACCGAGTCCCTGGTGGCCGACAAGCCCCAGCCCGCCGCTCCCGCTGCTCCCGCTGCTCCCGACATGGGCGGCATGTACTAAAAAATAGCCGCTGACCCTTGATACCGCTGGATCTTCTGTGGCTGGTGTCCCCGATTTAC
>NZ_CALXEG010000017.1 GCF_944387275.1 uncultured Pseudoflavonifractor sp.
AGTGCCTGTATCAGCACTTTGTATTGAACCGTGAAGATTTCATAGACTGGGATATTTGAATGATAATTTACGGTAAAACAACAACCATATAGAGAACCGAAATAAGGAGGTACGGATATGGAATTATTGGAACAATGTCAGCAATGGTTTGAACAGGATGAAGCGCAGAAGGTAATTGATACCCTGGAAGCGATTCCTGCCGAGGAGCGCACCCCGGAACTGGACAGCGAATTGGCCAAGGCATATATAATGTCCCGCTGCCTGCGCCAATGATTGCATATCGGAGTAACCACTGCGGTGGAGTGCGTCCAGTGCACACCGGATAGCAGTGGTACCCCTACGCTTATCTAATCTCCAGATCAGAGGCCACTTGCCGGTCTGCTGATACATGTAGGTAGCCCATCCCACACATGGGCCAACGGATATGCCATAGCGTAGCCAATATGCCGCATCATCCTGTCTGACTGCAAGGATTTTTGTACGGTAGATTCCGTCCATTGGGATTTGAGGTGGATACATTATAGTTACCTACCTTTAACAATCGTAGATTTGAGTTTATAATACGCAAGTCGGCTCAAATCTATTGGCGGGCAGTTCTTCCATGCTCTGGTACTACTTATGGCTTGTAAATTGGGCAAGAAAGTGCTATAATACTTTAAAAAGAAACGGATTTCCCTTAGGTACCATGTGCTCATCCCTCCGCAACTAAGCACATTGTCCCCCAATAATGACTCCCACAAGAGTCCGAGGAAATTCGTTTCCCCGGGCTCTTTTTTTATTTCTTTTTGCTTCTTTGCCCGGTTTCTGGCTTAATTTAGTTCAATTTTGAACTTTTGGAGAAAAAGATGGGGCGAGCGTCCGGCGGTCAAAATGGTCGGACAAACGACCAGGTTGGAAGGGGACGATCACAAATTTCCGCCGGCGCTTGACGCTTCCCTGACACATACAGAGGGTCCGTGGCAGGCAGCTGCCGCGGACCCTTTTTCAATGCCCGCTATTGAGGGTCCGGCGGATTCCTGATATAATATGAAGAAAACACCTGTTCTAATAAGGGGGGAGCTGGATGACGGATATTCTGGAGGGCCTGAACCACGCCCAGCGGGAGGCGGTCACGTCCACCGAGGGCTTTGTCCGGGTCATTGCGGGCGCGGGTTCTGGCAAGACCCGGGCGCTGTCCCGGCGTTTTGCCTATCTGGTCAATGAGCTGGGCATCCTGCCGGGCAACATCCTCTGCGTCACCTTCACCAACAAGTCCGCCAACGAGATGCGCCAGCGCATCCACCAGCTCACCGGGGACAACGACACCGGGTACATCAACACCTTCCACGGCTTCTGCGTCTCCGTCCTCCAGGAGGACAGCCACGCGGTCCAGTACCCCAAGAGCTTTCTGGTGCTGGACAATTCCGACATTGACGCCATGCTTCAGATCATCTACGAGGAGCGGGGACTGACCCTGCGGGACATGACCTTTGCCGCCGCCCGGGATATGATCGAGAACTACAAGCTGTTCCGGATGCCGGACTACTATAAGGACATGATCAATCTATCCCTGGACACCCTGAAGGAGAAGTATCTCAGCGCTGAAAAGACAGGGGACATCATTTTCTACGGCTACCTCTACCAGGAGAAGAAATGCTTCGGCCTGGACTACAACGACCTTATCAAATTCTCTCTCTACATCTTCCAGGAGCACGGGGACATCAAACTCAAGTGGCAGCAGCGGCTGGAGTACATCATGATCGACGAGTTCCAGGACATCGACCAGCTCCAGTACCAACTGATGGAGGTGCTCTGCGGCTACCATCAGAACCTGTTCATCGTGGGGGACCCGGACCAGACCATCTACACCTGGCGGGGCGCAGACGTGAAGTACCTGCTGGAATTTGACCGACGGTTTCCCAACGTGAAAACCATCATGATGATGGAGAACTACCGCTCCACGCCGGAGATTCTGGCGGCAGCCAACGCGCTGATCGACAAGAACAAGTACCGCATCCGGAAGGATCTGATTCCCACCCTGCCGCCGGGCGCCCCGGTGCTGTGCCACCTGGGGGAGACCCAGGAGGCGGAGGCGAAATGGATGGTGGGGGAGATGGAACAGCTCCGGGGCCAGGGGGTCCCGTACCGGGACATGACGGTGCTCTATCGGGCCCACTATGTGTCCCGCTCGGTGGAGGAGGTGCTGCTCCAGGCCAAGATCCCCTATACCATTTACAGCGGCGTGCAGTTTTTCGGCCGCATGGAGATCAAGGACGCCCTGTCCTACCTGCGGATGATGGTCTACAAGGATGACCTGTCCTTCCGGCGGATCGCCAACGTGCCCAAGCGGAACCTGGGCAAGCGGCGGATGGCCTTTCTGGAGGAGTACGCGGCGGAGCACGGAAAGACCCTCTACCAGAGCCTGCTGGACAACCTGGAGGACCCGGTGTTCAAGGGCACAAAAGCTCAGGCCTTTGTCTCTCTGATCGAGACCTTTGCCGCCGGATATGAGGGCCGCCCTATCTCGGAGGTGCTCTCCGCTATCCTCAACGAGAGCGGCTATGAGCGGATGCTGCGCACCGAGGGCAGCCAGGAGCGGCTGGACAATCTGGCGGAGCTGAAGCAGTCGGTGTATGAGTACGAGACCACCTGCGGCGAGGAGACCACCCTGGAGCACTACCTGGCCCACATCGCCCTGTTCAGCAACAGCGACGCCGGGGACCAGGGGGACAAGGTGAAGCTGATGACCGTCCACGCCGCCAAGGGCCTGGAATTTCCCTATGTGTTCCTGTGCGGCATGAACGAGGGGATTTTTCCCTCCCGGAAGGTGCGCACCCTCCAGGGGATGGAGGAGGAGCGGCGGCTGGCCTTCGTGGCCCTGACCCGGGCGGAGAAGGGGCTCTACCTGTCGGAGGCGGACGGGCGCAACTTCGACGGCTCGCCCCGCTATCCGTCCCGGTTCCTGCTGGACATCGACCAGGAGCTGCTCACCTACACCAGGCCGCCGGAGGAGGGGCTGATCCGGGAGGCCCAGAACGCCATCGCCGCCAGCCAGCGCTATCTGCCGGAGAACGACAGCGCCATTGTCTTCTCCGTAGGCCAGCGGGTGCGGCACCAGATGTTCGGCCTGGGCACGATTGTGGAGGTGGACAGGGAGCGGGGCGCCCACGTGGTCCAGTTCGACGAGGTGGCCACGCCCAGGCGGATCTCCTTCCGGGCCAGGCTGGAGAGACTGTAAGCAAAAAACGCAACCCAGAAAGGGGAATGACATATGCTCTTGTCGGCGGAGCACATCAAAAAGGCATACGGCACCAAGGTGCTGCTGGACGGGGTGTCCCTGTACCTGAACCAGGGGGACAAGCTGGGGGTCATCGGCATCAACGGCACGGGAAAATCCACGCTGCTGAAGATCCTGGCAGGGGCCGAGGAGCCGGATGAGGGTGCCGTTTCTCTGGACCCCAATGTGCGGGTGGAGTACCTGCCCCAGAACCCGGCCTTTGAGGGGAGCCGCACCGTGCTGGAGCAGGTGTTCGCCGGGCTCTCTCCCGAGGCCCGGGAGCTGGCGGAGTACGAGGCCAAGACCATCCTCACCCGGCTGGGCATCACGGATTTTGACCAGCGTGTGGGCACCCTGTCCGGCGGCCAGCGGAAGCGGGTGGCCATGGCCTCCGCCCTGGTCCACGAGAGCGACGTGCTCATTCTGGACGAGCCCACCAACCACCTGGACAGCGAGATGGTCCGCTGGCTGGAGGACTATCTCCGCCAGTACAAGGGGGCTCTGGCCATGGTGACCCACGACCGCTACTTCCTGGAGCGGGTGGTCACCCAGATGGCGGAGGTGGAGCGGGGTAAGCTTTACTTCTACGAGGGCAACTACGAGGACTACCTCCGCATCCGGGCGGAGCGGGAGGAGATGGCCCAGGCCAGCGAGCGCAAGCGGCAGTCCATCCTCCGGCGGGAGTACCAGTGGGTGATGCAGGGGCCCACGGCCAGAGGCACCAAGAGCCGGGAGCGCCTGGAGCGGTACGAGGCCCTGAAGGAGCAGAAGGGCCCGGAGCAGCGGGCTGAGCTGACCCTGTCGGCCATCTCCAGCCGCCTGGGGAAGAAGACCATTGAGCTGCGGGGGGTGACCAAGTCCTTTGAGGGGCGGACAGTGCTGCGGGACTTTGACTGCATGCTCCTGCGGGACGACCGGATCGGCATTGTGGGCACCAACGGCAGCGGCAAGTCCACGCTGCTCAACCTGATCGCCGGCCGGCTGACCCCGGATAGGGGAGAGATTGAGCGGGGCGAGACGGTACGCATCGGATACTTCAGCCAGGAAAACCCCGTCATGCCCCCGGAGACTCGGGTCATCGACTACGTCAAGGAGATCGGAAACTATATCGAGACCCCTGAGGGCACTCTCACCGCCACCCAGCTGTTGGACAAATTCCTGTTCCCGGGGGACATCCAGTACAGTCCCATCTCCAAGCTGTCCGGCGGGGAGAAGCGGCGGCTGTTCCTGATGGCAGTGCTGGCCTCGGCGCCCAACGTGCTGCTGCTGGACGAGCCCACCAACGACCTGGATATCCAGACCCTGGCCATTCTGGAGGACTATCTGGAGACCTTCCCCGGGGCGGTCGTCACGGTCTCCCACGACCGGTTTTTCCTGGACAAAGTGGTGCGCCGGGTGTTCGCCGTGGAGGCGGACGGCGTGGTTCGGGCCTATCCTGGCGGGTACACCGAGTACCTGGCCGCCCGGCAGGCGGAGGAGAAGGCCAGGACCAAAGCTCCGGCAGCTGAGAAGAAGCAGGAGAGGCCCCAGGGACCCAAAAAGCTGAAATTCAGCTACAAGGAGCAGCGGGAATACGAGTCCATCGACGGCGAGATCGCCGCTCTGGAGGAGAAGGTGGCCGACGTGAAGCGCCGGCAGGAGGAATGCGCCAGCGACTATGTGGCCCTCCAGCAGCTCCAGGAGGAGCAGGCCCAGCTGGAAGGGGAGCTGGAGGAGAAGATGGACCGGTGGGTCTACCTCAACGACCTGGCGGAACAGATCGAAAAACAGAATCAGCAGTGAGGCGAGCAATATGGTAATCGGTATCATGGGAGAGAGTTGCACCGGCAAGTCTTTTCTGGCGGACCAGCTGAAGGATATTTTTCACGCCCAGGTGTATACAGGCAGGGACTATCTGCGCCTCTCCGGCAATGAAGCTGTGGCCCAAAAGCTCTTCTGCAAAAAGCTCCAGGAGGCTGTGGAGGGCGAGAGCGTGATTTACGTCATCTCCGAGCAGGAGCATCTAGCGCTGCTGCCGGAGCGGGCAATTCGCATTCTGGTGACAGCGGATCTGGATACGATCAAAGACAGATTTGCACTCCGCATGCACGGGACGCTGCCCGCGCCTGTGGCGGCCATGCTGGAGCGGAAGCACGGCTGCTTTGACAAGAAGGTCCATCAGATTCACATAGTCTCCGGGCAGTATGATCTGGGACAGCTCTGCGCTGAGATCCAAAACATTGCCGGCCGATAAAAGGAACGATTGGAAAAATAAAGCGCCAGAAGCGTCTTATCTCAGACGCTTCTGGCGCTTTACCGTCAAATATGGGATAAAATCCGTGCAGGACAGATAAAGCAATAGGCTTCTGAAACCTTGCGGTTTCAGAAGCCTATTGGTACGGCTGAAGGGATTCGAACCCCCGACCTACTGGTTCGTAGCCAGTCACTCTATCCAACTGAGCTACAGCCGCATACTGCTTTGCATATCTCTTGCTGACAGCTTACCTATAATACCACAGGGGAGGAGAGAATGCAAGTAAAAAAATGAGAAAAAAACGAAAAACTTCTGAGAGTAAAACAATAGGCTTCTGAAACCTTACGATTTCAGAAGCCTATTGGTACGGCTGAAGGGATTCGAACCCCCGACCTACTGGTTCGTAGCCAGTCACTCTATCCAACTGAGCTACAGCCGCATATCGCTTTGCTGGCGATTTTTATAACCGCTCGCTGACGACTTGATTATAATATCACAGGAAGAGATGGAATGCAAGAGGAAATTTCAAATTTCCCGAAAAAATTTCCTCCGGGGATAGGAGGGCAAAAAGAGACGTGGCAGAGCCGCGTCTCAAGTCATATCCTGATAAAAGCATCCCGCTGGGACGCTGTGATTTTGGTCTGTCATCCCCGCAGAGAGCGATTGCCACTCTGCGGGGAGACAGTGTAGGTTCCTGGAAAAAAGAGAGGGAGGAGGTCAGTTGTATGGGTTCCTGACGATGATAAGGATACCACATCCGTCTGGAAAGTGATGGACAGATTACGAACGAGGCGTGAACAAATTATGAATGATAAAATCCGCTCCGATTCGCCGGGCTCACGGGTCCAGAATATCGTACAGACTGTTGAGCACCCGCCAGTTCTGGGGAAAGGCCCGCATCAGGTTCCAGTAGCCCACGCCGCTCAGGCCGTACCGGGGCACAAGGGCCAGCTTGGCCCGGATGCTGCGGGCGTCCTCAAACCAGACCTGGTGGACGGCGCCGGCCTCGTCGGTGTATTGGAAGAAAGGGGACTGGGCCTGTGGGGAGTACTGGATCTCTGCGCCGTACTGGACCGCCAGGGCCACCGCCTCCTGGCTGGAGATGGATTTGGCCCGGCTCTCTCCCTGGACAAAGGGGAGCGTCCAGTCATAGCCGTAGTTGGGGATGCCCAGCCACAGCTTTTTCGCCGGGATCTCCGTCAGGGCGTACTCCACCACCTGCCGCACGTTGGGCAGCGGCGCCACCGCCATGGGCGGGCCGTAGGTGTAGCCCCACTCATAGGTCATGAGAAACGCCCGGTCTACGGCCTGGCCGATGGCGCGGTAGTTGTGGCCCTCGTAGAGGAGCCCCTCCTGCTCGGCGGAGGTCTTGGGGGCCAGCGCGGCGACGACCAGGCAGCCCATGGGGTTGAATCTGTGGGACAGTCGGGCCAGAAAGTCCGCATAGGCGCCCGCGTCCTGGGCGGGTACAAACTCGAAGTCCACGTCCAGCCCCCGATAGCCCTGCTCCTGCACAGTCCGCTCCAGATTGTCGATCAGCGCATCCTGCACGGCCATATCGCGGAGCACCAGGCCGGCCAGTTGGTTGGAGAAGCTGCCGTCCTCCGTCAGGGTGGAGAGGTGGAGCAGCGGGGCGGCGCCGCCCTGGAGCGCCGCGGCGGTCAGCTGGCTGTCGTCGGGCGGGATCAGCCCGCCCTGAGGGGTGATGCCGTAGGTAAAGGGCGTCAGGTAGGTGAGGTAGGGGAGAAGGGACTGAAGCTCGCTCTGTCCGATGAAGGGATAGGCATAGCCGTTGACGGTGAGGGCGCCCAGCTTCTCGCCCTGGAAGGCGATGACCAGGGTCTGGCCGGGGTAGATGAGGGAGCCGCCGCCCACAACCGGGTTGTTGCGCAGCAACTGCCGGAGAGAGATGCCGTACCGACCGGCGATGGCGGAGAGGGTCTCGCCGGGGCGGACGGTGTGGGTCAGCCGGGGAAACTGCACCACCAGCGCCTGCCCCACTGCCAGGCGGTAGGGAGGGGACAGGCCGTTGTCAATGGCAAGCAGGGAGAGCGGGACGCCGTAAGTGGAGGAGATGGAGAAAAGGGTGTCGCCGGGGGCGACCACATGGATTACCATGGCGCGTCCTCCCGCTCAGGAGAGCAGGGTGATGAAGTCGCTGCTGGCGTATCCCACCACGCCGTCAAACCGCACCAGATACCAGCCCTGCCACTGGTTCACCACAGTGAGCCGGGTGCCGTCGTAGGCCTTGGCGATGACCTGGCCGGAGGTATCCGGGCGGCTGCGGATATTGAGATAGCCCCAGTTGACATCCACGACACCCTGCCGGGGCGGGATCGGGGTGAGGAAGGGGATGCCGAAGTACTCGGTGAGGGAGAGAACCAGATTGCGGGCGATGGATTCCAGGTTGTTCTTCACCCAGGCGGCGTCGTCCGGGTTGTCGTGGTAGCCCAGCTCCAGGAAGACCGCCGGAGCTCTGACCCGGCGCACTTCGCCGATGGAGGTGGTGCCCTCTGCCCGGACGTTGTTGGGAAGGGGGTAGATGGTCTTCAGATTGTCGGCCATGATGACCGCCGCCCGCTTTCCCCTGGGCGAGGTGGGGTAGTAGAAGACAATAATGCCCCTGATCTGGCCGTACTGCCCGTCAGGGGCGGCGTTGGAGTGGAGGGCCAGATGGAGGTCGTACTGTCCGGCGTTGGAGGCGGTGATGGAGGACGCGGCGGTCATGTCCGGCGTGTTGCGGGTGAACTGGATGCCGCTGGAGACGAGATAGGGCTCCATGGCGTCGGCCAGGCGGTTCATCCACTCCTCTTCCGTGCCGCCGTTGACGTAGAGGTTGTTCTCCTGGGTGGAGGGGGAGAGATAGATTTTGGGCATGGGGATACCTCCTTTTTGCCATATCCTATGCAGAGAAGGGCGCAGGTGCCAGTGAAGCGGAGAAATCCAGACACCACGCAGGGTGTAAAGGAGAAAGAAAAACAGGAAAACAGAAGTTTTTCTTGCATTTTGGAAAAGCCTGTGATATCATATTTCAGTCTCAATAAAGGGTGGTCCTCTGCCGCTGCCGGGAACTGTGCCTGGCGACAGAAAGCGGGCATGAACGCCTATAAACTAGGAGGAAATTATAATGGATCTCATGAAGGCATTTACCGAGAAGCACCTCAAGGCCGAGCCCCCCAAGTGCGAAGTGGGCGACACCGTCCGCGTGTCCATCAAGGTCAAGGAAGGCAACCGCGAGCGTACCCAGGTGTTCGAGGGTACCGTGATTGCCAAGAAGCACGGCGGCATTGAGGAGACTGTCACGGTTCGCCGTGTCTCCTATGGCGTTGGCGTGGAGAAGGTTTTCCCCATCCATGCTCCCTCCACCGAGAAGATCGAGGTCGTCCGTCACGGCAAGGTCCGCCGTGCCAAGCTCTACTACCTGCGCGACCGCGTGGGCAAGAGCGCCAAGATCAAGGAGAAGCTCTAATCCAGAACCGCAGAAGGGGAGCCGCCGGGAGGCGGCTCCCCATTTGCATTCTTATAAAACAAACCGGACAGGGTTCCATTTTCCGGTAGAGTTGTGTATAATGAAATCCACTGGGCGAAGCGCCCCGGATAGAGGAAGCAGAGTCTGCGGCCGCAGAAGCGCACCTTTGGCGGCCTGAGAAATACGGAGGAAATAAGATGGATATTCAGTGGTTTCCCGGCCATATGAAAAAGACACAGCGGATGATCGCCGAGAACCTGAAGTACGTGGACATTGTGGCCGAGGTGATCGACGCCCGCATCCCTGTCTCCAGCCGCAACCCGGACATTGACACCCTGGTGGGGGAGAAGCCCCGCCTCATCGTGCTCAACCGGGCCGACCAGGCCGACCCTGCGGGCAACCGCCTGTGGGGGGACTGGTTCAGGGGCAAGGGCTGGTCCGTGCTGGAGACCGACGCCAAGGAGGGGAAAGGGATCAACCAGTTCTCTCCCGTGGTCAAGGAGGTCCTGAAGGACAAGATCCAGCAGTGGCAGGCCAAGGGCCAGGTGGGGCGGCCCATCCGCGCCATGATCGTGGGCGTGCCCAACGTGGGCAAGTCCACCTTTATCAATAAGGTAGCCCGCCGGAAGTCGGCCAAGGCCAGCGACAAGCCGGGCGTCACCCGGGGCAAGCAGTGGGTGGCGGTGGATTCCGGCCTGGACCTGCTGGACACGCCGGGTATCCTGTGGCCCAAGTTTGAGGACCCCCAGACCGGCCTCCATCTGGCCTTTACCGGCGCGGTGAAGGACGAGATCATGGACACCGAGACCCTGGCCTGCCACCTGATGGAGGAGCTGGCGGCCGCCTATCCCGCCGCCCTGACGGAGCGCTACAAGGTGGCGGTGCCGGAGCGGGGCGAGGAGGAGGGCCTTGCCTACGGCTATGCCCTCCTGGAGCAGGCGGCCCGGAAGCGTGGATTCCTCATTTCCGGCGGCGAGCCGGACACGGAGCGGATGGGAAAGGTGCTGCTGGATGAGTTCCGCGCTGGAAAGCTAGGACGCTTTACACTGGAGAAACCCCAGACGGTTGCGGAGGAAGCAGAATGAAGCAGACGGTGCAGGTTGACCTGTGGGAGATCGAACGCGCCTGCAAGGAGCGGGGGTACCGGCTCATCTGCGGCGCCGATGAGGCGGGGGCGGGCCCCCTGGCCGGTCCGGTGTACGCCGGAGCGGTGATCCTCCCTGAAGGCCTGATTCTGGATGGGCTGAACGACTCCAAAAAGGTGACCCCCAAGCGGCGGGACCGGCTCTTTGATGAGATCAGGGAGAAGGCAGCGGCCTGGGCGGTGGCGTCGGTGGACGAGAAGGAGATTGACGCCATCAACATCCTCAACGCCCGCATGAAGGCCATGGAGCTGGCCATTCAGGCCCTGGACCCCGCGCCGGACTACGCCCTGATCGACGGAAACCGGGACAATGGCATCACCATCGCCCACGAGACCGTGGTCAAGGGAGACGGGCGGAGCGCCAATATCGCCGCTGCATCCATCCTGGCCAAGGTGAGCCGGGACCGCTACATGGAGGAGATGGCGAAGCTGTACCCGGAGTATGAGTTCGAGCGGCACAAGGGCTACGGCACCAAGCGGCACTTTGAGCTGCTGATGAAATACGGTCCCTGCCCGATCCATAGAAAGAGTTTTCTGAAAAAACTGGAGGCCGCTCAGGACAACAACTGAACAGCAGAAAAGCTTTACAGTAAAAAGAGGAGAGAGGGCGTATGAACACCAGCCTGCTGGGCCGCTGGGGGGAGTCCCTGGTGGCGGAAGAGCTGCGGCGGAGGGGCTGCCGGGTGGTGGCCTCGGGATACCGGACCCGCTTCGGGGAGATCGATCTCATTGCGGAGGACGGCCCGTATCTCCTCTTTGTAGAGGTCAAGCTGCGCAAAAGCGACCGCTTCGCCCCCGGCCGGGCCGCTGTGGACCGGGGCAAGCAGGCGCGCCTGCGCACCACAGCGGAGCTCTATCTGGCCCAGAACCCCACAGAGCGGCAGCCCCGGTTTGACGTGGTGGAGGTCTATGCCCCCCAGGGGACGGCCACGGCCCAGCCCCGCATCATCTATCTTGAGAACGCATTTTAGTCCGTCCCGCCAGCCGGGACGGAGAGGGAAGTGATTCCAACGGAGCGAGTATGCCTGTTTGACGGCCACTGCGACACCATCTCCCGCTGCCTGGTATCAGGCGGCGGCCTGCGCAGAAGCGAGGGCCATCTGGACCTGGAGCGGACAGCGGCCTTTGGGCCCTACGCCCAGTTCTTTGCCATCTTTGGCGACACCGCTGACGGAGCAGAGCTACCGCCGTGGCAGCTGTTTCAGGCGGAATACGCCGTTTTCCGACGGGAGATGGCGGCCAACCGCGACTTTGCAGTGCACTGTCGCACGGCTAAGGAGGCGGACGCCGCCTTCCGGGCGGGGAAGTGCGCCGCTTTTCTCTCGGTGGAGGGGGCGGAACTGCTGGACTGCGACCTGGAGAAGCTGGATGAGGCCTATCGCCTGGGGGTCCGGGCGGTGAACATCACCTGGAACCACGCCAACGTCCTGTCCGGGTCCAACGCGGAGGAGAAGGACAGGGGGCTGTCGGAGCGGGGCAAGGCGTTTGTCCGCCGGATGGACCGGTTGGGCATGCTGGTGGACGTGTCCCACCTGTCCGAGCCCGGCTTCTGGGATGTGGCGGAGCTGTGTAAAGGTCCCTTCATTGCCAGTCATTCCAATGCCCGCGCCGTATTTTCTGTGCCAAGAAACTTGACCGACGGGCAATTTACTGCCATAATAGAACATCATGGTGTGGCAGGGCTGAATATGTTTGCCGACTTCCTGGGGGCCGACCCGGACTATGACACGGTCATCGCCCATCTGGAGCACTTCCTCTCCCTGGGGGGAGAGAAGAGCGTGTCCATCGGCGGGGACTGGGACGGGATCTCCAGAATGCCCCGGGGAATGTCCGGCATTCAGGATATGGCGGAGCTGTACGAGCGGCTCCTGCGGCGCAATTATGCGGAAGCGCTGGTGCGCGATGTGTTCTTCAATAATCTGATGAGGGTTGTGAGTGAAGTATGTACTATGTGAGCACAAGAAACAAGCAGATGCGGCTTGCCGCTTCTCAGGCCATCGCACAGGGGCTTGCAGAGGACGGCGGCCTTCTGACCCCGGAGGTGTTTCCCAAGCTGTCCCAGAACGGACTGAAAACCCTCACGGATATGTCCTACCAGCAGCGGGCCGTGTACATCATGAAGCCCTATCTGGACGACTTTACCGCCTCTGAGCTGGCCGCCTATGCGGCCAAGGCCTACAGCAAGGACAAGTTCGACGTCCGCGAGGTGGCCCCTGTCCGCAAGGTGGACGACAATACTTACTGCCTGGAGCTGTGGCACGGCCCCACCTGTGCCTTCAAGGACATGGCGCTCCAGATGCTGCCCCATCTGCTGACCGCCTCCCTGAAGAAGAACGACGAGAAGAAGACGGCCTGCATCCTGGTGGCCACCTCCGGCGATACCGGCAAGGGCGCTCTGGAGGGCTTCCGGGACGTGGACGGCACCAAGATCCTGGTGTTCTACCCCAAGGACGGCGTCTCCGCCATCCAGGAGCTGCAGATGAACACCCAGGAGGGCGAGAACGTGGGCGTCTGCTCCGTGGTGGGCAACTTTGACGATGCCCAGACCGGCGTCAAGCGGCTGTTCTCCGACGAGAAGCTGCGCGCGGAGCTGGCAGAGCGGGGTTACTTCCTCTCCAGCGCCAACTCCATCAACTGGGGCCGGGTGCTGCCCCAGATCGTATACTACGCCTCCGCCTACTGCGACCTGGTGCGGGAGGAGAAGATCACCCTGGGCGACCCAGTGAACGTCTGCGTGCCCACCGGCAACTTCGGCAACATCCTGGCCGCCTACTATGCCAAGCAGATGGGCGTGCCCATCCAGAAGCTGATCTGCGCCTCCAACCGCAACAACGTGCTGACCGACTTCCTGAACACCGGCGTGTACGACCGCAACCGGAAGTTCTACAACACCATGTCACCCTCCATGGATATCCTCATCTCCTCCAACCTGGAGCGGATGCTCTTTGAGCTGAGCAACAACAACGACGAGGAAGTCCGGGGCTACATGGCCCAGCTGGCCGCCGACGGCCGCTATGAGGTCAGCGAGGAGATCAAGAAGAAGATCGGCAAGTTCTTTGCCGCCGGCTACTGCGACGACGCCGAGACCCAGAAGGTCATCGCCAAGGTGTGGAACAAGTTCCACTACCTCATCGACCCCCACACTGCTGTGGCCTACGACGTGCTGGAGCAGTACCGCAGGGAGAGCGGGGACAATACCGCTGCCATCGTGGTGTCCACCGCCAGCCCCTTCAAGTTCTGCGACACGGTCCTGGGGGCCCTCGGCGTGACGGAGCTGGCCTCCAGCACCGACATCATCGCCCAGTTGGCCAAGAAGACCGGCGTGAAGGCCCCCGCGCCTCTGGCCGGTCTGGCCGGCAAGGCCCTGCGGTTTGACAAGACCGTCACCAAGGACCACATGGTGGACGCGGTCCTGGATATCCTCCGCTGAAGAAAATTTTCCCTGGAGGTATGGCATGGCCCTTTACGCAATCGGAGATACCCACCTGTCCCTGGCCGTGGACAAGCCCATGGACGTGTTCGGCGGCAACTGGACGGGATATGTGGACAAGCTGAAGCGGGGCTTTGAGCGGGTGGGGCCGGAGGATACTGTGGTGCTCTGCGGGGATCTGTCCTGGGGGATGAGCCTCCAGCAGGCCAGAGAGGACTTTGCCTTCCTGGACGCCCTGCCCGGAAAGAAGAAGTATATTTTAAAGGGAAACCACGACTACTGGTGGACCACTGCCGCCAAGATGAACCGGTTTTTCACGGAGAACGGCTTTACCACCCTGAGCATCCTCCACAACAACTGCGGGGAGTACGGGGACGTGGCCCTCTGCGGCACCCGGGGCTGGTTCTACGAGGAGGACCAGAACGGACACAACGAAAAGGTGTTCAACCGGGAGCTCATCCGGCTGGAGGCGTCCCTGAAGGCGGCGGGGGAGCGGGAGAAGCTCTGCTTTCTCCACTATCCGCCCCGGTATCAGGGATACACCTGTCCTGAGATCATCGCGCTGCTGGAGCGGTACGGCGTGAAGCGCTGTTATTACGGCCATCTCCACGGCGGCAGCCACCGGCTGGCCATCGAGGGAAAGTGCGGCGGGGTGGAGTATCACCTGGTGTCGGCGGATTACCTGAACTTCGAGCCGCAAATAATCTGTGAATAATTCGAAAAAAGACTGGTAATTTAGAAAAATATCTGGTAGTATAAATCGGATAACGCAAATAGGCACCCGGGTGAGCACAGTTTTTGCCCCGGTGCTGACAGGAGGAAATAACAAGATGAATGTCAAAAGCGTAGAGAAGCAGGAGAAGAGCAAGGTTGAGCTCGTCATTGAGGTGAGCGGCGAGGAGTTCGAGGCCGCCATCGACAAGGTCTATAAGAAGCAGCGCGGCAAGATCGCTGTCCCCGGCTTCCGCAAGGGCCACGCCCCCCGCAAGATCATCGAGGGCATGTACGGCTCCGGCGTGTTCTACGAAGATGCCATCAATGAGATCTATCCCGAGGCCTACAGCCAGGCTGTGAAGCAGGAGAACCTGGACGTGGTGGCCTGGCCTGAGGTGGAGATCCTGGACGCCGGCAAGGACGGCTTCTCCTTCAAGGCTGTCGTCACCGTGCGCCCCGAGGTGAAGCTGGGCGAGTATAAGGGCCTCACCGCCCCCAAGGCCGAGGTCACCGTCACTGACGAGGACATCGACAACGAGCTCAAGCCCTACATCCAGCGGGATACCAGCCTGGTGACCGTGGAGCGTGAGGCTCAGCTGGGCGACACCGTGGTGCTGGACTTCGAGGGCTTTGACAACGGCGTGCCCTTCGCCGGCGGCAAGGCCGAGGGCCACAGCCTGGAGCTGGGCTCCGGCTCCTTCGTCCCCGGCTTCGAGGATCAGCTGGTGGGCATGAAGGCCGGTGAGGAGAAGGACATCGACATCACCTTCCCCGAGGACTATCACGCCGACCTGGCCGGCAAGCCCGTTGTCTTCCACGTGAAGATCAACGAGGTCAAGGAGAAGAAGGTCCCCACCGTGGACGACGAGTTCGCCAAGGACGTGTCCGAGTTCCAGACCCTGGCCGAGTTCAAGGCCGACCTGGGCAAGAAGCTGACTGAGCGCCGCGAGAAGCAGGCTCAGGACGACTATGAGAACGCCCTGCTGGAGCAGGCCGTGGAGAACATGGAGGTCGAGGTCCCCGAGGCCATGGTGGACTACCGCGCTGACCAGATGATGGACGACTATGCCCGCCGCATTACCTCCCAGGGCATCCCCTTTGACAACTACCTGCAGATGATGGGTATGACCAAGGAGGCCATGCGTGAGCAGGCCAAGGAGGGCGCCCTCCATCAGATCAAGGTGGAGCTGGCCCTGGCCGCCATCGCCGACGCGGAGAACATCGAGATCTCCGACGAGGAGAAGGAGGCCGAGTACAACCGCCTGGCCGAGCAGTATGGCATGAAGGCCGAGCAGGTGAAGTCCGCTGTGGCCGAGAGCGATCTGGTCAGCGAGCTGCGGACCAAGAAGGCCGCCGAGGTTGTCTACAACAGCGGCAAGGTGGGCGAGGCTAAGAAGGACGAGGGCGAGGAGAAGCCCAAGAAGAAGGCCGCTCCCCGGAAGAAGGCCACCAAGAAGGCTGAGACTGAGGAGCCCAAGGCTGAGGGCGAGGAGCCCAAGACCGAGGAATAAGATTCCAGCCGGCGGGTATACTTTAGCAGTATGACTGCCCGCCGTTTCTCCAGGGGCGTGTGTGCCCTGGGGTGAGATGGGAGCGGACGTGCCGGACGGGGAAGCAGACCTCTTCCCGCGTCCCTACATCCAACAAAGGAGATCATGAACCATGAGCTTAGTACCCTATGTAGTGGAGCAGACCAACCGTGGCGAGCGCTCCTACGACATCTTTTCCCGCCTGCTGAATGACCGCATTATCTTCCTGGGCGAGGAGGTCAACGCCACCACTGCCAGCCTGGTCGTGGCCCAGATGCTCTATCTGGAGGCCCAGGACCCGGACAAGGACATCCAGTTCTATATCAACAGCCCCGGCGGCTCCGTGACCGACGGCATGGCCATCTACGACACCATGCAGTACATCAAGTGCGATGTGTCCACCATCTGCATCGGCATGGCGGCCAGCATGGGCGCATTCCTGCTGTCCTCCGGTACCAAGGGCAAGCGTCTGGCGCTCCCCAACGCCGAGATTATGATTCATCAGCCCTCCGCCGGCACCCAGGGCCAGATTACCGACATGGCGATCCACCTCAAGCGCCTGGAGGTCATCAAGAAGCGGATGAACAAGATCCTGGCCGACAACACCGGCAAGCCGGTGGAAGTGGTCACGGCCGACTGTGAGCGCGACAACTTCATGTCCGCGGAGGAAGCCTGCGAGTATGGCCTGATCGACAAGGTCATCTACCAGAGATAACCCCCAAGACAGCGCGGGAGCATTCTGTGCCCCCGCGCTGTTCCAGCATTCCTTCGGCGGCGGCCCGCGGGCAGAATCCGCGGCAGATGCAGGCCGGGCAGGCTCCACCCGGCGCCGCCGCAATCGAACAGAGAGTCAAGAGGTAACAATATGGCAAAAAACGACGAAAAGAAATCGGTCCGCTGTTCCTTCTGCGGCAAGCATCAGGAGCAGGTGGCCCGCATCATCGCGGGACCCGGCGCCTATATCTGCAACGAGTGTGTCCATCTGTGCATGAGCATTCTGGACGACACCTATGACCCGGAGGAGCAGCAGACCAGCCCGGACATCCCCGACGTGATCCCCACGCCCCGAGAGATCCGGGATGTGCTGGACCAGTATATCATCGGCCAGGAGGACGCCAAGGTGGCCCTGTCGGTGGCGGTCTACAACCACTATAAGCGGATCTACTTCGGCGGCGGGGAGGACGTGGAGCTCCAGAAGAGCAACATTCTGCTGGTGGGTCCCACCGGCAGCGGCAAGACCCTCTTTGCCCAGACCCTGGCCCGGATTCTGAAGGTGCCCTTTGCCATTGCCGACGCCACCACTCTGACCGAGGCCGGCTACGTGGGCGACGACGTGGAGAACATCCTCCTGCGTCTGGTCCAGGCCGCCGACTTTGACATTGAGCTGGCCGAGCGCGGCATCATCTATATCGACGAGATGGACAAGATCGCCCGCAAGAGCGAGAACACCTCCATTACCCGCGATGTGTCCGGCGAAGGCGTCCAGCAGGCGCTGCTGAAGATCCTGGAGGGCACGGTTGCTAACGTCCCGCCCCAGGGCGGCCGCAAGCATCCCCACCAGGAGTTCATCCAGCTCAACACCAAGAACATCCTCTTCATCTGCGGCGGCGCCTTTGACGGTCTGGAGAAGATCATCGAGCAGCGGCAGGACCGGAAGACCATGGGCTTCGGCGCGGAGATCAAGAGCAAGAAGGAGATGGACCACTCCGCCGTGCTCAAGGACGTCCAGCCCCACGACCTCATCAAGTTCGGCATCATCCCCGAGCTGGTGGGCCGTCTGCCGGTGGTGACCACCCTGCGGGCCCTGAGCAAGGAGCAGCTGGTGCAGATCCTCACCGAGCCCAAGAACGCCCTGGTCAAGCAGTACGAAAAGCTGCTGGAGTACGATAACGTGGCCCTGCGCTTTGAGCCCGCGGCCCTGGAGGCCGCGGCCGACAAGGCCATTGAGCGGGAGATCGGCGCCCGCGGCCTGCGGGCCGTACTGGAGGAGAGCGTGACCCAGGTCATGTACGACGTGCCCTCCGACCCCACCATCACCGCCGTGACCATCACGGCGGACACCATCCGGAACCACGCCCAGCCCATCATTGAGCGGGACCCCAGCCGGACCGAGCGGCCCCGCCTTGGCGGCGCGGCCCTCCGTGCGGAGCGGGGCGGTATGCCGGCCCAGGGCAACGTGTCCTGAATTTGAAAAAAGCGTCCGGCCCGTCCTCACGGGGAGACAGCTGTAACATTTTGAGGGGCGGGGGATTGTGGCTCCCGCCCCTTTCGCATTCCCTGAGAAGGAAGTGAAATCCATGTCTGAACAGAAGATATCCGCCGTCATGCCAACCTTGGCGCTGCGCGGCTTGACCATTTTCCCCAACATGCTCCTGCACTTTGACGTGGGCCGGGAGGCCTCCATCAAGGCGCTGGACGAGGCCATGACCAACAGCCAGCCTATTTTCCTGGTGGCCCAGCGGGATCTGATGGTGGAGAACCCCCGGCAGGAGGACCTGTATACCATCGGCACCGTGTCCACAGTGCGGCAGATCCTGCGGATGCCGGGGGACAATGTGCGGGTCATGGTGGAGGGCGTGGCCCGGGGCCGACTGGAGGCTCTGCTCCAGACCACGCCCTATCTCCAGGCCCAGGTGGGGGAGATCGAGGTGGGAGAGCCGGTGAAGAACTCTCCCAGGACCGAGGCCCTCATCCGCCAGACCTACGACCTGTTTGAGTCCTACACCGAACTGGCCCCCAGAATGACCCCGGATGTGCTGCTGAGCGTGATGGCCAGCGACGACCCCGGCTATATTGCCGACTATATCGCCCAGAATATTGTCATGCGGGCGGAGGACAAGCAGGTCATTCTGGAAGATCTCCGCCCTGTCCGCCGGCTGGAGAAGCTCCAGCAGATGCTCCGCCGGGAGGTGGAGATCCTGGAGCTGGAGCAGTCCATGCAGAACAAGGTGCGGGAGGGGCTGAGCCGGAGCCAGCGGGACTATGTGCTGCGGGAGCAGCTGAAGGTCATCCGCCAGGAGCTGGGCGAGGATGTTGACGGCGACAGTGAGATCGAAGAGTACCGGCAGAAGATCGCCCACGCCAAGCTGCCCGCCGAGGTGGAGGAGAAGCTGACCAAGGAGCTGGGGCGGCTGGAGAAGCAGCCTTTCGGCTCCGCCGAGGCCACAGTGCTGCGCAACTATCTGGACGTGTGCCTGGAGCTGCCCTGGAATAAAAAGACAAAGGAACGGGTGGACGTGGCCGCGGCCCGGAAGGCGCTGGACGGGGACCACTTCGGCCTGGAGAAGGTGAAGGAGCGGATCCTGGAGTTCCTGGCCGTCAAGCAGCTTGCCCCCGAGCTGAAGGGACAGGTGCTCTGCCTAGTGGGCCCGCCCGGTGTGGGCAAGACCTCCATCGCCATGTCTGTGGCCCGAGCCACAAACCGAAAGCTGGCCCGCATCTCTCTGGGCGGCGTCCACGACGAGGCGGAGATCCGCGGCCACCGCAAGACCTATGTGGGCGCCATGCCCGGACGCATCATCACCGCCATCAAACAGGCGGGAAGTAATAATCCTTTACTGCTGTTGGACGAGATAGACAAGCTGGCTTCCGACATCCACGGGGACCCCTCTTCGGCGCTGCTGGAGGTGCTGGATGGGGAGCAGAACAGCACCTTCCGGGACAACTTTCTGGAGCTGCCCTTTGACCTGTCCGACGTGCTCTTCATCACAACCGCCAACACCATGGACACCATTCCCCGGCCTCTGCTGGACCGGATGGAGGTCATTGAGCTGACCAGCTATACCGACGAGGAGAAGCTGCAGATTGCCAAGCAGCACCTGCTGCCCAAGGAGCTCAAGCGCCACGGGCTCAAGCGCAGCCAGCTGCGCATGACGGACGACGCTATCCGGGAGCTCATCTCCGGGTATACCCGGGAGTCCGGCGTCCGCGTGCTGGAGCGGCAGCTGGCCGCCGTGTGCCGCAAGGCGGCAATGCGCGTTGTGACAGATGGTGTAAAGTCTGTAAGCGTTACAGGAGATAACCTGGAGAGCATGCTGGGTGTGCGCCGCTATCAGCCGGAGAAGCGGCCCACGCAGGCCCTGGTGGGCGTGGTCAACGGCCTGGCCTGGACTCAGGTGGGCGGCGAACTGCTGGAGGTGGAGGCCAATGTGGTGCCCGGCAGCGGCAAGATTGAGCTGACCGGCAACCTGGGCGACGTGATGAAGGAGTCGGCCCACGCGGCTCTCACCTACATCCGCAGCCGGGCAGCCCGGCTGGGCATTGAGGCCGATTTCTATAAGACAAAGGACATCCACGTCCATTTCCCCGAGGGCGCGGTGCCCAAGGACGGACCCTCTGCCGGTATTGCCATCACTGTGGCCATGGTCTCCGCTCTGACCGGTACGCCGGTGCGGCAGGATGTAGCGATGACAGGCGAGATTACTTTACGGGGCAGAGCCCTGGCCATCGGCGGCCTGAAGGAGAAGACCATGGCCGCCCTGCGCAACGGTATCCGCACGGTACTGATCCCTGCAGACAATGTGAAGGACCTGGAGGAGATCGACCAGACGGTCCGCGGGGCGCTGCACTTTGTGTCCATTGAAGAGGCGGATCAGGCTCTGGCCGAGGCGCTGTGCCAGGACTGCGCAGGTGGGGAAGTGGCCCCGGCGGCCCCACTGGCGGAGTCCCATCGGGCGGACGGCGACGTCCGCATCAAGCAGTAAGGGAGGCACGGAACCATGGCTTTGAATTTGCAGCGGGCGGAATTTGTTCGCTCCGCCGCCAAAGCGGCAGATTTTCCCCGGGACGGCCTGCCTCAGGTGGTCTTTGCCGGCCGGTCCAACGTGGGCAAGTCCTCGGTGATCAACAAGATTTTGCTGCGGAAGAACCTGGCCCGGGTGGGCGCGGCTCCCGGAAAGACCACCCACATCAACTATTTCCTCATTGACGAGAAGCTCTATCTGGTGGACCTGCCGGGCTACGGCTACGCCAAGGTGTCCCAGGCGGAGCGGGACCGCTGGGGCCGGCTGATCGAGAGCTGGTTCGCAGACAACGCCTTGATGACCCTGGGTATCATGGTGGTGGACGCCCGCCACAAGCCCACGGCGGACGACTGCACCATGGGCAAGTGGTTCAAGCAGAGCGGAAAGCCCTTCCTAGTGGTGGCCAACAAGCTGGACAAGCTCCGCAAGAGCGAGATCGAGCCCAACCTGACCCGCATCCGGGAAACCCTTGGTTTGCCGGATAATGTAAAGGTAATTGCCTTCTCAGTGGAGAAGGGGGACGGGCGGCAGGAGCTGCTGAGTGAAATTCTGAAGAGTATGGGGGAATCGGAATGAAGCTGGTGCGGATTGACCGGGAAGGAAAGGTTGTCTGGGGCGCTCTGGAAGGGGACGAGGTCCTGACGCTGGATAAGGCGCCCTATGAGGAGCTGTCTTTTGACGGCGGGCGGCTGCCGCTGGCGGAGTGCCGGCTGCTGGCGCCCTGCGAGCCCACCAAGATTATCTGCGTGGGCAAGAACTACTACGACCACGCCGTGGAGATGGGGGAGGGCGTGCCCGACCGGCCGATTCTCTTCATCAAGGCGCCCAACACGGTCAACCGCCCTGAGGGCGAGGTGTCCGCGCCCGCTTTTGTGGAGCGGCTGGACTACGAGGGCGAGCTGGCTTTTGTGGTGAAGAAGCGGGCCAAGAACGTGAAGGCCGCCCAGTATGCCGACTATATCCTGGGCTATACCTGCCTCAACGACGTGACCGCCCGGGACGTACAGAAGTCGGACGGCCAGTGGAGCCGGGGAAAGAGCATGGACGGCTTTGCCCCTATCGGCCCTCTGGTGACCGACGAGGTGGATGGCTCCGACCTGAAGATCGAGACCCGGCTCAACGGCGAGACCGTGCAGAGCTCCCGGACCTCGCTGTTTATGACCAAGCTCCCGGCGCTGATGGAGTTCATCACCGCCTCCATGACCCTGGAGCCCGGCGACGTGGTGACCACCGGTACCCCTGCGGGCATCGGGGCCATGAAGCCCGGCGACGTGGTGGAGGTAGAGATCGAGGGCATCGGCATTCTGCGCACCTACATCCGGTAAAGAGCGGCCGGTCCGGGGATAGATATCTGTCTCCGGACCGGCTCTTTTGTCCCCGGGGCAGCCGGTAAAAACTTGAAAAAAGCTGATGAAGGGGGCTTTTTCTTGTATTTTCCGTTTACCTTTGGTATAATATTTTCTCTACGATGAATTCTGTGCTCCGGTTGGGAGCGGTTCCTGGGGGAAAGCCCGTGCTGTGGGGCGGCCGGCCCCCGCGAAAGGGGATTTTTTTGTGCATAGAGTAATGGACTATATGGCAAATATGAACTGGATGGGGCTGCTCTCTCTGCTGGTGAGCGCGGCAGCGGCCCTGGTGTGCATTACCTTCCATGAGCTGTCCCACGGATATGTGGCCTACCGCCTGGGGGACCCCACCGCCAAGCGGATGGGCCGGCTCACCCTCAACCCAATCAAGCATCTGGATGTCATCGGCTTCCTGATGATGATCTTTGTGGGGGTAGGTTGGGCCAAGCCGGTGCCGGTGGATATGCGCTATTTCAAAAACCCCAAGCGGGGCATGGCCATCACCGCCCTGGCGGGGCCGATCTCCAACTTCCTGATGGCCATCGTGACCATGCTGATCTGCTCCCTGGTGTACCATCTGCTGCTGCCCACGGACAGCATGGTGCTGCTGGTGGCGTTTTATTTCCTGTGCAATGTGGCGATTCTGAGCGTGGGCCTGGGGCTGTTCAACCTGATCCCCATCTCGCCCCTGGACGGCTCCAAGGTGCTCTTTTCCTTCCTGCCCGACCGGGCGTACTACACCATCCTGCGCTATGAGCGGTATATCATGATCGCGGTCATTGCGCTGGTGTTCTTCAATGTGCTGGACGGACCGCTGTCTTTCTGCATCAACGGCGTGCTGCAATTCCTGTGCCGCGTCACCGGTCTGCCCTGGGAGGCCCTGGTGGTGGGCTCACAGATTCTGGATTTTCTGGGGTGAGTGACATAGAGACGCCGATTTTTCATCTGGAAAAGGTGGTCAAGGCCAAGGCAGAGGACATGGAGGACTTTACCGGCCCTCTGGACCTGATCCTCAGCCTGCTGGCCAAGAACAAGATGGAGATCAAGGACATCCAGATCGCGGTGATCCTGGACCAGTACATGGACTGGATGAACAAGCGCAAGGAGCTGGATCTGGAGGTGGCCAGCGAATTTGTGGCCATGGCGGCCCAGCTGGTGTTCATCAAGACCAGAATGCTCCTCTCTATCCACGATGAGGAGGCCCTGTCCGAGATGGAACAGCTCATCGCCTCCCTGGAGGAGCACCAGCGCCATGAGAGCTTCAACCGTATCAAGGCGGTGATTCCCACGCTGGCCGACCGCAACGAGGTGGGCCGGGACTACATCACCAAGATGCCGGAAGCCCTTCCGGCCAATAGAGTATACCGCTATGTCCACAAGGGGGAGGATCTGCGCCGGGCCATGCTGGCGGTGCTGGAGCGGTCGGACAACCGGCTGCCGCCCCCCATGGCCGCCTTTGAGGGCATTGTGGGCCGGGAGCCCTACCCGGTGGCCGAGAAGGCGGGGGAGATCCTCCGGCAGCTCATCCGGTTCGGCGTGACCCGGTTCCGGGCTCTGTTCAAGGGCAACCGCAGCCGCAGCGAGATTGTGGCCACCTTTATCGCCGTGCTGGAGCTGTGCCGGGCCCGGCGGGTGCGCCTGGCGGGCACGGAGACCGACTGCACGGTGACCTGCACCGACGAGGCGGCGGAGGACTTTGAGTTTACCACGGACGTGAACTGACGACACACGGAGGGCTGCGCATGGAAGTGAAGGAGATAGAGTCGGCCATCGAGGGGATTCTCTTTGCCGCCGGGGACCCGGTGGGGGTGGAGCGGCTGTGCATGGCGCTGGACCTGGACCGGGCTACTGTGGACACTGTCTGCCAGCGCCTGGCAGACTACTACAGCTATGAGCGGCGCGGCGTGCGTCTGCTGCGGCTGGAGAACAGCTATCAGCTCTGCTCTGCGCCGGAGTATGCCGACTGCATCCGCCGGGCATTTGAGAGCCGGCGGCCTGCCCGGCTGTCCCAGCCCGCCCTGGAGGTGCTGGCCATCATCGCCTACTACCAGCCCACCACCCGGGCCTATGTGGACCAGATCCGCGGCGTGGACAGCGCCTATACCGTGGGACTGCTGCTGGAGCGGGATCTGATCGAGGAGTGCGGGCGTCTGGCGGTGCCTGGCAGGCCCATCCTCTACCGCACCACCCAGACCTTTCTGCGGTCCTTCGGCCTGAGCAGCCTGGAGGACCTGCCCGAGCTCCCCAGCGCCAGCCCGGAGGACGGACAGATCACCATGGAGATGCAGGCCAACCTGGAGCGGCTGAAGGCGGAGCAGGAGGCCGCGAAGACAGAGGAAGAAGCCTGGGACAGCGGAGAGACGGAGGCGTGAGTGCATGACGGTATGGATTGTCCTGGGGGCAATCGCCGCGGCGCTGGTGCTGCTCTCCCTGGTCCGGATAGGCGGCACGGTGGAGTACAGCCGTTCCGGCACACTGGTGCATCTGCGGTTTGGCCCGCTGCGCATCAGAGTGTATCCGCCCAAGCCCAAGAAAAAAAGCGGAGAGAAGAGGCCCAAGGCGGAAAAGCGGCGAAAGAAGGGCCGGAAGCCAGAGAAAGAGCAGCCGGAGCCCAAGCCGGGCGGAAAGCTCTCTGCGCTGAAGGCGGTGCTCCCGCTGGTGGCGGACGCGGCGGGACAGCTGCGGCGCAAGGTGCGGGTGGACAGGCTGCTGCTGGACGTGACGGCGGCGGCCCCTGATCCGGCGGCGGCAGCCCTGGCCTTTGGTGGCGTAAACGCGGCAATCGGTATGATCTGGCCCCTGCTGGAGAATAATTTCAATATTGGCGACCGGCGCGTCAGAACCAGAGTGGATTTCAATCTGACCGAGCCGGAGGCCTATCTCTACGGGTCCTTCTCCCTGCGCCTGGGGCAGGCGGTATCGCTGGCCTTGAGGCTGGGGATCAAATTTCTGAAGCTGTGGTCCGGACGGAACCAAGAGCAAACAAAGAAAGAGGCGGTCTGACTATGGAAAACAAGCAGCATCCCATCGGCGACCTGATGAGCACCACCATGCAGAAGATCCGCGAGATGGTGGACGTCAACACCATTGTGGGCAAGCCCATTGAAGCTGGGGACGTGACCATTATTCCCGTGTCCAAGGTGAGCTTCGGCTTTGCCTCCGGCGGTAGCGACTTCACCACCAAGAACCAGAAGCCCGACACGGACAACGCCTTTGGCGGCGGCAGCGGCGCCGGCGTGAACATTATGCCCATCGCCTTCCTGATCGTCAAGGGGGACACGGTGCGCATGCTGCCCGTGGCGCCTCCGCCGGGAACCGCGGTGGACCGGGTGGTGGAGATGGTGCCCGAGGTCATCGACAAGGTGACCGGCTTTATCGAGAAGCAGCAGGAGAAAAAGGCGGAGACCGATTCCTTCTGATCCCAGGTATGTTCCGGCCCCATTCGGCCCATACTAGCATCAACTTGCGCCTGCACTGTACAGTTGGCGGGCGCTCTGAGGTGATGCTGTATGAAGCGTGTTTTCACGGCCGCAGTGGCCGCAGTGCTGTGCCTGACCTGTCTGCCCCTGACCGCCCGTGGCGCCGGGGAACCGGAGCTCTCGGCCTCCTGCGCCATCCTGGTGGACGCGGAGAGCGGCAGGGTGCTGATGGAGAAGAACGCGGACGAGGAGCGGGGCATTGCCAGCATCACCAAGCTGATGACCGCCCTGGTGGCGGCGGAGTCCACCTCCGACTTGGACAGGACTGTGACCATTCAGAAGGAGTGGACCCTGGCGGAGGGCTCCTCCATGTACCTGCGGGAAGGGGAGGAGCTGACCCTGCGGGAGCTGCTCTACGGCCTGCTGCTGGTGTCGGGCAATGACGCGGCCCTGGCCATTGCCGGCTTCTGCGCCGGGGATGTGGATACCTTTGTGGAGTGGATGAACCTGCGGGCCCAGGAGCTGGGCATGGAGCACACCCACTTCGTCAACCCCAACGGCCTGCCGGCGGAGGGGCACTACTCCACCGCGGCGGACATGGCCAAGCTGGCCATCGTGGTCATGGAGCAGCCTGACCTGGCTGAGATTGTGGGTACCAAGTCCATCACTCTGGCGGGGCGGACCATGACCAACCACAACAAGCTGCTCTGGCGGTATGAGGGCTGCGTGGGCATGAAGACCGGCTATACCGACGCGGCCGGCAGGACCCTGGTCTCCTGCGCGGAGCGGGACGGCCAGCGGCTCATCGCGGTCACCCTCAACGCGCCCAACGACTGGGCGGACCACGCGGCCATGTTCGATTACGGTTTCTCCCAGTGGCCGTCCATTCTGCTGGCGTCTGCCGGGCGGGACTTCCGGTCCCTGCCTGTCACCGGGAGCCTGGTCCGGTTTGTGCCGGTCCAGATTGAGCGGAATGTCCGCTACCCCCTGGCGGAGCATGAGCGGGTGACGGCCAAAATCGACCTGCCGGATGTGGTGGAGGCCCCTGTGGAAGAGGGCGATATCGCCGGAAGCCTGACCTACTATGTGGACGGCAAAGAGGTGGGCAGCACCTATCTGGTGTACTCCCACAGCGTGGAGAGCAACGTGGCCCGGTCCCAGAGCATTTTGGACCGCATCCTGTCCCTGTTCCGCAGAGACGGAGAGGGCGTGAAGGCGGCGTTCTATCCGCAAATATTAGATTCCTACTGTGAGCGACAGTGGAGCTGACAAAACCGGGAGGCAGCATGGAAGAGAGAATCCAGAAAATTTTGTCCGCGGCCGGTCTGACCTCCCGCCGGCGGGCGGAGGAATATCTTTCGGCGGGCAGGGTGACGGTCAACGGCCGTACCGCCGCACTGGGCGAAAAGGCGGACCCCCAGCGGGACGACATCCGGCTGGACGGGAAGCCCGTTCGCCCGGCGGGCGCCCATACATACCTGATGCTGTACAAGCCCAGGGGCTACGTGACCACCCTCTCCGACGAGCGGGGGCGCAGGACCGTGGCCCAGCTGGTGTCTGGTTGCGGCGCCCGGGTCTGGCCGGTGGGACGGCTGGACCTGGACTCCGAGGGCCTGCTGCTGATGACCGACGACGGGGACTTTACCCAGCGGCTGATCCATCCCAGCCACCAGGTGGAGAAGGAGTATCTGGTGACGGTGGAGGGAGATGTGGACCGGGCCATCCCCGTGCTGTCCGGCCCCATGGAGCTGGACGGCGTGCCGCTCTCACCCGCCCGGATTGGGGTGCTCAGCAGGGAAGGGGCCGGCCGGGCCCGGCTGTCTGTTGTCATCCACGAGGGACGCAACCGGCAGGTGCGCAGGATGTGCGCCCTGGCGGGACTGGAGGTAAAGCGTCTCAAGCGGGTGCGGGAGGGCGGCTTGACCTTGGGCAGGCTCCATCCGGGGGAGTGGCGGCGTCTGACGCCTCAGGAGCTCCGCCTGGCGCTGGGCCAGAGCGGAGATGGGGAGTGACCCGGCGGGAAAAGACAGTTGATTTTCTCCGGGATAACCGCTATCATTAAATCAGCCGCTTTTTCACAGCGGCTGTCTCCGCGCGGCGTAAACGCCGCGCTGTTTTTCCGAACGACCGCAGCAGGCGGACAGTGCCTGCCGCTTGTGAGCCGCGCTGCGGCTTGCCCGCGCATCAGCCCCGGCGCACGGCTGATGCGCGGTTCTTTGCCGCATGCCCTGCGCGCAGACGGACCTACCGGCCTGCGCCGGGGGATGTTCCGGCTGTTTTCCGTAAAATTCAGAAGCCGGATGCGGGCGGCTTCATTGCGCAAACGCAGGAGGTCGCATTCATGCCGAGAGATGTTTTATCATCCATTCAGTCCAATATGAGCACCTTTTCCAAAGGACAGAAGCTCATTGCCAATTTTATTCTGGAGTCCTACGACAAGGCCGCCTTTATGACGGCCAGCAAGCTGGGCAAGACGGTGAACGTCAGCGAGTCCACAGTGGTCCGCTTTGCCGCGGAGCTGGGGTACGACGGATATCCGGCCATGCAGAAGGCCCTTCAGGAGATAATCCGCAACAAGCTGACCAGCATCCAGCGGATCGAGGTGTCCAACGATCGGATCGGCGACCACGACATCCTCTCCATGGTGATGCAGGCGGATATGGAGAAGATCCGTCTGACCATGGAGGAGACCAGCCGTGAGGCCTTTACCGCCTCGGTGGACGCCATTGTGTCGGCCAGGCGGATCTATATCATGGGCATCCGCTCCGCGTCGGCCATCAGCAGCTTTCTGGGGTTCTATTTCAACCTGATCTTCGACAACGTGGTGGTGGTGCACACCTCTGCCGCCAGCGAGCTCTTTGAACAGCTGCTGCGGGTTGGGGAGGGGGATGTGATCATCGGCGTCAGTTTTCCCCGTTACTCCCGGCGGACCGTGCGGGCCATGGAGTTTGCCCGGAAGCAGGGGGCCACGGTGCTGGCCATTACCGACAGCGAGGCCTCACCCCTGGCCGCCATTGCCGACCATGCCCTACTGGCCAAGAGTGATATGGCCTCCTTTGTGGACTCCCTGGTGGCGCCTCTCTCCCTGGTCAACGCCCTGATCGTGGCAGTGGGCAGGAAGAAGAATGACGACCTCTCCGAGACCTTCGGAAAACTGGAGAAGATCTGGGACGAGTACGAGGTCTATGAAAAAATTGAAGATGGGACAGATAGGAGCGCGGGAACTTGACCATAGATACAGAGATCATTGTCATCGGCGGCGGCGCGGCAGGCTGTATGGCCGCCCTGACTGCGGCCCGGAAGGGGGCGTCCGTCATCCTCCTGGAGCGCAACCAGAAGCTGGGCCGCAAGCTGTACATCACCGGAAAGGGCCGCTGCAACGTGACCAACGACTGCGCCCCTGACGAGGTATTGAAAAACATCCCCCACAACAGCCGGTTTCTCACCAGCTCGGTGACCCGCTTTCCGCCTACGTCGGTGAAGAAACTGTTTACCTCCCTGGGCGTGAAACTCAAGACCGAGCGGGGCAACCGGGTCTTTCCCCAGTCAGACAAGGCGGCGGATATCATTGACGCCCTGCTGATGGGCCTGCGCCGGGCGGGGGTGGAGATTCGGGAGGAGCGGGCCGCGGACATTCGCTCCGCCGGAGAGGGCCTGCGGGTGCGCACCGAGCGGGGGGAGTACCGCTGTAAGACGGTTATCCTTGCCACCGGCGGTGTGTCATACCCTCTGACAGGCTCCACCGGCGACGGATACCAGATGGCGGCGGCACTGGGCCATACCATCATTCCGCCCAAGGCCTCCCTGGTGCCCCTGGTGGCGGAGGGAGACCTATGCCGCAGAATGCAGGGGCTGTCCCTGCGAAATGTGGCGATCAAGGTGAAGAACAGCAAGAAAAAGGTGATCTTCCACGAGCAGGGGGAGATGCTGTTCACCCACTTTGGCCTCTCCGGCCCTCTGATTCTCAGCGCCAGCGCCCATATGCGGGACTTTGACAAGGAACACTACACCGTCTGGATTGACATGAAGCCGGCCCTGGACGAGAAGACCCTGGACGCCCGCCTTCTGCGGGACCTGGGCGAGAACCCCAACCGGGCGTTCCACAATGTGCTGGACGGGCTGGTGCCCCGGCTGATGGTGCCGGTGCTGGCGGAACTGACCGGTATTCCGGAGGGGACAAAGGCCAACTCCGTGACCCGGGAGGGCCGCCGCCGGCTGCTGGAGCTGCTGAAAGGTTTCCCGGTGGAGATCGCCGGTCCCCGGCCGGTGGAGGAGGCCATTGTGACCTCCGGCGGCATCAAGGTCACCGAGGTGGACCCCAAGACAATGCAGTCAAAACTTGTAAAGGGAGTTTACTTTGCAGGTGAGGTGCTGGATGTGGACGCCTATACCGGCGGCTTCAATCTTCAGATTGCGTGGTCTACCGGTCATGCGGCGGGGGAGTCCGCCGCAGAGGCCGTATTACAGGCGGGAGGAGATTTGTGTTGAAGTACAGAAGCATTGCGGTGGACGGACCGTCCGGCGCGGGAAAGAGCACGCTGGCCAGAATGCTGGCCAAATCCCTTGGATACCTCTATGTAGACACAGGCGCCATTTACCGCACGGTGGGGCTGGCCGCTTACCGCAACGGCATTTCGCCGGAGGACAGCGCCGCCGTCATCGGCATGCTGCCCGGGTTGTCCATTGATCTGCGCCACGGCACGGACGGCCTCCAGCATATGTACCTGGACAATGAGGACGTGAGCCAGGAGATCCGTCTGCCTGAGATCTCCCGGTATGCCTCCATGGTGTCTGCCATCCCCGAGGTGCGGGCCTTTCTGATGGACATGCAGCGGGAGCTGGCCCGGCGGCAGAACGTGATCATGGACGGCCGGGATATCGGCACTGTGGTGCTGCCTGAGGCGGACGTGAAGATCTTCCTCACCGCCACCTCTGAGGACCGGGCCCGCCGCCGGTACGCCGAGCTGAAGGAGCGGGGTGTGGACAGCGATTACGACACTGTGCTCTCTGAGATCGTGGCCCGGGACGAAAAGGATACCCGCCGGGCCGCAGCGCCCCTGCGCAAGGCGGAGGATGCCATCCCTGTGGACACCACCGGCAACTCCCTGGAGGAGAGCTTCGAGGTGCTGCTGAAAACCATTAAGGAGCGTCTGGACTCATGAAAAGCATTCATACCGTGTATTCCATCCTGTGGAGCATCATCTGGCCCTTCTTCAGCCTTTGCCACCCCTGCCGGGCCATCGGGAAAGAGAATCTGCCCCAGAGCGGGGCCCTGTTCTGTGCCAACCACTCCTGCCTGAACGACCCGGTCTGCCTGGTCATGGCGTTGGGGCGGAAGTACCAGCTGCGGCCCATGGCCAAGTCGGAGTTCATGAACATCCCGGTGCTGGGCTGGCTGCTGAAAAAGGCGGGTGTATTTGCCGTTGACCGGGGCAAGTCGGACGTGGGCGCCATCAAGACCGCCATCAAGTACCTCAAGAGCGGCGAGAAGGTGCTGCTGTTCCCCGAAGGCACCCGGGTAAAGGACGGGGTGGACAAGTACGGCCACGAGAGCGAGGCCAAGAGCGGCGCGGCGATGCTGGCCGTCCGTACCGGCGTGCCCATTGTGCCGGTCTACATCCCCGAGAAGAAGAACTGGTTCCGCTTCACCACCATCGTCATTGGCGAGCCCTACTACCCCCAGGTGGAGAGCAAGAAGGGCACCGCCGAGGAGTATAAGGTAATCGCCGAGGAGCTGATGGAGCGCATCCACGCCCTGGGGGCCAAGGCCGCATGAGCAGGGTGACAATGGCGGAGCACGCCGGCTTCTGCTACGGCGTCAAGCGGGCGGTGGAGATGGCAGAGCAGGCGGCGGCGTCCGGGAAGCGGTGCGTGATGCTGGGCAGCCTGATCCACAATGACAGCGTGGTGCGCCGTTTGGAGTCCATGGGACTCACCAGCGTGGCGCGGCCCGAGGAGGTCCCGGAGGGGGCCACGGTGATCATCCGCTCCCACGGTGAGCCCAAAGCGGTCTATGAGGCGCTCAGCGCCCGGGGAGAGATTTTGGACGCCACCTGTCCCAACGTCTCCCGTATCCACAAGATCGTGGCGGAGGCGGAACAGGCGGGGCGGCAGCCGGTGATTATCGGTACGCCCAACCATCCGGAGGTCACAGCGATCGCCGGGTGGTGCGCCCATCCCGTGGTCCTGGCGGACGCGGAGGCGCTGGAAAAATGGCTGGATGAAGATTCCGAAAACCGGAAAAAGCCCCTTACTTTGGTGTCTCAAACCACCGCTACCAGAAAAAGTTGGGATTTGTGCGTAGAAAAAGCAAAAAAAGAGTGTACAAATTTAAAAGTTTTTGATACAATATGTAGTGCTACGTGCAAGCGCCAGGAAGCGGCCCAGGCTCTGGCCGCCCAAAGCGACGCCATGATTGTGATCGGAGATCGCAAGAGCTCCAACACAAGACGGCTCGCGGAGCTGTGCGCAGCGCTCTGTCCTCAGGTCCTCTGGATCGAAGGGGCGGAGGATCTGGAACCTTCCAACCTGTACGGGAAGGCTTCTATTGGAATCACCGCGGGTGCGTCCACGCCCGGGTGGATTATAAAGGAGGTCTATGACAAAATGAGCGACGAAACCATGGAGATCGAGGAATCCTTCGCTGAAATGCTGGAGAAATCGATCAAAACTTTAAATACAGGGGAGAAGGTTACAGGCGTTGTCACTGGCATTACGCCCACTGAGATCTATGTTGATCTCGGCACCAAGCACGCCGGTTACATACCGGTGTCTGAGCTGACCGACGATCCCACTGTAAAGGTCGAAGATCTGGTCCACGTGGGCGACGAGATCGAGACCTATGTCATGCGCGTCAACGATCAGGAGGGTGTTGTCACCCTGTCCAAGAAGCGTCTCGACACCGTCAAGAGCTGGGACGACATTGAGCAGGCCCGTGAGGATCACACCACTGTCGAGGGCGTTGTCACCGAGGAGAACAAGGGCGGCGTCGTGGTCAGCATCAAGGGCGTCCGGGTGTTCGTGCCCGCCTCCCAGACCGGCCTGCCCCGCGAGACTCCCATGAGCGAGCTGCTGAAGAAGCACGTCCGTCTCCGCATCACCGAGGTCAACCGTGCCCGCCGCCGCGTGGTGGGCTCCATCCGCGCTGTCACCGCCGAGGAGCGCGCCGCCAAGGCCGCCGAGGTGTGGGAGAACATCGAGGAGGGCAAGAAGTACACCGGTACCGTGAAGTCCCTGACTTCCTACGGCGCCTTCGTTGACATCGGCGGCGTGGACGGCATGGTCCACATCTCCGAGCTCTCCTGGAGCCGCATCAAGCACCCCTCTGAGGTGGTGAAGGTGGGCGACACCGTGGAGGTGTACGTCATCTCCTTCGACAAGGAGAAGAAGAAGATCTCCCTGGGCATGAAGGACCGGAGCCAGGATCCCTGGACCGTGTTCACCAGCAAGTACAGCGTGGGCGACACCGCCAACGTCAAGGTGGTCAAGCTGATGACCTTCGGCGCCTTTGCCGAGATCGTCCCCGGCGTGGACGGCCTGATTCACATCTCCCAGATTGCCGATCACCGCATCGACAAGCCCGGCGATGTGCTCAGCGAGGGCCAGATGGTGGACGTGAAGATCACCGACATCGACATGGACCGCAAGAAGGTCTCCCTGTCCATCCGCGCTCTGCTGGAGGATGCCCAGCGCTCTTCCGCCGCTGCTGCCGACGGCGCCGACACTCTGGTTGCCACCTCCGACAGCGAGGGTACCGAGGTCTCCGGCGACTTCGCTGGTACCGACGCGGAGTAATTCCACAACAGCAAATCCGAGAGCGGCCTGTTTTCAGCTGAAAACAGGCCGCTTTTTTCACAATATTTACAGTTTGAATGTAGATTCTGCCGTTTTTCCCTTGCAAAACGAGCGAAAAATGACTATAATATAACCATATAAGGTATAGTGGAGGTATGAGCGGTAATTGGAGGTGTAACATGTTTCAGGTAGGCGACAAAATCGTCCATCCAATGCACGGTGCAGGCGTCGTGGACAGCATTGTCCGCAAGAAGGTAAACGGCGTGGTAAGAGAGTACTATATCCTCAAACTGCCTGTGGGCGGTATGCTGGTCATGGTCCCCACGGAGAACAGCGAGGAGATCGGAGTGCGCCCTGTCTGCCAGCGGGACGAAGCGGACAGAGTCCTTGCCGCCATACCGGACATTGAGGTGGACATGACCCAGAACTGGAACCGCCGCTACCGGGAAAACATGATGCGCCTGAAGAGCGGCGACCTGCTGGAGGTGGCCCGGGTGGTCAAGGGGCTGATGCGCCGCGACGTGGACCGGGGACTCTCCACCGGGGAGCGCAAGATGCTGCACTCTGCCAAGCAGATCCTGATTTCCGAGATTGTCCTCTCCCAGAATGCCAGCTATGAGGACGTGGAGGCGCGCATAAACGGCGCGATGGCCTAATAGGAATAGAAGGAAACGATTATCTGCCGTGGGAAGGGAAACCTGCGGCTTGCCGGAAGCACAACTTCCCCTCGGCTGACGCGGGGGCGTCAAGGGCCGGGAGGGAGTTGTGCTCTTTTATTGTGAGACGTGTGACGGAGAAGTAAATGGGGCAGGCTGCCCCGGAAGGGAGAAAAGACGTGGGACTGCTGAAACGGCTGCGAAAAAAGCAGGAATCCCAGGGGCCCTGGTGTGCGGCAGTGGTACCTGCGGCGGGCTCGTCCCGGCGGATGGAGGGGCAGGACAAGATCCTGCTGCCCCTGGATGACGTTCCCGTCCTGGTACATACGCTGCAGGCCCTGAGCGCCTCGGAGCGGATTCGGGAGATCGTGGTGGTCACCCGGGAAGATCTGATCGTACCGGTGGGGCAGCTCTGTCGGGACTGCGGGCTGGACAAGGTGACAAAGGTGCTGGTGGGCGGCGCCACCAGGGCGGATTCCGTACTGGCCGGCGTGGAGGAGGTGAGCGCCCGTGCGGAGCTCATCGCAGTGCACGACGGCGCCCGTCCCCTGGTGACGGTGGAGGTCATCGATGAGGCCATCCGGAAGGCCGCGGAGTGCGGCGCCGCCGCGCCGGCGGTTCCGGTGAAGGACACCATCAAGCGGGCTGTGGACGGCGTGGTGGTGGAGACCCCGGACCGGGCCCAGCTCTTTGCCATCCAGACGCCCCAGGTGTTTGACAGCGATCTGCTGCTGGGGGCGCTGCACAAGGCCGTGGAAGACGGCGCGGCCATTACCGACGACTGCGGCGCGGTGGAGCGGATCGGCATGAAGGTCTGCCTGACGGCCGGCTCTTATGAGAACATCAAGATCACAACGCCCGCGGATATGCTGGTGGCAGAGGCCATCCTGCACAGCCGGGATACATAAGAATATCACTGCTGCCCGGACAGGCAGGAGGAAAAGGAGCGAGTGGGATTGCGGATCGGACATGGATATGACGTGCACCGGTTGGTGCCGGAGCGGAAGCTGATTTTAGGCGGGGTGGAGATCCCCTGGGAGAAGGGGCTGCTGGGTCACTCGGATGCCGACGTGCTGACCCATGCGCTGATGGACGCTCTGCTGGGCGCTGCGGCGCTGGGGGATATCGGAAAGCTGTTCCCCGATAACGATCCGGCTTTTGCGGGAATCTCCAGCCTGGTGCTGCTGGACCGGGTGATGGACCGGGTGCATGCCGGCGGCTTCCGGCTGGGGAATGCGGATATGACCATCCTGGCCCAGCGGCCCAAGCTGGCGGGCCACATCCCCGCCATGCGGGCTGTGCTGGCGCAGCATATGGGCGTTCCCGAAAGCCGGGTGAATGTGAAGGCCACCACAGAGGAGGGCTTGGGCTTCACCGGCAGCGGGGAGGGAATCGCCGCCCACGCGGTGGTTTTGCTGGAAGAGGTATGATGAGAGGCGCTGCCGGACGGCGGCGCCTCTTCTCATATCCGGTGACCGGGCTCCGGCGGACGGCATATACTGGGGCGAGAGGAGCGTTTTATCCCGCCGCGCCCGGCAGGGGCAGCGCAGAACCCATGCAATGGTGACATTCCTCTCAGAAGGCTTCGGCCATTGAGAAACACCCAGGAAAGGAATGGTCATGCTTGATGGTATATTACCTGATCATCTGCCGCTCCCTGACCTATGCCCAGCGGACCGCTCAGGCGTTGGAGCGGGCCGGTATCACTGCCCACATTCTGCGCTCCCCCAGAAGCGTCTCCGGCGAGGGATGCAGCCACGCGGTGAAGGTGTCAGAGCGCAATCTGGCGGACGCCCTGGCGATTCTGGGGCGGGTGGGCCTGGCTCCTAAACGGGTCCTGCTCCAGGCCGCCGATGGGAGCTACAAAGAGGTGCGGCTGCTATGATCTATCTGGACAGCGCCGCCACCACCATGCAGAAGCCGCCGTCCGTGGCCCGGGCGGCGGCCTATGCTATGGGCCATATGGCCAGCCCGGGCCGGGGGAGCCACCGGCCGGCGGCACTGGCGGCGGATACGGCTTTTGCATGCCGCCAGGCGGCCGCCTGGCTCTTCGGGGTGGAGAACCCGGAGCAGGTGGTGTTTACCATGAACGCCACCCATGGGCTCAATCTGGCGATCAAGTCCCTGGTCCATCCGGGGGACACGGTGCTCATCTCCGGCTATGAGCACAACGCGGTGACCCGTCCGCTCCATTGTATGGAGGACGTACAGATCCGGGTGGCCTCCGGGCCGCTGTTCTGCCCGGACCAGATGTACCGGACATTTGAGGAGCAGCTGACCGGTGAGGTGCGGGCGGTGATCTGCACCCACGTGTCCAATGTGTTCGGCTATATTCTCCCTGTGGACCGGATCGCCGCGCTGTGCAGGGAGCGGGGCGTTCCGTTTATCCTGGACGCCTCCCAGTCCGCCGGCTGCCTGCGGGTACGCATGGATGAGCTGGGTGCGGCGTTTATCGCCATGCCGGGACACAAGGGGCTATACGGCCCCCAGGGGACCGGGCTGCTGCTGTGCGGCGCGGAGACGCAGCCCCTGCTGGAGGGAGGCACCGGAAGCCTGTCGGCTTTACAGGAGATGCCGGACTTTCTGCCTGACCGTCTGGAGGCGGGCACCCATAACATCGCGGGAATCGCCGGACTGCTGGAGGGCATCCGGTATGTCTCCGCCATGGGGCCAGACAAGATATTTACCCATGAAGAGCGGCTCACCCGGCGTACAGCCCGGGCGTTGGCCGGGATTCCCGGTGTGACCGTATACGCGGCGGGGGAGGGCACGAGGCAGGCGGGGGTGCTGTCTTTCCGGATCCGTGGGATGGACTGCGAGGAGGCGGGCGCCGCGCTGGGAGAGATGGGGATCGCGGTCCGGGCGGGACTGCACTGCGCTCCTCTGGCCCACCAGTCCGCGGGCACGCTGGAGACCGGCACAATTCGCGCCAGCTTTTCCGTCTTCAATACCCTCTGTGAAACCGAACGCTTTGTCCGCGCCGTGGGCTGCATCGCCGCCCGCGCAGGGACCTGCGGCCGGAGGTGAAAAACCCGCTATGCCTTGCAGTCCAAGGCATAGCGGGTTTTATACGTAAAAATGCGGGAGATGCTGCCTCCTGCGGGGGAGTCGGGGGAATTTATAGAAAATTCATGACTGCCGTATTGCCATTTCCCCAGCGATAAAGTATAATCTTTAAAATAGGCAGAGTATGAGAACAGGGCCCCGATCTGCCCGTAAATCGACGCCCGGACAGCTAAAGTGCAGGTGAAGGGAAGAATGGAACAGATCATACAACGGATTCAGGAGACCTTTATGGGCTTCCCTCCCATTGGTATAGCGGACATCCTGGATATCCTTATCATGGCGTTTATTTTCTATAAGCTGCTGATGATCGTCCGCCGGACCAGCTCAGGTCAGGTCATGAAGGGCGTGCTCCTTGTGATTGTGGCCTTTGTGGTGGTCAGTGCATTCCAGCTTCGGATGCTCAGTTATTTGATGGGCAAGGTGCTGGAGTACGGCGTTCTGGCGCTGGTCATTCTGTTCCAGCCTGAGATACGGCGCTTTCTGGAGCAGATGGGCCGCAGCCGTATCGGCAGCGTATTCGTCCGGGAGGAGACCCCCGGCGAGCTGGAAAACGCCATCACCCAGACCGTCCTGGCCTACACGGACCTCTCCAGGACCAAGACCGGCGCGCTGATGGTCTTTGAGCGGAAAAACCAGCTGGACGACTCCATCAAGACCGGTACCGCGCTGGACTGCGTGGTCAACGCCGAGCTGTTGAAGAACATCTTCTGGAACAAGGCGCCCCTCCACGACGGCGCGGTGATCGTACGGGGCGGCCGGATCGTGGGCGCGGGCTGCATGCTCCCGCTGTCCGGAAACGTCAATCTCTCCCGGGAACTGGGCATGCGCCACCGGGCCGGTATCGGCGCCAGCGAGCATTCGGACGCGGTGGTGGCCATTGTCTCGGAGGAGACGGGCTCCATCTCCGTGGCGGTGGGCGGCATGCTGAAGCGCCATCTGGCGCCTGAGACACTGGACCGTCTGCTGCGCAACGAGCTTCTGCCCCAGAATGACGAGAGTGATAAGACCAAATTCAACTTCCTCAATATCATCTTGAAGTCAAAGAAAGGGGAGAAGGCAGATGTGGAAGAAGATAAAAGACAGTAAGTGGCTCTACGTCGTCCTCTCTCTCCTGATGGCCTCTGTCCTGTGGATCTATGTGGTGAAGGAGGCAAATCCCGCGATTGAGCGCTCCATTTCCAACATCCCCATCACCTTTACCGGAACGGAGATCCTGGCGGCCCGCAATCTGATCATCTCCGAGGGCGCCGACCAGACCATGACGCTGGACCTGGAGGCGAAGTCGGACGTGTTCTCCAAGCTGAGCCGGGAGAATATTACCCTGAGCGTGGATGTGTCTCAGATCTCGGAGGCGGGCACCTACCGCCTGCTGGTGAAGCCCAGCTATCCCATCAACGTCAACCAGCTGGACGTGACGGTGAACAACGATGTCTCCGACCTCTATGTGGAGTTCACCGTCTCCGAGCTGGAGAGCAAGGAGATCCCTGTCCGGCTGGAGTTCAAGGGCAGCTACGCCGAGGACTATATGGCCGGCAAGCCCACCATCACGCCGGGCACCATCAACATCAGCGGCCAGCAGGAGCTGGTGAATCAGGTGGCCTACGCCAAGGTGCTGCTCACCATCGAGGATATGAGCGAGAGCTATGAGGGCGATCTGCCCTTTGTGTACGTGAGCGCCGACGGGACGGAGCTGACGGATCTGGCGGTGACCGCCAATGTGGACACCGTCCACGTGGAATACCCCATTGTCAAGACCAAGCAGGTCCCGGTGACCGTTGATATCATCCCCGGCGGCGGCGCCACGGAGGACGATGTGAACGTCACCTACGGCGTCAACCATGAGACGGTCATGTACCTCACCATCTCCGGCCCGGAGGACGAGCTGGAGGCCTACGACAAGATCGTCCTGGGCGAGATCGACCTCTCCCAGGTGTACACCCAGGAGACCTTCAACTTCCCGGTCACCCTCAATGAGGACTTCACCAATGAGAGCGGCATCAGCTCGGTGGATGTGACGGTCACCATTGACGACACCAAGCTGACCACCCGGGAGTTTACTGTAGACAACATCCAGATGATCAATAAGCCGGACGGGTATAACGCCGAGCTGGTGACCGAGTCCCGGCTGGTGACCGTCCGCGGCCCGGAGGAGGCGGTGGACGCCCTGTTCCAGTCCCAGCTGCGGATTGTGGTGGACCTGTCCCAGGCCCAGCTGGCCACAGGACGGCAGACCGTCCAGGCCCAGGTCATCATAGACGGCAGCAGCGATGTTGGCGTGCTGGGCGGCGAGTACGACGTCCTGGTCAACTTCACTCTGGCAGAATAACGGCAGGAGGCAGCACTATGGCGGAGACCGCCGGTTTGAGACAGAGCGGGAATATGATCGGCAGGCGAAGCTGAGATGTTCGGATATATTCGCCCCTGCCGGGAGGAACTGAAGGTCCGGGAGCTGGAGAACTACCAGGCCATGTACTGCGGACTGTGCCAGGTCATGGGCAAGCGCTGCGGCTTTACAGCGCGGATGCTCCTGAATTACGATTTTACCTTTCTGGCCATGCTGCTCTCGCCGCCAGATCCCAGGCCGTCCACCTGCATGCGCCGCTGTCCGGCCAAGCTTTTCCTGCGGAAGAAGTGCACCTGCGCGTCCGGCCCGTGGCTGGAGGCGGCGGCGGATGAGAGCGTGATCCTCAGCTACTGGAAGGTGCAGGACAGCATGGCCGACGGCGGCTTCTGGGAGCGGCTGGGCGCCGGGGCGCTGTCCCTGCTGCTCCGGCGGGGATACCGCCGGGCGGCGGCGGCACGGCCGGAGTTCGACCGGGAGGTCCGGCTTCAGCTGGAGACGCTGCACCGGCTGGAGGAGGAACGCGCACCCTCGTTGGACCGGACGGCGGACACCTTTGCCCGGATTCTCCGCGCCGCGGCTCCCAAGACGGGAAATGAGACAGAGGACCGGGCGCTGGAACAGCTGCTCTACCATGTGGGCCGCTGGATCTATCTGGTGGACGCGTGGGACGATCTGCGGGAGGACGTGGCCGCCGGAAGATATAACCCCATCCATGCCCGCTTCGGCGGCCGGGAGGAAGAGGAACAGGATTACCTGCGCACCACGCTGCTCCACTCCCGCAATCTGGCGCTCTCGGCCTTTGCCCTTTTGGACCGGGGCTGCTGGGGGCCGGTACTGGGCAATATCCTGTATATGGGGATGCCCATGGTGGAGGAACTGGTGTTCCGCGGCTGCTGGAAGGAAATGAAGCGCCAGGCGGTTTTGGGAATTGGGCCGGGCAGCGCCCGGCAGAACTAGAGGTCAACGATTGAGAACAGGAGACAGAGACACATGAGCGATCCGTACAGCGTACTTGGAGTATCTCCCAACGCCAGCGACGAGGAGATCAAGAAGGCATACCGCGAGCTGGCCCGGAAATACCATCCGGACAACTACCAGAACAACCCTCTGGCCGACCTGGCGGAGGAGAAGATGAAGGAAGTCAACGAGGCCTACGACGCCATCAACAAGATGCGCAGCGGCGGCGGATACAGCGGCGGGAGCTATGGCGGCAGCGCCTATCAGCAGAGCGGAAGCTATGGCTACGGCTACCAGCAGCAGCGCCAGTCCTCCTCTGCAGGGACCCTTTACAGCCGGGTGCGGCAGGCCATCAACGCCGGGGATGTTGACACCGCCGAGCGCCTGCTCCGGGAAGCGCCTGCGCAGGACGCGGAGTGGCACTTCCTCTCCGGCTGCATCGCCTACCGCCGCGGCTGGTTGGACGAGGCCCGGCAGCAGTACCAGATTGCCTGCAATGCCGACCCGGGCAACATGGAGTACCGCCAGGCGCTGAATATGATGCAGCAGGGCGGACAGGCCTACCGCCCCTATGGGAATACAGGCATGGGCATGGACGCCTGTGACTGCTGTACTACGCTGATGTGCATGCAGTGCCTGTGCGGGGGCTGCAACTGAGATGGGGCGGCGAAATACGGGGGCGGGCCGGGTGGCGCTGGTGGGCGTTCTGGCGGCCCTTTCACTGGTGATCCTGCTGCTGGCGTCCGTCTCTCCGTCGGGGCGGATGGGCATTGTGGCGGTGGCCGGACTGGTCAACGCCGCGGCCGTGATCTCCGGCGGTCTCCACGCCGGCTTTTTGTGCTGGGCCGTGGCCGGGATACTGGGCCTGATCCTCTCGCCCGACAAGGGGAACGTCCTGCTCTACCTAGTCTTTTTCGGCCTGTATCCCATGGTGAAGAGCCTGATCGAACAGATGAGGAAGGCGCCGCTGGAGTGGCTGTGCAAGCTGGCGTTTTTCAATGTTGTGCTGACATTCTGCTGGTTTGTGCTGCGTGACGCGCTGCTGGCCGGGCTTCCCGCCGTGTTTGAGCAGCTGTGGGTGCTCTATGTGGGCGGGAACGTGGTGTTCCTGATCTATGACTACGGCTTCTCCAAACTGGTGATGCTCTACGCCGCCCGGATCGACAGGGCAATAAGGCGGAGATAAAGGGTTTTCAAAACGGGAAAAATCTGATATAATATATTGCTAAACAATCGAAAGAAGGGAAGCGAGCCCTTTGGTGAAGAGCATGACCGGCTATGGAAAAGGTGAGGCGGCGCTCCACGGGCGTACCATCACGGTGGAAGTCCGCTCCGTCAACAACCGCTATCTCGACTGCACCATCAAGCTGCCCAGGATCTATGTCTTTGCAGAGGACGCCATCAAGGCCCGGGTGCAGAAGAGCATCTCCCGGGGCAAGGTGGACGTCTTTGTGACCATCGGACAGTCCGAGGGGGGCGACGTGTCCATTACCCTGAACAAAGGCGTGGCGGACGGCTACTACGCCGCTCTGTGCCAGATGCGGGATACTTACGGCCTGCGGGATGATATCTCGGTCTCGCTGCTCTCCCGGTTCCAGGATGTGTTCCTGGTGGAGAAGAGCCAGGAGGACCTGGAGGCGGTGGCCGCCGATATCTGCGCCGTACTGGATATGGCGCTGGCTGATTTTGACGCCATGCGTACCCGCGAGGGCGGCAAGCTGGAGGAGGACATCCGCAGCCGGGCCGTCACCATCGGCAATCTGACCTCCCTGGTGGAGGAACGTGCCCCCGGCATTGTGGCAGACTACCGGGCCCGGCTGGAGGCCAAGATGGCCGAGGTGCTCCAGAATACCCAGATCGACGAGAGCCGCATCCTCACCGAGGCCGCCATTTTTGCGGACAAGGTGGCGGTAGATGAGGAGACGGTCCGCCTGCGCAGCCATCTGGACCAGCTGTCCCATATGCTGGACCAGGGCGGCGCCATCGGCCGCAAGCTGGATTTCCTGATCCAGGAGTTCAACCGGGAGGCCAATACCATTGGCTCCAAGTGCAACGATATTGAGACTGCCCGCCATGTGGTGGATATCAAAGCGGAGATCGAGAAGATCCGCGAACAGGTCCAGAACATCGAGTAAGGAGGCGGAGCGCAGTGAAGCTCATCAATATCGGATTTGGCAACATGGTCTCCGCCGGGCGGCTCATCGCCATTGTAAGTCCGGAGTCCGCGCCCATCAAGCGCATGATCCAGGAGGCGAGAGACAGAGGCATGCTGATCGACGCCACCTACGGCCGCAGAACCCGCGCCGTTCTGATTATGGACAGCGACCATATCGTCCTCTCGGCCATTCAGCCGGAGACCGTGGCGGGCCGCCTGAGCGGCAAGGACGCACCGGACCCGGTAACCGAGGAGGAGGATGAGGAATGATAAAAAAGAAGAAGACCCGCGGCCAGCTGATCGTGCTCTCCGGACCTTCCGGTGTGGGAAAGAGCACTGTGATTGCCGAGCTCCTGGGAGAGCGGAAGGACATCTATTTTTCCGTCTCTTTTACCACCCGCAGCCCCCGCGTGGGTGAGGCAGACGGCGTAAACTACAACTTCGTCAGCCGAGAGGAGTTCGAGCGGATGATTTCTGCCGACGAGCTGCTGGAGTACGCCCAGTATGTGGGCAACTACTACGGCACCTCTCTGAAGGTCATCCAGGACAAGCTGGCCGCCGGGATCGATGTGCTGCTGGATATCGAAGTCCAGGGCGCGGCCAAGGTGCGCAGCAAGTGCCCGGAGGCTGTGCTGATCTTCATTATCCCTCCCTCCTTTGAGGAGCTCTCCCGCCGGCTCCACGGCCGGGCCACCGACAACGAGGACGTCATTGCCGGCCGGCTCCAGAAGGCGCGGGAGGAGTACCGGCAGATTCCCAACTACGACTACCTGGTGGTCAACGACAAGGTCTCCACTGCGGCGGCGGAGATTATCTCCATCCTGACGGCGGAGGACTGCCGGACCCGGAACCGTCTGGCCCTGGTGGACGGAATTTGACAGCCCAAGGCTGTTTTGCCACGATGCGCACCGCCCTGCTCCGGCGGGCGCGGCCCAAAGAAAGGAACGATGCTTTATGATGCTGAAACCCGCAATGAACGAACTTCTTGCCCAGATCCCCAGCCGCTACATGCTGGTGAACGTGGTGGCCCAGCGTGCCCGCCAGATCGCCAGCGAGGCGGAGGAGGAGGGCATCTCCCTGGAGGACAAGCCGGTCTCCCTGGCCCTGCGGGAAGTGGCCGAGGGCAAGTGCATTCCTCACGCTGAGGATGAGGAGTAAACGAAACACAGATTTCTGCGGAAGGCAAGTGAGAGGGCGGCAGCGCCTGTCACTTGCCTTTTGCGGGATAGTTGGACAAGTCTCATCACCGGAGGGAGCAGCGGCGTGGAACAGGTCATTCTGGCAAAAGTAGCCCTCAGTGCGGCCACCTTTGCGATCGACAAGCCCTACGATTATCTCCTTCCGGACGAGTTGCGCGAGAGTGCCGCGCCCGGTATGCGGGTCCTGGTGCCGTTTGGGGCGGGAAACCGCCGGATCGAGGGCATTATCCTGGCGCTGAGCCGGGGACAGCCTGCCCCGCGTCTGAAAGCGGTCATCGCTCTGCTGGACGATACCCCTGTGCTGGACAGCGAGAGCATCCAGCTGGCCCTGTGGATGCGGGAGCGGTACTTCTGTACTGTGTATGATGCGGCCCGGGCCATGCTCCCGGCGGGGCTGTACTTCTCCCTCCAGGACCAGTACCGCATTGCCAAGGGAGTGGACAAGGAGGCGGCCTATGAGGCCGCCGGCCGGTCCGACCATGCGCGGCGGATTTTGGATCTGGCCTACGCCTGCGGCGGCACCGCCGAGATGGGCCAGATCCGGGCGGCGTTTGGCACCAAGGACCCAAATCCGGCCCTGAAGCAGCTGACGGAGCGGGGCGTCCTGACTCTGGAGACCAGCGCATCCCGGGGCGTGGGGGACAAGACCGAGCAGGTGGTGTCCCTGGCCGTCCCGCCGGAGGAGGCGCTGGCTCTGGTGGCCCCCAAGCGGAAGACAGCGCCTTTGCGCTACGCGGTGGTAGAGCTGCTGTCGGCTGTGGGGCAGGCCTCTTCCAAGGAGATCTGTTACTTTACCGGCGCGTCGGCCGCCACGCTGCGGTCTCTGGTAAAGAGCGGCCTCGCTGTGATGGAGAAGCGGGAGGTGTTCCGCCGGGCGGCGCCGGAGCAGACCGAGCCTGCGCAGCCGGTGGTGCTTAACGAGGAGCAGGCGGCGGCTTTTGAGGGAATTGACCGGCTGTGTGGGGCCGGGAAGTCCGCCGCCGCCCTGCTCTACGGCGTGACCGGCAGCGGCAAGACCCAGGTCTATATCCGCCTCATTGAGGAGACGCTCAAGCGGGGGAGAGGGGCCATGGTGCTGGTGCCTGAGATTGCCCTGACGCCCCAGCTGTTGCACATCTTCACCTCCCACTTCGGCGACGCTATCGCCGTGCTCCACAGCTCTCTGCGGGCCGGGGAGCGGTACGACGAGTGGAAGCGGGTGCGCTCCGGGAAGGCCAGAGTGGTCATCGGCACCCGGTCGGCGGTGTTCGCACCGCTGCAAAACCTGGGACTCATCGTGCTGGATGAAGAGCAGGAGTACACCTATAAATCGGAAAATGTCCCCCGGTACCACGCCCGGGACGTGGCCAAGTTCCGCTGTGCCCGCAGCAACGCGGTGCTGCTGTTGGGCTCTGCCACCCCCTCTGTGGAGAGCATGTATCTGGCGAAAACCGGGGTTTATCATCTGTTCACCTTACGCAGCCGGTACAACACCCGGGCCCTGCCTCAGGTCCAGATCGTGGACATGAAGCGGGAGCTGCGCGGTGGAAACGGCTCCGACATCAGCCAGCAGCTCCGGGAAGAGCTGAAGGCCAATCTGGACCGGGGAGAGCAGAGCATCCTCTTTCTCAACCGCCGCGGAAACAGCCGGATGGCCGCCTGCGGCGAGTGCGGCGAGGTGCCGTCCTGTCCCCGGTGCTCGGCCTACCTGACCTATCACTCGGCCAATGGGCGGCTGATGTGCCACTACTGCGGCCATTCAGAGCGGCTGCCGGACGCCTGTCCCCACTGCGGCGGAGCATTCCACTTCATCGGCAGCGGTACCCAGAAGGTGCAGGAGGAGCTGGAGGAACTGTTTCCCGGTACCGAGGTCATGCGGATGGATACGGACACCGTGTCCGCCGTGCAGTCCCACGAGAAGCTGCTCGCCCGCTTTGAGAAGGAGAAGGTGCCCATTCTGGTGGGCACCCAGATGGTGGCCAAGGGTCTGGACTTTGAAAATGTCACCCTGGTAGGGGTCATCTCAGCGGATCTCTCTCTGTATGTGGACGACTACCGGGCGGGGGAGCGGACTTTTTCCCTCCTGACCCAGGTGGTGGGCCGGGCAGGCCGGGGGGAGAAGACCGGCCGAGCCATCATCCAGACCTTTACGCCGGAAAACGAGGTCATCGCCACCGCCGCCGCCCAGGACTACGACACCTTCTATCAGCAGGAGATCACCATGCGCCGTCTGCGGGGCTGCCCGCCCTTTCGGGACCTGTTCGTGCTCACCGCCTCCGGAACGGAGGAGAGCCGGGTGCTGCGGATGTGCGTCCGGCTGCGCCGTACACTGGAGAGCTGGTTTGCCGACCCGGCCTATCAGGGGCTGGACGTCCAGCTGTTGGGGCCGGCGCCTGCCTCGGTGGCCAAGGTAAACAACCGGTACCGTTACCGGCTAACCATATCGGGACACAATTCCAAGACCATGCGCGCCCTGGTGGCGGCGCTGCTCTGCGCCGCACACAGCGATAAGGAAATGAAAGGGGTGTCCGTGTTTGCGGACGTAAACCCCATGGATTAAGGAGGAACATAACATGGCTCTTCGTACCATTATTACAAAAGGCGATCCGGTGCTGACGAAGAAGGCCCACCCGGTCACCAATTTCGATCACAAGCTGGCTATCCTGCTGGACGATATGGTGGAGACCCTGCGGGACTCCGGCGGCGTGGGCCTGGCTGCCCCTCAGATCGGGATTCTCCGCCGGGTGGTGGTGGTCATCAATGGAGAGGACCAGGTCATTGAGCTGGTAAACCCCGAGATTGTGGCCACCGAGGGGGAGCAGGTGGGCTTTGAGGGCTGCCTGTCCGTACCCGGCCGCTGGGGCAAGGTGACGCGCCCCATGAAGGCCAAGGTGCGGGCACAGAACCGGAAGGGCGAGTGGTTTGAGGTGGAGGACGAGGGCCTGACCGCCCGCTGCTTCTGCCACGAGCTGGACCACCTGGAGGGCCACCTGTTCACGGAGCTGACCGACAAGCTCTATACCTCCGAGGAACTGGAGGAGCTGATGGAGCAGGAGGGTCAGGCGTGAGGATTCTCTTCATGGGCACCCCCGAATTTGCCGTCCCCTCGCTGGAGGCCCTGGTGGCCGCCGGGCATGAGGTCTGCGGGGTGTTCTCCCAGCCGGACAAGCCGGTGGGACGGCATCAAAACAAACTCCAGCCAACACCTGTAAAGGAATGCGCCCTCACATATAATATCCCTGTGTTCCAGCCTGTGAAGATGCGGGACGGTACCGCCCTGGCCCAGATCCAGGCCCTGGCGCCCGAGCTGATCGTGGTGGCGGCCTACGGCAGGATCTTGCCCGACGAGATCCTGGCCTGCCCGCCCAAGGGGTGCATCAACGTCCACTCGTCCCTGCTGCCTAAGTACCGGGGGGCGGCGCCCATCAACTGGGCGGTGCTCAACGGGGATACAGTGTCCGGCGTGACTATCATGCACATGGCCACCGAGCTGGACGCGGGGGACATCATCTCCCAGGAGTCCACAGAAATCGGTCCCAATGAGACTGCGGAAGAGCTGTACCGCCGTCTGTCCATTCTGGGTGCCGACCTTCTGGTCCAGACGGTCAGCGCTATAGAGGTGGGCATCGACCAGCGGACGCCTCAGAACGGAGCGGAGGCCACCCTGGCCCCCATGCTGGGCAAGGAGCTCTCCCCCATGGACTGGAGCCGCACCGCCCACGCGCTCCACTGTCAGGTCCGGGGCCTGCTGCCCTGGCCGGTGGCGTCCACGGACAGGCTGACCGGGGAGACCATCAAGGTCTACCGCACAGAGGAGACCGGGGCCAAGACCCAGGCCCAGCCCGGCACTGTTCTGGCCGCCGGGAAGCAGGGCATCGACGTGGCCTGCGGTGAGGGGACTGTGCTCCGCATCACCGAGCTCCAGGCCCCCGGCAAAAAGCGGATGAAGGCGGCGGACTATCTGCTGGGCCACCCCATTGCCGTCCAGCCTCAGAGCTGATTTTTCAAAAGTACAGCGGCATAATGGACGAACTGCCGCATAAAGACAGAGAGAAAGAGGGGAACACCCATGTCAAGCACCGACCAAACTGCCCGGGAGACCGCGCTGCTGGCGCTGTCTGCCTGTGAGCGGCAGGGGGCCTGGTCCGACGGGTTCCTGAAAAAAACACTGCGGGAGGCCGGGCTGGACAGCCGGGACGCGGCCCTGGCCACACGGCTGTGCTTCGGGGTGCTTCAGAACCGGATGCTGCTGGACTTCTATATCGGAAAATTCTCCACCACCCGGCCGGAGAAGATGGAGATCAAGGTGCGCAATGCCCTTCGTCTGGGCGTCTATCAGATGGCCTTTATGACCAAGATCCCCCACAATGCGGCGGTGAACGAGTCGGTGGAGCTGACCAAGAAGCACTGCAAGAACCCCCGGGCTGCGGGTATGGTCAACGGTGTGCTCCGAAACGTGTCCCGGAACATCGACCGCCTGCCGGTGATCGAGAGCGACAGCCGGGAGGAGTACCTGTCCATCCGGTATAGTCACCCCCTGTGGCTGGTGCGGGAATTCACCGATCTGCTGGGCAGCGAGGAGGCGGAGGCCCTGCTGGAGGCGGACAACGGCCAGCCTCCCATTACCGCCCAGATCAACACCTGCCGGACCACCATGGAGCAGACCCTGGATCGCCTGGCGGAAGCCGGCGTGGAGGCCCAGCCCCACCCCTGGCTGCCCAACTGTCTGGTGCTGTCCGGGACGGGAAACCTGGAGCACCTCACCGCCTTTCGGGAGGGGCTGTTCTATATCCAGGACCCGGCTGCCCGCCTGGCTGTGGAGGTCGCGGACCCCAGGCCGGGAATGAAGGTACTGGATGCCTGCGCCGCCCCCGGCGGCAAGACCTTTGCCGCCGCCATCCGGATGGAGGGCCAGGGGGAGATCCAGTCCTGCGACATCCACGCCCACAAGGAGAAGCTGATCCAGGCGGGCGCGGAGCGGCTGGGCTTCACCTGCATCAAGACCGCCGTGATGGACGGAAAAAAGCACCGTCCGGCCTTTGAAAATGCCTTTGATGTGGTGATGGCCGACGTGCCCTGCTCCGGACTGGGTATCATCCGCAAGAAGCCGGATATCCGCTACAAGGACCCGGAGCCGCTGGCAGGACTGCCGGCGGTGCAGAGCGCCATTCTGGACAATGTGGCCACTTATGTGAAGCCGGGCGGCGTGCTGCTCTACGCGACGTGCACGCTGCTTGAGCGGGAAAACGGCGACGTAGTGCAGGGATTCCTTGACAGGAATCAAGACTTTACACTTGAGAAATTTCAATTGCCGGAGCCTCTTGGAAGGGCGGAGAACGGCATGTTCACCTTCTGGCCCCAGCGCCACGGGACTGACGGCTTCTTTGTTGCGAAGCTGAGAAAAAAGACCTGAGCGGCGGCAGCCGGTTCGAGGAGCGACGAAGTAATGACAGATATCAAATCCATGAATCAGGCGGAGATGGCCGACTATTTCCGGGCGCTGGGAGAGCCGGCCTTCCGGGCCAAGCAGGTGTTCCAGTGGCTCCACCGGGGCGCCGTCTCCTTCGATGATATGACCAACCTGTCCAAGGGCCTGCGGGAGAAGCTGAGCGCCAGCTGCTATATCACAGTCCCTGTGGTGGAACGCAAGCAGGTCTCCGCCCAGGACGGGACCATAAAATATCTCTGGCGGCTGCGGGATGGAAACTGTATTGAAACTGTTTTGATGCGCTACCACCATGGGAATACTGTGTGCATCTCTTCTCAGGTGGGCTGCCGGATGGGCTGCGCCTTCTGCGCATCCACGCTGGGCGGCAAGGTAAGAAACTTGACACCTTCTGAAATGCTGGACCAGGTGCTCTTTACTCAGCTGGATTCCGGGGTGCCCATCTCCAACATCGTACTGATGGGCATCGGTGAGCCGCTGGACAACTTCGACACAGTCATGCGCTTTCTGGAGCTGGTGAATCACCCAGACGGACTCAATATCGGCATGCGCCATATCTCCCTGTCTACCTGCGGCCTGGTCGAAAAAATTGACAAACTGGCCGATCTTCGGTTACAATTGACGTTGTCCGTCTCTCTGCACGCGCCGGACGACGAGACCCGTTCCCGTATTATGCCGGTAAACAAGTCCGTGGGTGTGGAGCGATTGTTCGACACCTGCCGCCGGTATTTTGATAAGACGGGACGGCGCATCTCCTATGAGTACGCCATGATTGACGGCGTCAACGACTCGGACTGGCAGGCGGATCTGCTGGCCAAGCACCTGAAAGGGACGCCGGGACATGTGAACCTGATCCCGCTCAACGAGGTAAAGGAGAGCCCGCTGAAGCCCAGCCGCAGGGTGGAGGCGTTCCAGAAGCGGCTGGAGCACTACGGGATTACAGTCACGGTGCGGCGCAAGCTGGGCGGGGACATTGATGCGTCCTGCGGCCAGCTGCGCAGAAAGGCCATGCAGGAGAGCTGAGAGAAGGTGCCGTCAGTGCGGAGGGCGGCAGAGAGAAAACTGTCCGCAGAGAAGAGGCAATCGACATGATAAAAGCGTGGGGCATCACAGATCGTGGTGCCGTCAGACATCAGAATCAGGATGCCTATTACCTGGACGTTCCGGACGAAGGTCTGGCACTGGCGGTTGTCTGTGACGGAATGGGCGGCGCCAAGGCGGGCAATGTGGCCAGCACACTGGCAGTAGACACCTTTGTGGAGGCCCTGCGCAGCGGCAATATTGACGCCCAGGGGCCTGATGAGGCACTTGCCCGGGCGGCAGAGCTGGCCAATACCGCGGTGTTCCAACGTGCGGGCAGCGATCCGGCCTGTCAGGGCATGGGCACCACCATGGTGGCTGTGCTGGTGACCGGCCAGGGGGCCCACATCCTCAACATCGGGGACAGCAGGTGCTATCTTGCCACCGAAGAGGGGATCTACCGGGTGACCCGGGATCACTCTGTGGTGGAGGATTTGGTCCAGAAGGGCAGGATCACGCCGGAAGAGGCCCGGCTCCACCCCCGCAAGAACCTGATCACCCGGGCCCTGGGCGCGGAGGAACAGGTGAGGGCCGATCTGTACTACCTGGATCTGAGGGAAGGGAGCTGCCTGCTGCTGTGCTCTGACGGACTGTCCAATATTGTCACCGACCAGGAGATCCTCTACGAGATCATCCACGGCGGAGAGAAAGCGGACTGCTGCCGCCGGCTGCTGGATATTGCCATGTCCCGTGGCGCGCCGGACAATGTGACGGCAGTACTGCTCCAGACGTGACGCACTGTGCCGCACTCTTGTGCGGCGGATGCCGGCTGTCGGGCAGAACGGACAGCGCCGCGGCTCGCTGACCCTATACGCAGCCGCACGAAAATCCGGCCATTCTCACCTGATGTGAACAAGGCCCCCGAGGAGGAGATTTACCATGGATCAATACATAGGTAAATTACTCGATAACCGATATGAAATCCTGGAGCGCATCGGCTCCGGCGGTATGGCGGTGGTATACAAGGCCCGCTGCCACCGGCTCAACCGGCTGGTCGCCATCAAGATTCTGAAGAGCGATCTGGCCCAGGATGCCGAGTTCCGCCGCCGGTTCCACGATGAGTCCCAGGCTGTCGCCATGCTGTCCCATCCCAATATCGTGGCGGTGTACGACGTCTCCCACTCCGATGACCTGGACTATATCGTCATGGAGCTGATCGACGGCATTACCCTCAAGCAGTACATGCAGAAGAAAGGGGAGCCGCTGAACTGGCGGGAGGCCCTGCACTTCATCACCCAGATCATGAAGGGCCTCTCCCACGCCCACAGCAGGGGCATCATCCACCGGGACATCAAGCCGCACAATATCATGGTGCTGCGGGACGGCAGTGTAAAGGTGGCCGATTTCGGCATTGCCCGCCTTGCCTCTGCGGCCCAGAATACCCTGACCCAGGAGGCTCTGGGCTCGGTCCACTATATCTCGCCCGAGCAGGCCAGAGGCAGCTATATCGATGCCCGCAGCGACATCTACTCCGCCGGCGTGGTGCTCTATGAGATGCTGACCGGTCGGCTGCCCTACGAGGGCGATTCGCCTATCTCGGTGGCCATCCAGCACATCAACTCCATCCCGCTTTCCCCCCGGGAGATCAATCCGGATATCCCCGAGGCGCTGGAGGAGATCACCATGAAGGCCATGGCCTCCAACGTGGACCAGCGCTATATCTCTGCCGACGCCATGCTGGCGGATCTGGAGGAGTTCCGGAAAAACCCCAGCATCAACTTTGACTACGGGGACGTGGACCTGCTGGACAGCAATGACGAACCCACCCAGATACGCAAGGCCGGGGATACGTTCCACGGCTCCGGCAGCGCCGCAGCGGCCCGCCAGACGACCGGTAACGTCCAGAGCCGGGGCAGCGACGGAGCCGAGCATCCGCGCCGCCGGAAGAGCCGAGACGATGAGTATGACGACAGGTATGACGATTACGACGAGCGCCGTGGCAGGTCGGACCGGGGCAGCCCCATTCCGGTCATTCTGGCCGTGGGCGCCATCATCATCTTCCTGGCGGGAATTGGATACTTCTTGTGGGTCTCTTTCCTGGGCCCGCTGCTCAACCCGGACATTCCGCTCTATAGTACTCCCAGTGTGGTGGGTATGACCCTGGAAGAAGCCCAGAATAGCAGCACTATATTGGAAAATGGCTTTACAGTAGAACTGGAAAAAACAGTGGAAAGTGACGAGTACCCGGAAGGGGAGATCATGGACCAAAGCCCCAAGGCGGATACTCAGGTCCAGTCCGGCGAGCGTACCATCAAGGTGACCGTCAGCGGCGGCAGCTCCTCTGACATCAAGATGGGCGACTATGAGAACAAAAAGCTGGATGAGGTCAAGACTCTGCTGGAGAGCAAGGGGCTTGTGGTAAAGGTAGAGGAACAGGCCTCGGAAGAGGTCACGAAGGACTATATCATCTCCCAGCAGCCCGAGGAGGGGACCGCACTCAAGGCAGGCGACGAGGTTACCCTGGTTGTGAGTACAGGGCCAGACCTTGAGCCCATTGCCATGATTGATCTGCGGGGCCAGCCCTTGGAGCAGGCCAAGAAGTGGCTGGAGAAGATGGATCTGATTCTGGGGACACCCGTGGAGGTCTATGACGACGTTCAGCCCGCTGGCTATGTGGTCAGCCAGGACAAGGACCCCAACACCGAGGTCCTGCCCAAGACCATTGTGAACCTGACGGTCAGTAAGGGGCCGGACCCCAACGCCGGGGCCACAGAGTCCCCTGAACCCTCGGAGAGCGAAGAGCCCACCACGCCCCCCACGGAGAGCCAGGCGCCCAGCACCTCTCCGTCGCCCTCCCAGCCCACAGTGCAGAAGACCATCCGCATCGAGCTGCCCTCTGACCGTGCGCTGGTCCATGTGGTGGTGACGGTGAACGGTCAGACCCAGTACGACGACACCGTGGACACTGTGTTCCGGGTGATTACGCCACCCCTCAGCGCGCCGGAAGGCACCATGCAGGCGGAGGTGTGTGTCTACCTGGACGACCAGCTCCAGAGTACGACCTATATTGATTTTGTCAAATGAGTGAAGGAATTATCTTAAAAGCCCTCAGCGGCTTCTATTACGTGGACGACGGCAGCGGCGCCCCTCCTACGGCCTGCCGGGCCAGAGGCCGCTTCCGCCACGCCAGAATTTCGCCCCTTGTAGGGGACCGCGTACAGTTTACCAAACTTCCGGACGGAAGCGGCTCGGTGGATGAGATCCTGCCCCGCCGCAACCAGTTCCAGCGTCCGGCGGTGGCCAATATTGACCAGATGGTGATCATCGCCTCCGGCGCCATTCCGGTGACCGACCCGTTCCTGATCGACCGCATGATCTCCCTGGCAGCCTGGAAGGGATGCAGCAGCATTGTGTGCCTCAACAAATGCGACCTGGACTCCGCCCAGTCTCTCTACCAGATCTATCGGTCCGCCGGATTTCCCACGCTGCGGGTCAGCGCTGAGACGGGGGAGGGAATCGATGCCCTTGCGGAGATGATCGCAGGGAAAGTATCTGCCTTTACCGGAAACTCGGGTGTGGGAAAATCCAGTATTCTCAACGCGCTGGAGCCCGGCTTCGGTCTTCCGGTGGGAGCGGTCAGCGACAAGCTGGGGCGCGGCCGGCACACCACCCGACATGTGGAACTGTTCCGGCTGAAGAACGGCGCCATTGTGGCGGATACGCCGGGTTTCTCCTCCTTTGACACGGAGCAGATGGAGGGCTGCCGGAAAGAGGACCTGGCGGCTACCTTCCAGGAATTTGCCCCCTACCTTGACCAGTGCCAGTTCACAGGCTGCGCACATGTGAAGGAAAAGGGCTGTGCCGTGCTTGCGGCCCTGAAAGAGGGAAAGATTGCGCCCAGCAGACACGCAAGCTATGTCCGTCTCTACGAGGAGGCGGCCCAGCGTAAAGACTGGGAGGACAAAAAGCGCGGGGTATAAAGAGAAAACGAGAAAAAGCGGGGTCTCCGGCAGCATGCCGGAGACCCCGCTTTTGGTACGGTGCAGCAGTTTGCATGCCAGACCATCCAGCTTGGGATGGCCCCTGTATTTACGGATCACAGGCTCATATACCTGTGCAGTCTCCTGATCCATTTGATTCTACATGGAAAAAACAGGAGCTTAATAAGGATTTCGCTTTTATTTTCCTCAAATGACCTGTTTGAGTCAAAAATCTATGAAAAATTTTGAAAAATCCCCACTTATCCATTGACAAGGTTGTTTTCGGTAAAATGAAAATGTAGCAAATGGTACTCAAAAAGTGAGCACCCCAATGGCAAATAAAAAGAGCCATTGTCAGCACCTGAAATAAACGCTACCCTTTAGGTGGGATAACCATAAGGGGGTAGCAGAAA
>NZ_CALXEG010000018.1 GCF_944387275.1 uncultured Pseudoflavonifractor sp.
CGATTGCTGTAAAGAACTCGGCCGGGAATGTGGAAGCCGGGACGAGAATTGTACTGAGGGGGTATCGATTTGAGAGTATTTGACGGAGCTGAATACAGGGACGCCACACCGGAGGAGATCGCGGCATGGGAGGCTGCTGCCAACCAACCCGCACCCCCGCCCAGCACGCAGGAACAAGGTGTCACCCTCATGCGAGCTATAGCGCGTTCTGTAACCACACTCACCGACGCGGTGGCCCTGTCTGTCCCTGATCTCCTTCCAACCTGGGAGGAGCTGCTGGCCGCTGGTACCGAAATTTCCGCCGGGGTATGCCTGACATGCAATGGACAAACATACCGTGTTGTACAGTCTGTGACACCGCAGGCGCACCAGCCTCCGGACGCAGACGGGATGTTTGCAATCTACCGACCCATTGAGCGTGAGCACGCCGGAACGCAGTATGACCCTATCCCGTGGGTGTACGGTATGGACAGCTACAACGGCAAATACTACTCCTACGAGGGCAAGACATACCTGTGTAAATCAGACATGCTTCCTTGCGTCTGGACTCCCGGCACCGCCGGGCTGTGGCAGTGGGAGGTGGTATCATGAGCAAGTACATCCAGCGTGTCCGACTTGGACACATCAAGCGACTGGCCCTGGTCACCGGCGGCGGCCGGAGCCTGGAGCAGGTCAAGGCGGCGGAGCAGCCCGACCTCATCTGCAACGCCGGATTTTTTGACAGCATCAACCACCCCACCCACCACCTGAAGGCAGACGGGGTGGTGCGGGCAAAAGAGAGCTGGGGCTGCTGGGGCTATGCCTGGGACTCCGGCGGCGATATCGCACTGACCGCGCTGCCCGCCGATGAGCGGGCCAACTACATCGGCGGCTATGAGCTGCTCACCCCCATGGTGGGCATCCAAGACGCCCTGAGCTACGGCGCGGAGCTGGGCAGCCGCCGGGGCCGCACGGCCATGGCCCTGGACGGGGAGCACCTGATCCTGTACGTCTCCGGCGACGGCACGGCGGACGCGGCAACTCCCGAGGAGCTGCGGGCGGAGCTGTACGCCCTGGGGGCGGAGACGGCCGTCATGCTGGACGGCGGCGGCAGTGCTCAGTGCGACTTCGGCGGCGGCCAGGTCATCGACTCCGCCCGCCCCGTGGACAGCTACCTGTGCCTCTGGCTGGAGGAAGAGGACAACGACAAGGAGGACAAGCCCGTGGACGAGATCACCCAGGCAATCATGACCAACAGCGCCTGCTGCAAGGCGGGCCGCACCATCACCCCCAAGGGCATCATGGTGCACAGCACAGGCACCCCCGGCGCCATGGCCGGCCAGCTCCGGGCCGGCTGGGACAGTGCCCAGGCCACGGCGGCAGTCCACGCCATGGTGGACGACGGCCAGACACTCCAGACCCTGCCCTGGACCTGCCGTGGCTGGCACGCCGGAACCGGCACCAGCGGTGCAACCGCCAACGACACCCACATTGCCTTTGAGATCTGCGAGCCCGACCAGTGCCGTCTGCTGCCGGTAGAGTGGGCGCCTCTGTACCGTGGGGCCAAGGGCATGAGCGCCTGGGCCGTCAAGCGTTGGCAGCAGGAGCTCCAGCGGATGGGACTGTACACCGGGGAGGTGGACGGCAGCTTCGGCCCGGCCACCGAGACGGCCACCAGGGCCGCCCAGTCCGCCCTGGGACTCACTCAGGACGGCTCCTGTGGTCCCGCCACCCTGGCGGCGGCAGCGGCCCAGCCCGGCTCCCTCATGGCCTACGACCCGGAGGAGACGGCGGACTACTTCGAGGCCGTGTGGGCCCGCGCCGTGGCCCTGTGCGCCTACCTCTGCAAGGAGTACAAGCTGGACCCGGAGCAGGACATCCTCTGCCACGCGGAGGGCTACCGGGCGGGCATCGCCTCCAACCACGCCGACGTGGAGCACTGGTGGCCCAGGCACGGCAAGACCATGGACGACTTCCGCGCCGCCGTCAAGGCGGCCTTGGGCGGGGACGGCCAGACGGAGCCGGAGGAGCCCCAGCAGCCCGCAGCGGAGCAGCCCGCCGACTGGGCGGCGGAGGCCTGGGCGTGGGCCAAGGCCATGGGTCTGCTGGACGGCACCCGGCCCACGGCGGCCAGTACCCGCCAGGAGGTGGCGGTAATGTTCAGGCGCTTTTATGAGGCCGTCAAGGCCGGAAAGTGAGGAGATACATATGGATAATCTGACCGCAATCAAGGCCGCTGTGGCCGCCGTTCTGGGTGCGCTGACGGCCTTCTGGGGCTGGTTCGGCTGGCTGGCGTTCGCGTGGGTGGGCCTGATGCTGCTGGACTACCTGACCGGCAGCGCGGCCGCCTGTAAAAACGGAGAGTGGTCCTCGTCTGCGGCCCGTTCTGGTGTGTGGCACAAGGCCGGCGAGGTAGTGGTGGTCCTGGTGGCAGCAGCCGCAGACCTGCTGCTGAGTCTGGTACTGGACAACCTGCCGGTGGTGCAGCTGCCTGTGGCCTTCCGGGGCATCGTCTGCCCGCTGGTATTGGTATGGTACTGCCTCACTGAGCTGGGCAGCATCGTGGAGAACGCTGTCCTGATGGGCGCGCCGGTCCCCGCGTGGTTGACCAAGCTGCTCCAGATTAGCCTGGACGCCGTGGACAGCGCTGGTGAGCAGGCTGGAGCCGGAACCGAAAATACGAGAGAATAAGAAGCAAGCCCCCGCCAGAACATTCCGACGGGGGCTTGCTTTGTTATTAATTCATTATTTATGTGTATTGTAACGAATGAATAAAAGTTTTGTTATCTGTGCAAATTTTTACTTGTGGAATATAAATCCATCTAAAACGCGCGGAAGGTTTTCCTTTTTCTTAATGATTCTTTAAGCTTTGGGGCAGGGTTTTCTAAAGATTAGCGGGCTATACTCAGACCTGTAAAGAGGAAAAGACAGGCAACGACAGGAGGGTTGGACATGAAGGTCCTGATTCTGACGGGAAAATTCGGCATGGGCCACTGGTCGGCCTCCCAGTCTCTGGCGCAGCAGTTCCAGGACGAGGAGCCCGGCACGGAGGTCAAGGTGCTGGACTTTATCGATTACGCCGTACCCAGCGCCTCTGAGGCGTGGTACAAGGGATTTTCCCTGCTGGTCACCCACGGCAGCGGGATTTACAATACTTATTACAAGATGACCGAGAACATGGAGAGCGACGCCCATCCGCCCTTCGAGTGGCACTTCCTGGACCGTCTGTCCACCCTGCTGGGGGAGGAGGAGCCAGACATGGTGGTGGCCACCCACCCCCTCTGCGCCCAGCTGGTGTCCCGCTACAAGCAGGAGACCGGCGCGGCGCTGCCTCTGGTCACCTGCATCACCGATCTGTCCGTCCACGGCGAGTGGATCAACAGCGGCACCGACTGCTATCTGGTGGGCACCCCCGAGCTGCGGGAGCGGCTGGCCAGGAAGGGCGTGGACCCGGCCATCATCGTGGCCACCGGCATACCGGTGAAGGCCCAGTTCAAGACCACCCCCCACCGCCGGGACGGCCAGCGGCGGCACCTGCTCATTATGGGCGGCGGCCTGGGCCTGCTGCCCCGGAAGGACCGGTTCTATGAGGAGCTCAACGCCCTGCCCGGGGTGGAGACCACCATCATTGCCGGCCGGAACGAGAAGCTGCGGGAACGGCTGGACGGGAAGTACGAGCACATCCATGTGGTGGGGTACACCGACCGGGTGTACGACTACATGGCCCAGGCGGATCTGATGCTCTCCAAGCCCGGCGGCATCACCATGTTTGAGAGCATTTTTTCCGAACTGCCCCTGCTGACCTGGGAGCCTTTCCTCCAGCAGGAGATCAACAACGCCCGGTTCCTGCTCCGCGCCGGCATCGGCGCCGTGGCGGCCAAGGAGATCGAGGACTGCCTGGAGGCGATCCGCGATCTGATCTACGACCGGGAGAAGCTCTCGGCCATGGCGGACAATATGCGCCGTCTGAAGGGCCAGCTGGCGGAGAACAGCCTGGGCGCCATTCTGGAGACCCTGCGTGTGATGAAGGGAGCGTGCGCGTGATGAAGAAAAGGAAATCTGCGGGGCGCTTTGCGGCCCTGACCGCCCTGGCCGCGCTGCTGGTCCTGGCGGGGCGGCTGGCGTGGGGCTGGAGGCAGGTGCACACCCATGAGTAAGGGAAAACGTCTGGCGGGAGGCATCCTGCTGCTGGGGCTCATTGCCCTGACCTTTTACCTGCTGCTGCGCAATCAGCCGGTCTCCCAGCTGCTGGAAGTGCTGGGCCGGGTGAAGCCGGGCTATGTGGTCCTGGGCCTGGGGCTGATGTTCGTCTTTGTGGGCAGCGAGGCCATGTGCTCCAAGCTGATCCTGGGCCGCCTGGGCCATCCGCTGCCCTACCGCCGCTGCCTGGGCTTCTCCTTTGTGGGGTTCTACGTCAGCTCCATCACCCCCTCCGCCACCGGCGGCCAGCCCGCCCAGATCTACTACATGAGCAAAAACGGCGTGCCCCCCGCCCACGGGGCCCTGAACATGATGATGATCGCCGTGTGCTACCAGGTGACCGTGCTCCTGTACGCAGCCGTTACGGCCATCGCCATGCCGGGCCTCATAACCGCCATGGGCCCCGGCATGGGCCTGCTGCTGCTCTACGGCGGGGTGGTCATGCTGGCCCTCACCGCCGGGATGCTCTGCTTCATGTTCCTGCCCAACGCAGCCCGGCGGCTGATGAACGGCCTGCTGAACCTGGGCGCCCGGCTGCGGCTGGTCCGGGACCGGGCCGCCGCGGCGGAGAAGCTGGAGCGGCAGATGGCGGAGTACCGCTCCGGCGCGGAGTGCTTTAAGAAAAACGCCGCTCTGGTGCCCGTGCTGCTGGGGCTGAACCTGGTGCAGCTCACCGCCCTGTTCCTGGTGCCCTTTGTGGTGTACAAGGCCTTCGGCCTGAGCGGCCACGGGGCCATGGAGCTGGTGGGCGCCCAGGCCCTGCTCACCCTGGCCACCTCCTCGCTGCCCCTGCCCGGCGCGGTGGGCGCCACCGAGGGCGGCTTTGTCACCCTGTTCGCCCTGTTTTTCGGCACCTCCCTGGTGACGCCGGCGGTGCTGGTGTCCCGGGGCATCAGCTTTTACGCCTTCCTGCTCCTCAGCGGCTGCGTCACCCTGGCGGTCCACCTGTCCACCAAGCGCCGCAACAGCGAAAAAAACACATGCGCAGCGGCTGCGGGGCTGAATAGAGCGGTCCCCACCGCGTAAGACGGTGCAGAGAGAAGCATTTTCACCGCAGCAGGTGGAAAAAGAGCGGACAAAATGGGAAAATACAGGTAAAACAGAACCTGTTTTCACAGATTGCCTCTGAAATGCCCTTGGAGAAAGGATTATTTTTACAGCGGAAACGGCCGTGCCCTCTTGTGGGGCACGGCTTTTTTCGCTATAATAGAGAAGAAAATGCCGCGCTGGTCCGGTGCGGCAGCGCGGCCGCTTTTATGGGCCCGGTCCTCAGGGACAGGGTCAAGAGGGAGTGGGGAGCGGCTGCGGAGAACAAAGCAGAAAAAGGGAGGACTTTTTCTTATGAAGTATCTGGGCATTGACCTGGGCGGCATCAATGTGGCGGCCGCCGTAGTGGATGAAGCGGGCACCATTCTCAGCCGGGGCAAGATCTCCACGCCCCGTACCGGCGCGGAGGCCGTTGCCGCCGCCATGGCCGAGGCGGCCCGGCAGGCGCTGACCGCCGGCGGTTTCACCATGGATGATATTGCGTCGGTGGGCATCGGCTCCCCCGGCGTCATTGACCCCAAGAACGGCATCGTGGAGTACTGGTCCAACCTGGACTTCCACAACGTGCCCCTGGCCGACATGCTCAAGGCCCGCCTGGGCAAGGAGGTCTACATCGAGAACGACGCCAACGCCGCGGCTCTGGGCGAGTATGCCGCCGGCGCGGGCAAGGGCAGCCAGTCCATGGTGGCCATCACCCTGGGCACCGGCGTGGGCGGCGGCGCCGTGCTGGACGGCAAGCTGTACACCGGCTTCAACTACGCCGGTCTGGAAGTGGGCCACTTCGTCATCGAGTACAACGGCCGGCTGTGCACCTGCGGCCGCCGGGGCTGTTTTGAGACCTACGCCTCCGCCACCGCCATCATCAAGCGGGCCCGGGAGCGGATGCAGGACAACCGGGAGACCCTGCTGTGGAAGCTGGCCGACGGCGACCTGGACAAGGTGGAGGCCCGCACCGTGTTTGACGCGGCCTCCCAGGGGGACCTGCTGGCCAAGGAGCTGGTGGAGGAGTACCAGTCCTATCTGGCCTGCGGCATCACCAGCCTGATCAACATCTTCCAGCCCGAGATCTTCTGCGTGGGCGGCGGTGTGGCCGGCGCCGGCGAGACCCTGATGGGGCCTGTGCGGGCCATCGTGGACCGGGAGGACTACGCCCGGGACAGCAAGCGCCGCACCATCCTCACTCTGGCCCAGCTGGGCAACGACGCGGGCATCATCGGCGCGGCCCTGCTGCCCCTGTTCCGCTGAGACGGGCACCAAACTCCAGACTGAACCACCCGGGGCGGACGCCGCAGAGAGCGGCGTCCGCCCTTCTGCCGTATTTTGCCCGGCAGCGGGAAGATTGCCTTGCAATTTCAGGCAGAACCCGGTATACTGAATTCCAAATATATGAAGCCCAAGGAGGAAACGATTCCATGGACATACCTGTGCCTCTTCTCATCGGCGGCGCCGAGGACGGCGGGACGGACGGCGGCCGGGAGAGCACCTGGCTCCCCGGGCACCGGGAGAAGCTGAACCTGCTCCAGCGGTCCTGGGCCGCGGCCGGCTGCGGCGCGGTGGCGGCGCCCACCTTTCGGGGCAACCGGTTCCGCCTGCCCCGCCGGGACGGGGAGGAGGACGTGCGTGGGTACAACCGCACCCTGGTGGAGCTGACCCGCCGGGCGGTGGGGCCGGAGGTCCTGGTGGCCGGGGGCATGGGGCCCGCCGGGCAGGAGCTGGAGCCCTTCGGCGACGTGACCTTTGAGGAATTGGTGACGGCCTATGCCGAACAGGCCGCCGCCCTGGAGGAGGCGGGCGTGGACCTGTTCCTGCTGGCGGAGGGCATGACCATGGCCGAGGAGCGGGCCGCCATGCTGGCGGTGGGACAGGCCTCGGGGAAGCCGGTGGTGGTGCTGGCCCGCTGCGACGAGGAGGGGCGCACGGAGTCGGGCACCGACGTGCTGGCCGCCCTGATCGTGATGCAGGGCATGGGCGCGGCCGCCTTCGGGCTGTCCTGCGGCGAGGGGGCGGAGGTGCTGCTGGAGCAGCTCCAGCGGCTGACGCCCTACGCAACCATCCCTCTGGCGGTGGTGGCGGACAGCGCCATGCCCGCGCCCCAGACGCTGGCAGAGGCGGGGGTTCGGGTCTTTGCCTGCGGCGGAGGCATCAGCGGCGAGGGCGTGGCCGCCCTGAGCCGGGACCTGGAGCAGGTGGACCTCTCCCGCTTTGTGCCGCCGGAGCGCGACCCGGACGTGATCCCCTGCGCCAGCGAGAAGGAGGCCCGGTTCATCACCCCCGACGTGGACGTAGGGGAGACCATCGAGTGTACCCCCGACCTGATGGAGGAGATCTTGGAGGCGGAGGAGATCTGTCCCCAGGGGGCGCTGAAGATCGCCATTCTGGAGGAGGACGACGTGGCCGTCTTTGCGGAGAACCAGTACGCCATCCGGGATGCCCTGTGCCTGTGGTCCGACGTGCCCGAGCTGCTGGAGCAGGCCCTGCGGGTGTACCAGGGCCGGGCCTTCTGGGACGGCACCGGCGACCTGGAGCCGGAATTCCTGGCCGAGATGGCGAAAAAATACGGCCTGGTCCTGCTTTAATAGAAAAAGAACTCTTTTGCCCCGCCGGATGTGCCTGTAATGGGACACGCCCGGCGGGGCATTTTGCTGTTTTCAGCGCAGTTGTTTTGGCGAAAATGACCAAAACAGCTGCGCTTTTTCTTGCCCGCTTTGACCGTTTCGGGCGGCAAATAAACCGCTTGAGACAAAACCGCGCCGAACCGGCGGTAAATATCTATACTGACAGACAGAACGTGTCACGGGAGACATGCTCCGCAGCACGGAGGGCGGACGGCCCTCTGAACTTTTGACGGAGGAGGAAGAAAAAGAGGAACATCCTGGCACAACAAGAACAAGCAGAGGAGGACGTATATGAAAAGAAAAGCGGCAATCTTGCGCGGCGTGGCCGGAATCATGGCGTTTCTGTTTTTCCTGTGCACCGCCGCAACCACGCTGACCTTCCACTATGCGGGCGTCATCAACCAGGCCCTGGGCGTCTCCACCACCCAGATCATCCACAATGACGACGCCGCGGCGGCCGACGCGGTGGTCTATGACAACGAGTACGGCACCGACCCCAACAACAACCAGGCGGCCCTGATGCTGGAGATGGACGTGGCCGCCGAGAACATCAAGCAGGCCGAGGAGGGCACCGTGCTCCTGACCAACAACGGGGCTCTGCCTCTGGCGGAGGGGGCCGGTGTGACCGTCTTCGGCAACGGTGCGTTCCACCCCATCGGCACCTCCACCCGCACCCCCTTTGAGTCCATCGTGGCCTCCACCCTGACCTCCGCCCTTCAGGACGCCCTGGGCGCGGAGAACGTGAACGCCACCCTGGGCGACACCGCCTACGCCGACCTGGGTACCACCAGCATCACCTCTGTGATGGAGGCCCCCATCGCCGACGTGAAGGCCCAGGAGAGCTCCTGGCAGAGCAGCTGCAACGACGCGGCCATCGTGGTTCTGTCCCGGGCGGGCAGCGAGAGCAACGACGCATCCCTCTACAACGACGACGGCAACCACTATCTGGGCCTGTCCGACAACGAGGCCGATCTGATGGCCTACCTCCAGAGCCAGAAGGAGGCCGGCGTGTTCGGCTCCATCATCGTGCTCATCAACTCCGAGCAGGCCATGGAGCTGGACTGGCTGGACGACTACGGCGTGGACGCCTGCATGCTGGTGGGCCGTCCCGGCGCGGTGGGCTACACCGGCGTGGTCAACCTGATGGTGGGCGCCGCCAATCCCTCCGGCCGCGTGGTGGACACCTACGCCGCCAACTCCCTGTCCGCTCCCGCCGTCACCTATGCGGGCAACAACACCCAGCAGTGGTCCAACCTGGACTGGGTGGCCGCCAATGACGCGGACTGGGGCGCCGACGGCACCTCGGAGAGCAACTGGATCCTCTACGCCGAGGGCATCTACACCGGCTACAAGTACTATGAGACCCGCTACGAGGACACCGTCCTGGGTGCGGGCAACGCCTCCAGCGCCGTGGGCTCCTCCACCGGCAGCGCCTGGAGCTACACCGACGAGGTGGTGTTCCCCTTCGGCTACGGTCTGAGCTACACCACCTTTGAGCAGACCCTGGACGGCGTGGAGTACGACCCTAACACCGACTCCTACCTGGTGGAGGTCACCGTGACCAATACCGGCGATGTAGCCGGTATGGACGTGGTGGAGGTCTATGCCCAGACCCCCTACGGCGACTACGAGAAGCAGAACAACGTGGAGAAGGCGGCCGTCCAGTTTGTGGGCATGGGCAAGACCGGCACCCTGGAGCCGGGCGCCAGCGAGACCGTCACCGTTGAGGTGGACCGCTACTTCCTGGCCAGCTACGACACCTACGGCGCCGCCGGATACATCCTCAGCGCCGGGGACTACTACCTGGCCATCGGCACCAGCGCCCACGACGCGCTGAACAACATCCTGGCCGCCAAGGGCTGCACCACCGCCAACGGCATGGACTACGACGGCGATGCCGCCAAGACCCACACCTGGAACCAGGCCGAGCTGGACACCGAGAGCTATGACCTGTCCCGGTTCACCGGCGTGGAGGTCACCAACCTCTTTGACAAGGCCGACATCAACTACTACGACTACGACTTCACCTACCTCTCCCGCTCCGACTGGGAGGGCACCTACCCCGCCGAGGCCATCGAGGTGGCCATGACCGAGGAGATGCTGGAGGACATGATCCCCGACTGGTACAGCGCCGCGGATTATGACACCGGCGAGACCTTCACCACCGGCGCGGACAACGGCCTCACCTTCGCCGACCTGTACTACACCGACTTTGACGACGAGGAGACCTGGGACGCCTTCCTGGACCAGCTGTCCATCGACGAGATGCTCAGCCTGATCTCCGACAACGACGGCTACGACCCCATTGAGAGCGTGGGCATGCCCGGCGCCAACCGTACCGACGACAACACCGGCATCGGCAACCTGGTGTGCAACAATGCCAGCTGCATCGGCTGGGTGTCCGAGGTCACCACCTCCCGCACCTGGAACACCGAGCGGTTTGACCAGCGGGGCCGCCTGCTGGGCATCGAGTCCCTGTTCTGCGGCGCCACCGAGATCTGGTACGGCGGCGGCGACCTGCACCGCACCCCCTTCGGCGGGCGCAACCACCAGTACTGGTCTGAGGACGGCAACTTCGGCTACATCGTGGGCACCCACGAGGCTGCCGCCATGCAGGCCGTGGGCACCACCTTCTGCATCAAGCACTTCGCCCTCAACGACCAGGACTACGCCCGTGACGGCGTGGCCACCTTCACCAACGAGCAGGCCCTGCGTGAGAACTATCTCCGGGCCTTTGAGGGGGCCTTCTGTGAGGGCGGCGCCCTGAGCGTCATGACCGCATTCAACCGCATCGGCTGCGTGCCCAACAACGCCAACCCCGCCCTGCTGGACGGCGTGCTCCGGGGCGAGTGGGGCTTCAAGGGCCACGTCACCTCCGATGGCTACTCCTCCTACGCCTACAAGAACCACTTCGCCGAGTTCCTGGTCACCGGTCAGGACTACTACTGCCTGGACGCCGGCGCCTACCGCAACGCCATCCAGGGGCTCATCGACGGCGGCGACACCGCCATCCTCTCCTACCTGCGTGAGGCCGCCAAGCACGACCTGTATGTCCTCAGCCGGACCTGGTCGGTCAACGGCCTGACCAACGGCAGCACCATCCTCACCATCGTACCCGGCTGGCAGAAGGCCCTGCTGATCGCCACAGCAGTGCTGGGCGTGGGCTTTGTGGTCTGCACCGCCGCCAGCGCCGTCATGGTGTACAAGAAAAAGCACACTGCGGAGGTGAAGTAAGGTATGAAGGGAAAAAGCATCAGCGCGAAGCTGAGCCTGATCGCCGCGGCGGTCAATCTGGTTGCTCTGGTCGCGTTTATCATCTACGGCGCCATCTACAGCTATATGGACTCCATCGTGGTCCTGGCCCTTCTGCTGGGCGCGGTCTGCGGACTGGCCTATGCCCTGGTGGACAAGAAGGCCACCGAGTTCCTCAACCTGGTCCAGGTGCTCCTGGTGTCCTACGGCGTGGGCCTGTTCTTCCTCAACAGCTACCCCGTCTGGGCCGACCGGCTCAACAACATCACCATGTACGGCGCCCGGGGCTCCCTGGTGCCTGTGGTGGCCATCATTCTGCTCTGCTTCGCCACGGCCATCCTGGGGATTGCCTCCTGCTTCACCAGAAAGGAGGCGGCTTGAATGAAACCGCGTAAACTTCTCAGCCTGCTGCTCACGGCGGGCGTGCTGGGCCTGCTGTGCACCTCCTGCGCCACCACGGCCCTGGACAACATCAACACCTACTACGACGAGGTGGGGGCCGTCATGGACGACTGGTTCGCCAGCAGCACCTCCGCCGGCGGCTCCGCCACGGAGAGCCAGAGCACGGCCGCCAAGCTGGACGCCCCTGCCGACTTCACCCTCAGCGAGAACGGGGACTACTCCTTCACCGGCGTGGCCAACGCGGACTACTACCTGGTCTACTTCTGCGCCCCCGACGCCACCGGCGACAGCGACCCCTTCCTCTTCTCCAGCAACTCCATCGCCGCCACCGGCACCGGCGGCGAGACCTACTCGGGCAACATCGACGACCTGGTCCAGTACGGCTACGGCGAGTACCTGGTGAAGGTGTTCGCCTTCCCCAGCCTGAACGACTCCGCCCACGCCATGTCCACCGCCGCCACCGCCACCTACTCCTTCTCCGGCGCCCAGGACGCCCCGGTGGTGGATTACCTGTGGAACACCTTTGACGGCACCGTTGACGTCCAGGTGTCCAACATCGCCGACTACATGTACCAGGTCTACCCGGACACCGTGGAGGTGACCTTCACCAACACGGCCGACGCCGCCGACGCGGTGGTGGTCACGGTGGAGGACCTGTCCGCCGACCACTACAACGCGGTCTCCGACGCCCTGACCCCGGGCGCCACCTATGACATCACCGCGGTGGCCCACAGCGAGAGCGCCTTTGTCACCAATCCCACCTCGGACACCACCCAGGTGGCCCAGGGCGTCACCTTTGACGGCCACAACGTGATCTCCGCCAACTACTACTACACCGACGGCATTGCCCGCAACTCCTTCAGCTATCCCCAGTACGTGGACCGCTTTGACCTGACCAACGGCGGCGTGTTCAACTGCGGCAACAGCTCCATCAGCTTCAACTTCACCGCCACGCCCACCGCCGCCTCCGCCGGCTCCGCCTACACCTACAGCATGACCAGCGACAACCGCCCCTTTGCCATCAAGGACGGCACCCTGGAGCTGTACACCGACGGCACCTTCCGCTTTGACCAGTACAGCGAGATGCCGCCCCAGGGCCCCTCTCACATCGAGGGCATCTGGACCGACAATGGCGACGGCACCGCCAACCTGAGCTTCGACCACTCCACCCTGCGCACCTCTCTGGACCCGGACTATTGAGCCTGGAGGCACAAAAACTCCCCGCCGCACACTGCGGCGGGGAGTTTTGCTGTGTCAGGGCAGGGGAATGGAGATGCTCAGCAGGAACAGGTGGTCCTCGGCGCTGATGGTCAGGTGGCCGCCGTACTTCTTCACGGTGTAGCCGATGGAGCGGATGCCGAAGCCGTGGTCCGCCTTGTCCGCCTTTGTGGTGGCCGGAATGCCGTTTTCAAAGCGGAGCTCCTTCTCATAGTAGTTCTCAAACTGGATGAGCAGCAGGCCGCTCTTGCTCCACACCGACACGGCGATGGCCCGCTTCTCCGGGTCGGTCAGGCCGCTGACGCTCTCAATGGCGTTGTCGATGGCGTTGCCAAAGATGGTGTACACGTCCACATCGTCCAGGAAGGAGAGCCGCCGTCCGTCGGCCATGCAGGTCATGGTGATCTGGTGGGCGCCGCAGTACAGGCTCTTCTCGGTGAGCACTGTGTCCAGCACCCGGCTGCCCGTCTCCAGGGTGGAGTCGTAGATCTGGATGGAGCGCTCGATCTCGGACAGGTGGGCCTCCCGCTGTTCCTCCGAGGAGATGTTCCGCAGGGCGGCCACCTGGTGCTTCAGGTCGTGGCACTTGCGGTTGATGATGTCGATGGTCTCCTGGGTGAGCTCGTACTGCTCCCGCTGCTGGCGGGCGAGCTGCTGCTGGAGCACCAGCTCCCGCTCCAGCCGGGAGCGGTTGCGCTGGTTGACCTGCCCCCAGAACATGGACACGCAGCAGAAGATGCCGTACAGATGGCACACGATGCTGATGCCTGGATTGCCCGCCGCCAGGGTCTGGGCCACGGTGCTGAGGAGCCACACCACCGCCAGGGTGCCGATGGAGGAGAACAGGGTCTGGTGTACGTCCACATCGTACCGGCCGCCGCCGGCCAGGTTCCGGCCGAAGAGAAAGTAGAGCAGGACAAAGACCGGGGGATAGATCAGAAAATAGGGGAGGGAGAGACCGGGCGGATTCTCCCAGGACACGCCGGGGAGCAGGGCCCGGATAATGGAGTAGACGGCGTAGGCGATGTGCTGGCAGGCGTACCCGCACACGCCGCAGTACACGGCGTCGGTCACCGGCAGGTCGCAGCACAGCCACACCAGGGCGATGACCACCAGCAGCTCCAGCAGGTAGCTGAAGGTGCCATGGGGGATGAGGCAGGAGAGGGCCAGGGAGGCGGGGATACCCAGTGCCAGCTTGACCCACAGGTGGGGGCGCTTGGCCAGGGGGATGGCGAAGAGCCCGCAGGCCAGCAGCAGGTCCCGGGTCTGTATGGTCTGCTTGAGAAAATCGTCCACTAAGTCGAGAAATTCCATCTACCGGCCCCCTTTTCCATAGTATTCGGTCACCGCCAGGAGGAATTCCTCCTTCTTCCTGCGGCTCATGAGCAGCTCGTCGCCCCCGGCCACGACCACCCGGTCGCTCTTGATGAGATGGATGTGGCGCAGGTTGACCAGATAGCCCTTGTTGCACCGGGCAAAGTGCTGACCCTCCAGCTCTTCCTCCAGCTCCTGGAGGGTGCCCCGCATGGTGTATACCCCCTGGGCGGTATGAATTTGGAGCCGGTGGTCCGCCACCTCCGCGTAGCGGATGTCTGAGGCGGAGATCTTCTGCATCCCCTCCTGAGTGGGGACCATCAGGCTCTTCTGGGCCCGGCTGTGGAGGTAGGAGAAGGCCTTTTTCAGCTTGAGGGACAGGGAGAAGTAGTTCACCGGCTTGAGCATGAAGCCCAGGGCCTCCACCTCGTAGCCGCTGATGGCGTACTTGGCCATGTTGGTGATGAAGAGGATGAGCACCTCGCTGTCCGCGCGGCGGATCTTCTGGGCGGCGGTCATGCCGTCCAGGTGGGGCATCTCGATGTCCAGAAGGATCAGGTCGTAGATGGGGCGGTACTCCTCCACCAGCTCCAGGCCGTCGGGGAACCACCGGACCTCCAGCTCCTCGCCGTTCTCCCGGCCGTACCGGTCCAGGTACTCCCGCAGCTGCCGGGCGCAGGCCTCGTCGTCCTCCGCGATGGCGATTCGGAACACAAAATCCCTCCTCTCCACAAAAAATCAGCCTTTTGGTCAGAATTTGTACATCTTGACCGTCTTTCCCATCTGCTTGAGACAGTCGGAGAGCTGGTCGGCGATCTGCATCTTCCGGTCGAATCCGATGGGCAGGCCGGCGGCCTGGTGGGCCGGGTTGACCGCCCGGCCGATGTACAGGTTGACGTGGGTGGCGTCCTCAAAGAGCATCCGGGCGGCCAGGGAGGCCCCGTCCTTTTTATAGCCCCACTGGCTGTACCGGGCGTTGTCCCCCAGGTAGTCCCTGGCGTACTCCACCACCCGCCCCAGGGTGACCACCCCCTCGGTGACCAGGTCCACCCCCTCCAGCCTGGCTGTGGGCGGGATCTCCGGGTCCACGTAGGCGGGGAGGGTGGTGTCCAGCTCACGGCCCAGGTGCCGGGCGGCCAGGGCAGAGGTGGTGCCGCCGGAGACGATGTGCTTGCCCGGCTCGGCGAAAAAGGCGGTGAGCATGGCCTCCTCGTCGTCCGGGTCACGGGAGGGGCCCAGCATCAGGCTGACGGACTGCCGCCGTCGGAGCCGGACGGTGCACACCGTGGTGTCGTCCCCGGGCCGCTCGCCGTAGAGCCGCTTGCACTCTCCGGCCAGAACGGAGGACACGGTCTTGGCGGTGGCGTGGGGGTCGTACATGGTCTCCAGAAACTGGCCGATGGCCCACCGGTCCCAGGTCAGGTCCAGCACCGGCCCCACGCTGGCGTGGAGGGCCCCGTCGCTGAAGGCCACAAAGGTGTCGTTTTCCATCAGGTCAAGGCTGGCCTGGTAGATCTTCTTGCCGTCGATCTCCACCATGTCCTGGGGGTAGGCGTAGGGGTGGCCGTCCCGCAGGAGGATGACGTGGGGGTTATCGTACTGGATGATCTGGGCTGTCTTGCCCCCGGCAAAGCGCAGGATGGTGAAGGTGGAGTAGGCCACCTGCCGCTCCGAGCACACCGGCAGGGTGGCGGCAATGGTGTCCACGCAGTCGGCCAGGGACAGGCCGTTGGCCATCATGGTGGAGATGATCTTGGCCGTCAGGGTGGACAGGATGCTGGCCTTCACGCCCGAGCCCAGCCCGTCGGCCAGCACCACCACCAGGCTGCCGTCTCCGCCGTCCACGATCTCCACGTGGTCGCCGCACAGCTGCTCGCCGAATTTGTTCAGGCTCACATAGCCCACGTCGGGAATCAGTTCACTCATGGCCCAGGCTCTCCTTCAGCTTGGTGAGGGCCACCTTGGTCTCCGCCGCCGTCTCCCCCAGCAGGGAGGCGATCTCCTGGACGGTGCGCATCTGCTTGGCGATGACGTTGTCCGCCACCTCCAGGGTGATGGCGTTCACCGCCTCCCGGCGCTCCCGCTCCCGCTCCTCGGCGGTGATGTCCCGCATGATGCAGATGAGGATATGGTAGCCCTCGTCGTAGGTGACCATCTGCTCCACATATTTGTCATAATCCTGGAGGTAGAGGCATTTCTGGTGGTAAGGGCGGCCCAGCTGGAGGGTCTCCGCGTAGACCTCCGGGGCCAGGAGCCCCCCGGGCTGGGTGCCCTTCAGCTCCTCCGGCCCGGCCCCCAGCAGACGGCAGGCCGCGTCGTTGACCTGCTGGATGACCAGGGTATCGTCAAAGACCACGATGGCGTTGGGGGTGTTCTGGATGATGTGGTCGGAGAAGGACTCGGCCCGCTCCTTCAGGTAGGGCAGGCACATGGTGATGTCCGCCTTGCCCGCCAGCACGGCCGCCGCCTTCTCCCGGCAGGTGTCGTACCCGCAGGTGCCGCAGTTGAGCTCGTCGGAGGGGCGGGTCTTGCCCATCTGCCGCAGCACCTCCTCAATGGCGGCGCTGCCCGGCTTGACCTGTCCGCTGAGCAGCAGGGGAAAGCGCTTGTTCATCTTCTCCGGCGGCAGGGGCTCGAAGGGGAAGTCGGCGGGGCCGGCGTACCGGTCCACGGTGACAAAGTCCCGCACCGCAGCCCGGCGGTTCTTGCCCATGGCCGGACCGCCGATGCAGCTGCCGGGACAGGCGGACATCTCGATGAAGCACTTGCCCATCCGGCCCTCGGCGATGTCCCGCAGGGCGGTGATGCAGTTGTCGATGCCGTCCACCGCCAGGTAGGCGTAGTCCGGGTTCCGCTCCGCCATGGTGCGCAGGATGCCGCCGGTGGTGGGGAAGAGCCGGGCCCGGCTCTCCTGGTTGCCGTCAGTCCCCTGCTCCAGGGTCACGCCTGACTGCTCCAGCCAGGCGGACAGCTCCTCAAAGGTGAGCACGCAGTCCACAATGCCGGGGTAGGACTCGGCCTCATCCTTTTTGGAGATGCAGGGGCCGATGAACACGGTGCGGCACCCGGGGTGCCGCCGCTTCAGGTCCCGGCAGTGGGCCTGCATGGGGGACACCACTTTGGCCAGGGCGGGCAGCACCTCGGGGAAGTGCTTCTGCACCAGCAGGTTCACCGTGTGGCAGCAGGTGGAGATGATGACCTGCTGTTCCCCGGCGGCGGTCAGGTGCTCGTACTCCGTCTTGACCATGGTGGCCCCCAGGGCGGTCTCCTCGGCCCCGGCAAAGCCCAGGGCCTTCAGGGCGTTCTCCATGGAGGAGATGGTCACCCCGTCCCAGGCGGCCACAAAGGAGGGGGCCACGCTGGCATACACCGGCGCGCCGCCGGCGAGCAGGGCCCGGGCGGCGGGCAGGTCGTCCCGCACCTCCTTGGCGTTCTGGGGGCAGGCCACAAAGCACCGGCCGCAGAGGATGCACTCGTCGGGGACGATGTTGGCCTGGTGGTCGGAGAACCGGATGGACTTGACGGGACAGTTGCGGATGCACTTGTAGCAGTTCTTGCAGTTGGACTTTTTCAGCCTGATATAGTCGTCCATGGGCCGCGCCTCCCCATAATTTCTTACGTTCAGTATATCGGCGGAAGGTACGCCTGTCAATTCACCTGTGTTCTTGCTGCGGCGGAGATTCTGACCGCAAGATAACGAAAGAAATGTGCAACAAATACAAAAAATAAAATAACTAATGGACAAAAATGCAAATAATTTGTCAAATTTAGCTTGTAAGAGGGTGAGAAAAATGTTATAATCTTGACAACCTGAACCGAGGGAAAGACAGCTCAGGAAAGAAGAAGGAGGAACACCTCAATGAATCTGAAAAAAGGAATCAGCCTCTTGCTCGGCTCCGCGCTCCTGGTGGGCATGCTGGCCGGCTGTAACAGCCAGCCCCAGAGCTCCGAGAACCCCAGCGGCAACCCCGCTCCTGCCGGCGCCTACACCGCCGGTACCTACACCGGCACTGCCGACGGCAACAACGGCCCTGTGACCGTTGAGGTCACCGTCAGCGACAGCGCCATCACCAGCGTGGTGGTGACCGAGCAGTCCGAGACCGAGAGCATCGCCACCCCCGCCCTGGAGCGCATCCCCAAGGCCATCGTGGACAACCAGTCCCTGGGTGTTGACACCGTCAGCGGCGCCACCAACACCAGCAACGCCATCCTGACCGCCGTGGCCGCCGCCATCACCGAGGCCGGCGGCGATGTGGAGGCCCTTAAGCAGGTGCCCGTCCAGTCCGACGAGACCGAGACCACCGGCGACATGACCGCCGACGTGGTGGTCATCGGCGCGGGCGGCGCCGGCCTGTGCGCCGCCATCGAGGCCAAGGACCAGGGCGCCGGCACCGTCATCCTGCTGGAGAAGATGGCCTCCATCGGCGGCACCACCTTCACCTCCCAGGGCGTCATCGGCGCCTACGGCAGCGACCTGCAGAAGGAGATGGGCATTGAGCTCACCTTCGACGAGATGTACGACAACCTGATGAGCAACGCCTCCTACCATCTGGACCCGGTGCTCACCACCATCACCCTGGAGAAGAGCGGCGAGACCATCAACTGGCTGGCCGACCGGGTGGGTCTGAACTTCACCGACGTGAAGGTGGGCTACGGCCCCCTGCAGATGATGCACCAGGTGGACGGCGCGGGCGCCGGCATGGCCGAGCCCTTCAGCAAGACCCTGGACGACGCCGGCGTGGAGCTCATGCTGGAGACCAAGGCCACTGAGCTGGTCATGAACGCCGACGGCAGCGTGGGCGGCGTGAAGGCCGAGAAGGGCGGCAGCGAGTTCACCATCACCGCCAAGAGCGTGGTCATCTGCACCGGCGGCTACGCCTACAACCCCGAGCTCACCGCCCGCTTCACCCCCGAGCTGGCCGGCACCTTCGGCATCGGCTTCCCCGGCTCCACCGGCGACGGCATCATCATGGCCAGCAACGTGGGCGCCGCCACCACCCACACCGACGACATGATGTGCGTCCTCAAGGACTACACCATCATGGCCGAGCACAACGGCACCTCCGCCACTGCCAACAACAACGGCTTCATGTCCCTGCCCAACGTGATCATGGTGGGCGCCGAGGGCAAGCGTTTTGTCAACGAGAAGGACCAGGGCTACATGACCCAGAAGCTCAACAGCCCCGTGTTCGACCAGATGCACAAGGACGGCCTGGGCTACGTCTGGGCCATCTCCGACCAGGCCGCCATTGACGCCACCAACGGCAAGACCAAGCGCAACCTGGACCTGGAGTACGTCACCGGCAACACCATCGAGGAGTTCGCCGCCAACCTGGGCGTGGACGCCGCCGGGCTGGAGGAGACCATCAACAACTTCAACGCCTACGTGGACGCCGGCTATGACCAGGAGTTCCGCCGCACCGGCGACGAGCTGGCCAAGCTGACCGCCCCCTACGTGGCCATCCCCCTGGTGCCCTGCGAGATCATCACCTACGGCGGCATCGCCCGCAACGAGAACGCCGAGGTCATCCGGGCCGACGGCACCAGCATCCCCGGCCTGTACGTGGCCGGCGAGGCCAGCGCCAACAGCGCCTACATGGGCTTCACCCTGGCCAACTGCTTCGCCTGGGGCCGCATCGCCGGCGCCAACGCCGCGGCTTACGCCCAGTAATCCCAGTTCCTTCCTTACCGCCCCCGGCCAACCGGCCGGGGGCGGTTTTCTGCGCATTTTTTGGATGGCGTGCGGAAAAATAATCCTTGCCAAAGGCGCGGTTGTGCCCTAATATGGAATCTGGACCCTCTCCCGCCCAGAGCAGGGGAGGGGCTGACGGAAAGGAGCGTAAGAAAATGAAATTTTCCGACATGACCTACACCCGGCCCGACCTGGAGGCCGCCAAGGCCGAGATCATCGCCTGCACGGAGGCGCTGAAGGGGGCGGGCTGCTATGAGGAGGCCAAGGCCGCATTTTTGAAGCTGCAGGAGCTGCAGAGCCACCTCTACACCGCAGACACCCTGGCCTATATCCGACACACCATTGACACCCGGGACGCCTATTACGACGAGGAGGCCCGCTTCATGGCCGAGCACCTGCCCCTCCTGCGGGAGGTGCAGCAGGAGTTCCAGAAGGTTCTGCTGGCCTCTCCCTTCCGGCCGGACTTTGAGGCGGAGTACGGCGGGCTGTTCCTGAAGAACATGGAGATGGAACTCAAGACCTTCATCCCCTCCATCGTGCCCCAGATGCAGCGGGAGAACGCCCTGACGCTGGACTATGCAAAGCTCATCGCCTCCGCCCAGATCCCCTTTGAGGGGGGCGTGTACACCCTGTCCCAGCTGACCCCCTTCAAGCAGGACCCGGACGACGACCGCCGCCGGGCCGCCTGGGAGGCGGAGGGCAACTTCTACCTGGAGCACGGCAAGGAGCTGGACGCTCTCTATGACGAGCTGGTCCAGGTCCGCACCCGCCAGGCCCGGGAGATGGGATACGACAACTACGTGGAGCTGGGCTACTACCGCATGAGCCGCAACAGCTACACCAAGGAGGACGTGGAGAAGTTCCGCTCCGCCGTGGTGAAGTACTTGGTGCCCGCGGCGGAGCAGGTGGTGAAGGCCCAGGCCAAGCGGCTGGGCAAGGAGTACCCCCTGAACTTTGCCGACGCCGCCCTCTTTTACCGGGGCGGCAACGCGGTGCCCCAGGGCGGCCCCGACGACATCCTGGCCCAGGGCGTGGGATTCTACCACGACCTGTCCCCTGAGACGGCGGAGTTCATCGACTTCATGATGGACGGGGAGCTGCTGGACGTGCTCTCCCGCACCGGCAAGGCAGGCGGCGGCTACTGCACCGATATTCCCGACTACCACAGCCCCTTTATCTTCGCCAACTTCAACGGCACCCAGGGCGACGTGGAGGTCATGACCCACGAGGCGGGCCACGCCTTCGCCGCCTATGTGGCCCGGGACATGGTGCCCATGGAGAACCACAGCCCCACCTATGAGTCCTGCGAGATCCACTCCATGTCCATGGAGTTCTTCGCCTGGCCCTGGTCGGAGAAGTTCTTCGGGCCCCAGGCGGACAAGTTCCGCTACAAGCACCTGTCCGACGCCATCACCTTCATCCCCTACGGCACCATGGTGGACCACTTCCAGCACATCGTGTACGAGAACCCGGACATGACCCCCGCCCAGCGCCACGAGGTGTGGAAGGAACTGCTGGGGGTCTACATGCCCTGGATGAAGCTGGGTGAGATCCCCTTCTACGGCGACGCCAAGGGCTGGCAGCGCCAGAGCCACATCTACGAGCGGCCCTTCTACTATATCGACTACTGCCTGGCCCAGACGGTGGCCCTGGAGTTCTGGAACCTGATGCAGGCCGACCGGGCCGGCGCTTGGAAGAAGTACCTGGGCCTGGTGAAGCTGGCGGGCACCCGCACCTTCACCGAGCTGGTGGCCTCCGCCGGGCTGGACACCCCCTTCGGGGACGACGCCCTGCGCACCGTCTCCGCCGCCGCCCTCCGGTGGCTGGAGCAGGTGGACCCCGCCACCCTGGTCTGAGACAATCGATCTGAGCCGACGCGCCCGCCGCAGTCCCCGCGGCGGGCGCGCTCCATCTCCCGATACAAAATCGGCTTGCGGTTTTGTCAGTTCTGTAATACACTAATTTTGCAACTTTACATGTTTCAAAATTACACTTTCACGTTGTGGCCTAAATCATAGCGGAAAAGTATACTATACAGGGTGATATCATGCGGAAGGAACAGCTCCAAAAATACAAGTATCTGGGACTGAACATCGCCTACTACCGGAAGGAGCGGGGGATCTCCCAGAGCCGTCTGGCCGAGCGGATCAACGTCAGCCGCACCCATATGAGCCGGATCGAGACCGCCGACTGCGCCGTATCCCTGGACGTGGTCTTTGCCATCTGCGACGCCCTGGAGGTGCCGCCGGAGAAGCTGTTTGCCTTCCGGATATAACCGCCCCAGCCATGAGACAATTGTGTGCGGAAGCACTGAGACACAGAAAACATGCGCCCCGCACCGGGGCAAGAGAAAGGACGATGAAACATGGAAGCGTTTGAGCTGAAAAAGGGATTCTATTTCACCGGCGCCATTGACCACGACCTGCGGGTGTTCGACATCATCATGTACACCGAGTTCGGCACCACCTACAACTCCTATGTCCTCAAGACCGGCAAGCACACCGTGCTCTTTGAGACCGCCAAGGCCAAGTGCTGCGACGACTGGCTGCGGAAGGTGGGGGAGATCACCCCCATCGAAGAGGTGGACTACCTGGTGGTGAGCCACACCGAGCCCGACCACTCGGGCAGCATCGAGCGGCTGCTGGACCTGAACCCCCGCCTGAAGATCGTGGCCACCGGCTGCGCCCTGGGGTTCCTGAAGGAGATCGTCAACAAGGACTTCTACTCCATCGCCATCAAGGACGGCCAGACCCTGGAGCTGGACGGCAAGACCCTGGAGTTCATCGTGGTCCCCAACCTCCACTGGCCCGACACCATGTACACCTACATCCGGGAGGACAAGACCCTGGTCACCTGCGACTCCTTCGGCTCCCACTACGCCATGGACGAGGTGGTGGCCAGCAAGGTCACCGACCGGGAGGGCTATCTCCGGGCCACCAAGTACTACTTTGACTGCATCATCGGGCCTTACAAGCGCTTTATGCTCGCCGCCCTCAAGCGGGTGCGCCAGCTGGAGCTGGACATGATCTGCCCCGGCCACGGCCCGGTGCTGGACTGCAACATCCCCTGGATGCTGGACACCTACGAGGAGTGGTCCACCGTCATCAACCCCAACCCCAGGACCACTGTCATCATCCCCTACGTCAGCGCCTACGGCTACACCGGCAAGCTGGCCCAGGCCATCGCCCAGGGCGTCAAGGAGAGCGGCGACATCGACGTGCGCACCTATGACATGGTGGAGGCCGACGCGGCCAAGGTGGCCGAGGAGCTGCTGTACGCCGACGGCTTCCTGCTGGGCACGCCCACCATTGTGGGCGAGGCCCTCAAGCCCATCTGGGACCTGACCACCGGCATGTTCGCCACCACCCACGGCGGCAAGCTGGCCAGTGCCTTCGGCAGCTACGGCTGGAGCGGCGAGGGCGTGCCCCACATCATGGAGCGGCTCAAGCAGCTGAAGATGAAGACCGTGGAGCCCTTCCGGGTCCGGTTCAAGCCCAGCGAGGGGCAGATGGAGCAGGCCAGGGAGTTCGGCCAGAACTTCGGCCGCACCCTGCTGGACAACCAGACGCCCGTCAAGCGGGCCCCTGCCCGGAAGGTGAAGTGCAAGGTGTGCGGCGCCGTGTTCGACGAGGGCATGGATGTCTGCCCCGTGTGCAAGGTGGGCCCCGAGTTCTTTGTGCCCCTGGACCAGGAGGCCGCCCCCGCCGCTCCCAAGGCCGGGGAGAAGGTGCGCTGCAAGATCTGCGGCGCCGTGTTCGACGGCTCCAAGGAGCGCTGCCCGGTGTGCGGCGTGGGCCCTGAGCACTACGTGAAGCTGGATGAGCAGAAGGCCGCCGCCCCCGCCAAGGGCGGCCGCAAGCTGGTGAAGTGCCTGGTGTGCGGCGAGATTTTCGACGCCTCCCTGGACTCCTGCCCGGTGTGCGGCGTGGGCCGGGACAAGTTCGTGGAGGTGGAGGAGGAGAAGACCACCTTCCGCAACGACACCCAGAACAGCTACGTCATCTTGGGCAACGGCTGCGCCGGCGTCAGCGCGGCGGAGGCCATCCGGGAGCGGGACAAGACCGGCCGCATCCTGCTCATCTCCAACGAGGGCCCCGCCTACCAGCGGCCCATGCTCACCAAGGCCATGCTCTCCGGCCTGACCGAGGAGCAGATGGCCCTCCATCCCGCCGGCTGGTACGAGGCCAACAACATCGTGCAGATCCTGAACCGGCAGGTCACCGCCGTGGATACGGAGGGCAAAACCGTCACCCTGGACGGCGGCGACGCCCTGCCCTACACCAAGCTTATCTTTGCCTTGGGCAGCGAGTGCTTCATCCCGCCCATCCCCGGCCATGACCAGGCCGGCGTGGTGGCCATCCGCCGGGTGGCCGACGTGGAGAAGATCCAGGCCATGGGCAGCGCCCTGAAGCGGGCCGTGGTCATCGGCGGCGGCGTGCTGGGCCTGGAGGCGGCCTGGGAGCTGCGCAAGGCCAAGTGCGAGGTGACCGTGCTGGAGCTGGCGCCCCAGCTCATGGGCCGCCAGCTGGACGACGCGGCGGCACAGCTGCTGCTCAAGCAGTGCGACAAGGTGGGCGTCCGGGTGGAGACCGGCGTCCAGATCGCGGCCATTGAGGGCGACGGCAAGGTGACCGGCGTGAAGCTGGGCACCGGCGAGGTCATCCCCGCCGACCTGGTGGTGGTGTCCTGCGGCGTCCGGGCCAACACGGCCATCGCCAAGGCCGCCGGCGTGGAGACCGACCGTGCCATCGTTGTGGGCGAGAACATGGAGACCAACCTGCCCGGCGTGTACGCCTGCGGCGACTGCGCCCAGTTTGGCGGCGTCAACTTCGCCCTCTGGCCCGAGGCCCAGGAGCAGGGCAAGGTGGCCGGCGCCTGCGCCACCGGCGATCTGGCCGCCTACAAGACCATCTCTCCCATCCTGGCCTTCCACGGCATGGACACCGAGCTCTTCTCCCTGGGCGACCCGGGCAAGGTCCCCGGCACCGCCTATCAGACCGTGGAGATCCGGGACGACGTCCAGGGCAATCTGGAGCGGTACTACTTCACCGGCGGCCGGCTGTGCGGCGTGATCCTGGTGGGAGACCAGTCCAAGATGGCCGACATGATCAAGGCCGTGGAGGAGAAGCGGCCCCTGTCCAAGTTCTTCGCCTGAGCGGAAAATCCTGTTCTGTCCGGGGGCCGGAGGCTTTATGCCTCCGGCCCCCGCTTTGCCTGCGCGGCAATTGTTGCGAAACAGGCCGGAGAATGGTATGATAAAAGGAACAAAGTACCAACCGGAGGAGGCGTCAGCCATGATACGGATTGCCCTGGTAGAGGACGAGGAGAGCTATGTGGAGACCCTTCGGTCGTTCCTCTCCCGCTACGAGCGGGAGCGGGGAGAGCGGCTCCAGATCACGGTGTTTTCCGACGGGGACGAGATCGCCCTGGGCTACAGGAGCGAGTACGACGTGATCCTCATGGATATTGAGATGCGCTTTATGGACGGGATGACCGCCGCCGAGGAGATCCGGAAGGTGGACCCGGAGGTCATCATCATCTTCATCACCAACTCCCCCCAGTACGCCATCAAGGGCTATGCGGTGGACGCGCTGGACTATGTGCTCAAGCCCCTGACCTATTTCGCTTTCTCTCAGCGGATCGACCGGGCGCTGGAGCGGCTGGGCAACCGGGCCCGGAAGTACCTGACGGTGAGCATGCGGGGCGGCACCAGAAAGCTGGACGTGTCCCGGCTGTGGTTTGTGGAGGTGCGGGATCACGATCTCATCTACCACACGGACGAGGGGCTCATCACCACCACCGGCACCATGCGGGAGGCAGAAAAGACCCTGGGGGAGTGCGCCTTTTTCCGCTGCAACAAGGGATATCTGGTGAACCTGGAGCACGTGGACAGCATCAGGGAGGACAGTGCCGTTGTCCATGGGGAGATTGTGCAGGTGAGCCGGGCCAGAAAGAAGGCGTTCCTGGACGCCCTGAACAACTATCTGGGCGAGGTGAGCAAATGAACGAGGAGCTGCTGGGGAACATCCCGCGAATCCACACCGCGCTGGCCGAGTGGACCGCCTGCATGGTCTGCGTGGCCCAGCTGCCCAAACGGTTCCACGGCGTGAAGCTGTGGAGTGCGGCGGGGGGCTTCCTGGCGGTGCTGTGCGTCTTCCTCGGGCTGACGGGCAATCTGCCTGTGGGCTGGTTCCTGCCCTGTATTATCGGCGCAGTGCTGATGATGTTCGGATTTTTGGCGCTGTGCTGCCGTATCCCCCTGAAAAACGCGGCCTACTGCTGCGTCCGGGTCTTTATCATCGCGGAATTTGCCGCCTCCCTGGAGTGGCAGCTGTACAGCTACTACTGGTATTTTGCGGGAGAGGGACAGGGCACCAATTACCTGATGCGGTGGGCGGTCCTGTTGGGCACCTACCTGGCGGTGTTCGGGCTGGTGTATCTGCTGGAGTTCCGGCGGCGGAACAGCGATGTGGCGCTCCAGAGCGCCGAGCTGACCACCCGGGAGATGTGGTCCTCCATTGCCATCGCCGCGGCCATCTACGGCCTGAGCAACCTGAGCTATGTGACGGAAAACACGCCCTTCTCCGGCCAGGGGGTCTATGAGATCTTCAACATCCGCACCCTGGTGGACCTGGGGGGCATGGCCATCCTCCACGGCTACCACGTCCAGCTCTCCGAGCTCCACGCCCGGCGGGAGGTGGACGCCCTCCAGAATGTGCTCCAGGCCCAGTACACCCAGTACCAGCAGAGCCAGGAGAGCATCGAGCTCATCAACCGGAAGTACCACGACCTGAAGCACCAGATCGCGGTGCTCCGGGCGGAGGCGGACACAGAGAAGAAAAACGCCTATCTGGACCGGATGGAGGAGGAGATCAAGGCCTACGAGGCCCAGAACAAGACGGGCAACCAGGTGCTGGACACAGTGCTCACCAGCAAGAGCCTCTACTGCCAGCAGCACGACATCAGCCTGACCAGCGTGGTGGACGGCACGCTGCTGGACTTCATGGACGAGATGGACCTGTGCACCCTGTTCGGCAACGCCCTGGACAACGCCATCGAGAGCGTGGAGAAGGTGCAGGACCTGGAGAAGCGGCTGATTCACCTGTCGGTGGCGCGGCAAAAGGGCTTTGTCCACATCCGGCTGGAGAACACCTACGCGGGAGAGCTGAAATTTGACGGCGATCTGCCCATCACCACCAAGGCGGACAGCCGGAACCACGGCTATGGCCTGAAGAGCATCCGCCAGACGGCAAAGAAATACGGCGGCTCGGCCACGGTGGCCGCCAAGGGAGCGTGGTTCGAACTACGGATCCTGCTCCCATTAAGTGAATAGAAGAGACTCCCTAAAGCCCGGACTTGGAGGAATATCCAAAAAGTCCGGGTTTATTTTTGTGCTTTTCAGCAGTTCGAGCGGCGGCTTGCGGGAGAAAACCAACTGTTCACGGGCACGTTGTCCCTGGGAAAATTTTTTGTGCTACTCTGTATGCAGGCAAAAACAGCGCCGGAGAGAGCGCCGGGCTGAGAAGAATGAGTAAAGGGGAAGATGGATTTGACAAGACGCATTCCGTGGAACAACGACTGGGCGTTTACCGAGACCTTTGACGAGGCGTTCCTCAACGGAGCGGGGGAGAGCACTATGGTGCGGCTGCCCCACACCTGCAAGATGCTCCCTCTCCACTATGCCGACGAGCACGACTACCAGATGGTGTGCGGCTACCGCCGGACCTTTGACGTGCCGGAGCAGTGGCAGGGCAAGCGCCTCTTCCTCACCCTGGAGGGCGCGGCCCACCAGGCCACCGTGTACGTCAACGGCAGGGAGGCGGCCAGCCACTCCTGCGGCTACACCGCCTTCACCGTGGAGCTGACCGATCTGGTGGCGTACGGGAAGGAGAACACAGTGGCCGTCAAGCTGGACACCCGGGAGAGCCTGGACCAGCCCCCCTTCGGCCACGTCATCGACTATATGACCTTCGGCGGCATCTACCGGGAGGTGTACCTGGAGGTGAAGGAGCCCGCCTTCCTGTCCGACGTGTTCGTCCGCACCCCGGAGCTGGACAAGGCCCTGGTGGACCTGGCGGTGGAGAACAGCGCCCTGGCGGACACGGTGGGCCTGACCATTCTGGACGGCGCGGGCCGGACCGTCTTTACCGGCGCGGCCAAGGCGGCGGAGGCCATCCGCGATTTCTCCTGTCAGGTGGCCGGCGCACAGCCCTGGTCCCCCGACAGCCCCGCCCTCTACACCCTGGAGGCCGCCCTGAAGGACGCCGCCGGTACTGTGCTGGACGTGAAGAAGGTCCGCTTCGGCTTCCGCACCGCCCGCTTTGAGAAGGACGGCTTCTACCTCAACGGGAAGAAGCTGAAGATCCGGGGCCTGAACCGGCACCAGAGCTACCCCTACGTGGGCTACGCCATGCCCGCCTCGGTCCAGCGCCACGACGCGGAGATCCTCAAGTATGAGCTCCAGTGCAACGCGGTGCGCACCAGCCACTACCCCCAGTCCCACCACTTCCTGGACGCCTGCGACGAGCTGGGCCTGCTGGTGTTCACCGAGATGCCCGGCTGGCAGCACATCGGCGGCGAGCACTGGAAGGACGTGGCCTGTGACAACACCCGGGACATGGTCCTCCAGTACCGCAACCACCCCTCCATTGTGCTGTGGGGCGTGCGCATCAACGAGTCCCAGGACGACGACCCCTTCTACACCCGCACCAACGCCATCGCCCATGAGCTGGACCCCTCCCGCCAGACCAGCGGCGTGCGGTACCTCTGGAAGAGCAGCCTGCTGGAGGACGTGTACGCCTTCAACGACTTCTCCCACGCCGGCAACAACGCCGGTCTGCTGCCCAAGTGGCTCATCTCCCCGGGCAAGGAGAAGGGATATCTGATCAGCGAGTACAACGGCCACATGTACCCCACAAAATCCTTTGACACCGCCGCCAACCGGCTGGACCACGCCCTGCGGTTTGCCACCGTGCTGGACGCCATCTACGGAAAGGACGAGGTGGCGGGCGGCTTCGGCTGGTGCATGGCCGACTACTACACCCACGGCGACTTCGGCTCCGGCGACCGCATCTGCTACCACGGCGTGCTGGACATGTTCCGCAACCACAAGCTGGCCGCGGCGGTGTATTCCTCCGCCGGGGACGGCGCGCCGGTGCTGGCGGTGGGCTCCGAGATGGACATCGGCGACTATCCCGCCGGCAGCATTGGAGACAACTACATCTTCACCAACGCCGACTTTGTCCGGGTCTGGCGGGACGACCGCCTGCTGGGCGAGTACCGCCCCACCGGCAAGCGCTGGAAGCACCTGAAGCACCCGCCCATCCCCTTCAACGACACCATCGGCGACGCCATCGAGAAGGGGGAGGGCTGGAGCCACCGCAAGGCCGAGGCCCTCAAGGACTCCCTGCTGGCCATCCAGCGCTTCGGCGTGAAGATCCCGGCCAAGTACATCCTCAAGACCGGTCTGCGGGCGGTGCGCTATCTGGCCGGTCCGGGCACCTTCTCCCGGCTGTACGCCAAATACTTTGAGAACTGGGGCACCTCCGCGCCGGTGTACCGCTTCCAGGCGGTGAAGGACGGCAAGGTGGTGGCTGAGATCTCCAAGTCCTCCAACGCCAAACTGAGCATCCGCGCCGACGTGAGCGCCTCCACCCTCACCGAGGGGGACACCTACGACGCCGCCGCCATCCGGGTGCGTATCGCGGACGAGAACGGCTCCACCGCCCCCTACGCCCAGCTGCCCGTCCACTTCGAGGTGTCCGGGCCTGTGGAGCTCATCGGGCCGGACACGGTCTGCTCTGACGGCGGCATGTGCGGCACCTACGTCAGGACCACCGGCCGGACGGGCGCCGCCACCCTGCGCATCACCGCCCCCCAGACCCAGCCGGTGGAGCTGACCTTCCAGGTGAAGGCCGCCTCTGCCGACAGAGACTGAACGGGGCATCGAAACCGTATACAGACAGAAAGCCCGGCTTCCCATTGGGAAGCCGGGCTTTGTGCAGTTTATTTCCGCATTTCGCTGTGGGCCTGGCGGAGTTCGGCCAGGATGGTGTCCCGGGCGGCCCGGCCCTTGTCCTTATCCATGGCGGGCACGCCGGAGAGGGGATAGGGGATGCCCAACGCCTCATACTTGGCCGCGCCCATGGTGTGGTAGGGCAGCACCTCCAGCCCCTTCAGGTTCCGGAAGGGGGCGAGGAGCCTGCCCAGGGCCTTCAGCTCCTGGGGGGCGTCGGTAAGGCCGGGCACCACCACATGGCGCACCACCATGGGCACCTTTGCCCGGTCCAGAGCCCGGGCGAAGGAGAGCACCGGGGCCTGGTCGTGGCCAGTGAGGTTGCGGTGGCCCTCCGGGATGGCGTGCTTCACGTCCAGCAGCACCAGGTCGGTGACGGCGAAGAGGGCGTCGAACTCCCCCTGCCGCTCAGGCCGGTACACGATGCCCGAGGTGTCCAGGCAGGTGTGGATGCCCCGCTCTTTAGCGGCGGTGAACAGCGCAGTGAGGAAGGGCAGCTGGAGCAGGGGCTCTCCGCCGGTGGCGGTGATGCCCCCCCGGCGGTAAAAGCCCTTGTTCCGCTCGTAGGCGGCCAGCAGCTCGTCCACCGTCATCTCGGTGCCGCCCTCGGTGGCCCAGGTGTCCGGGTTGTGGCAGTAGAGGCAGCGCATGGGGCAGCCCTGGAAGAACACCACAAAGCGGACGCCGGGGCCGTCCACCGTGCCGAAGCTCTCCACCGAGTGGATGCGGCCGGTGTTACATGCTCTCATGGAAGGTGCGGGCGATGACCTCGTCCTGCTGCTCCTTGGTCAGCTTGTGGAAGTTGACCGCGTAGCCGGACACCCGGACGGTGAGCTGGGGGTACCTCTCCGGGTGGGCCTGGGCGTCCAGCAGGGTCTCCTTGGTGAACACGTTGACGTTGAGATGGTGGCCGCCCTTTTCGGCGTAGCCGTCCAGCAGGGAGACCAGGTTGTCGATCTGGGAATCGGTGACGTTCATGGAACTTTGCTCCTTTCGGGGGGATGAATGAAGTACGGTTTTACTCCTCTTCGTCGCTCAGGTTGGGCTCGCAGCAGGCGCAGTCCGGGTCCATCTCAAAGGTGATGGCGTCGTCGAAGAAGATCTGGTCGTCCTTGCCCAGGGCGCCGGGGATGATGGAGAAGGTGTTGGAGATGCCGTCCTGGGCGTCCTTAAAGGGCAGCTTGGACACCGAGCTGAGGGAGGCCACGGCGCCGTGGGTGTCCCGGCGGTGCATGGGGTTGGCGCCGGGGGCGAAGGGCTCGCCCGCCTTCCGGCCGTCGGGAGTGGAGCCGGTGTTCTTGCCGTAGACCACGTTGGAGGTGATGGTCAGGATGGAGGTGGTGGGGATGCCGCCCCGGTAGGTGTGGTTGCCCCGGACGTAGTCCATAAAGCCCTGGACCACGTTGTAGGCGATGGAGTCCACCCGGTCGTCGTCGTTGCCGTACTTGGGGAAGTCGCCCTCCACCTCATAGTCCACCACGATGCCGTTTTCGTCCCGGATGGTGCGCACCTTGGCGTACTTGATGGCGGACAGGGAGTCGGCCACCACGGACAGCCCGGCGATGCCGGTGGCGAACCACCGCTTCACGTTCCGGTCGTGGAGGGCCATCTGGATGCGCTCGTAGCAGTACTTGTCGTGCATGTAGTGGATGATGTTCAGGGTGTTGACGTACACGCTGGCCAGCCACTTCATCATGTCCTGGAAGCGGTCAATCACCTCGTCGTAGTCCAGGTACTCGCTGGTGATGGGCCGGTACTTGGGGCCCACCTGCTTCTTGGAGATCTCGTCCACGCCGCCGTTGATGGCGTACAGCAGGCACTTGGCCAGGTTGGCCCGGGCGCCGAAGAACTGCATCTCCTTGCCCACCCGCATGCTGGACACGCAGCAGGCGATGGTGTAGTCGTCGCCGTGGGTGACCCGCATCAGGTCGTCGTTCTCGTACTGGATGGAGGAGGAGAGGATGGAGGTCTTGGCGCAGAAGCGCTTGAAGTTGATAGGCAGCCGGGTGGACCAGAGCACCGTCAGGTTGGGCTCGGGGGCGGTGCCCAGGTTCTCCAGGGTGTGGAGATAGCGGTAGGACATCTTGGTGACCATGCTCCGGCCGTCGATGCCCATGCCGCCGATGGACTCGGTGACCCAGGTGGGGTCGCCGGAGAAGAGGGCGTTGTACTCGGGGGTGCGGGCGAACTTGACCAGCCGCAGCTTCATGATGAAGTGGTCCACAAACTCCTGGATCTGCTCCTCGGTGAAGGTGCCGGCGGCCAGGTCCCGCTGGGCGTAGATGTCCAGGAAGGTGGAGGTGCGGCCCAGGCTCATGGCCGCGCCGTTCTGCTCCTTGATGGCGGCCAGGTAGCCGAAGTAGAGCCACTGGATGGCCTCCTGCACGTTGGCGGCGGGCCGGGAGATGTCAAAGCCGTAGATCTGCCCCAGCTCCTTGAGCTCCTTGAGGGCCTTGATCTGCTCGCTCAGCTCCTCCCGCTCCCGGGTGACGCCGGAGTACATGATGATGCGGGTGGTGTCCTTCTGGTGCTGCTTGTCCTCAATGAGCCGGTCCACGCCGTAGAGGGCCACGCGGCGGTAGTCGCCCACGATGCGGCCCCGTCCGTAGGCGTCGGGCAGGCCGGTGATGATGTGGCTGGAGCGGCAGGCCCGCATCTCGGGGGTGTAGGCGTCGAATACGCCCTCGTTGTGGGTCTTGCGGTGCTTGGTGAAGAACTCCACGATCTGGGGGTCCACATGGTAGCCGTTCTGCTCACAGGCCTTCACCGCCATGCGGATGCCGCCGTAGGGCTGCAGGGCCCGCTTGAAGGGCTTGTCGGTCTGGAAGCCCACGATTTTCTCTCTGCGCTTGTCCAGATAGCCCGGCCCGTGGGAGGTGATGGTGGAGACGATGCTGGTGTCCATGTCCAGCACGCCGCCCTTCTCCCGCTCCTGGCGGGACAGGTCCATGACCTGGTCCCACAGGGCCTTGGTGTCCTCGGTGGGACCGGCCAGGAAGGACTCGTCGCCGTCATAGGGGGTGTAATTCTTCTGGATGAAGTCCCGGACATTGATCTCCTTCTGCCACACGCCGGGGGTGAAGGAGTCCCACTCCGGTACGATACGCGTTTCTTCCATAGAAGTCTCCTTTGGTACAGATTTGGTTGCCGGGCGGATTGCAATACCGCAATGGTTAGCTTATGCTAATTATACTATTTTGGTATGGATTCGTCAAGAGCAGCGTAAAGCGAGTTGTAAAAATAGACATTCGACCGAAAAAGTATACCCTTTTTGGGGGGAGGTTGTCAAGGAACGTCAAACAGGAGACAAAGAAGAGAAAAATGTCCGGTTGTGGAGGACAGATGGGTCCTCGGGGCGGAAGGACGCGGCCAGCTCGTTGAAGGCTTTGGCCTTCTCCACGTCCCCCAGGTGGTACCAGCAGACGCACAGCTGAATGGCAGGCAGGTAGCCGTAGCAGTCAGGGGAGACGAAGGCGCCGGAGGTGTCGTCCCGCTTCCGGGTGAGGGCCAGCTCATACCAGAAGGCGGCCTGCCGCCACCGCGCCCGGGCTAAAAACCAGCCGCCGATATCGCAGCACACCTCGGCCCGAGGGGTGTCCAGGGCCAGGCTGCGGAGCAGGGGAGCGAGGGCGTCCTCCCCCCGGCCCAGGGCGGCCATGCACTTGGACAGCAGGCGGCAGGCGTCGATCTCGTTCTCCAGCCAGCCCTTCCCGCTGTCCAGAAAGGCGGTCAGCTCCGCCGCCGCGTCGGCAAAGCGGCCGTGATACCACAGCTCCCGGGCGTAGTAGAACTGTCCTCTGGGGTCCAGAGCCTTGCCCGCGGCCATCTGGGCCTCGTAGATGCGCAGATTGCGGTCCGGGTCTCCGGAACCCTCCTTTTTGTGGCTCACCGCCGCGTCGGACCAGCGGACTTGGCCGGCAGGGGTGATGGCCTCGTGGACCGCCCCGGTCCAGCGGAAGCGGGGGTCGTTGCGCACCACCCGCTCCCGGTAATAGGTAAAGGTGGGCTGTCCCTGGGGGTCAAAGGCGGTGTGGTAGGGCAGCATGACCACGTCGGCCTCCGGTAGCAGCGCCTCCCGCATGGCCCGGAACCGGACCCGGTCGGGCGCCTCGATCACGTCATCCGCGTCCAGCCACATGTAGTAGTCGCCGCCGGCCTTGTCAAAGGAGAAGTTCCGGGCGGCGGCGAAGTCGTCCACCCATAAAAAGTCAAAGATCTTGTCCGTGAACCGCCGGGCGATGTCCTTGGTCCCGTCGGCGCTGCCGGTATCCACAATGATGATCTCGTCCACCAGATCCGCTGCGCTCTCCAGGCACCGGCCCAGCACGGCCTCCTCATCCTTCACGATCATACACAGGCTGATGGTACACACAGGCGTCCCCTCCCAGTTTTCCAGACTCCCTCCATCCTATGCGGCTGCCCTCATAATTCCACCGTGGAGCGCATACCCGTGGACAGAGGAGGTGGTACCATGGCGTTTTTGGAGCGGCTGGGGGACTTTATATGGAACCCGTGGCTGCTGGGGCTGTTTCTGCTGGCGGGGCTGTACTGTTCGGTGCGGACGGGGTTTTTCCAGCTCTTCGGGCTGCCGCTGTGGCTCAGGACCACCCTGGGGTCGGTATTCCTGGGAAATAAGAAAAAGAGGGGCCGGGGCATCACCCAGCTCCAGGCCCTGTCCACCGCCCTGGCCTCCACCATCGGTACGGGCAGCATCGCCGGGGTGGCCACCGCCATCTTCTACGGCGGTCCGGGGGCGGTGTTCTGGATGTGGGTGTCCGCCTTTCTGAGCATGATGACGGGCTGCCTGGAAAAGATCCTGGCCGTCCGCTACCGGGAGCCATCCCCCGAGGGGGGCTGGCAGGGGGGACCCATGTGCTATATGGAGCACGGCCTGGGCAGCCGGGGGCTGGCCTGCCTGTTCTCCCTGTGCTGCGTGGGGGCCTCCCTGGGGGGCGGCAACATGGTCCAGGCCAACTCCATTGCCACCGCGCTGGAGCACAGCTTCGGCTGGGACCGGCTGGCGGTGGGGGTGGTGACGGCAGTCCTCACCGGAGCGGTCATCCTGGGGGGCATCGGCCGCATCGGCGCGGTGAGCGAGAAGCTGGTGCCCGCCATGGCCCTGCTGTTCATCGGCGGCAGCGCGGTGGTGCTGGCGGTCAACGCCTCCGCTTTGCCCGGGGCGCTGGAGGCCATTGTCACCGGGGCCCTGACCCCGTCGGCGGCGGTGGGCGGCGGCCTGGGCTACGGCATGGCCCGGGCCATGCGGTACGGCGTGGCCCGGGGGGTGTTCACCAACGAGGCGGGCATGGGTTCCTCGGCCATGGCCCACGCCGCCTCTGACGTGAAGGAGCCCGCCGAGCAGGGCATGTGGGGCATCTTTGAGGTCTTTGTGGCCACCCTGGTGGTGTGTACCATGACCGCCCTGGTCATCCTCACCACCGGCGTCTACCACCCGGCGGATGCCCTGGCCGCCATCCAAAATGGCACGGTGTCCGACGCCATGCTGGGCGCGCCCCTGTCCGCCGCCGCCTTTTCCACGGTGTACGGCCCATGGGGCGGGGCATTCGTGGCGGTGTGCCTGCTGCTCTTCGCCTTCACCTCCCTGCTGGGCTGGAGTTACTACGGCGAGCGGGGGCTCCAGTACCTCACCGGCTCCCACCGGCTGCGTCCGGCCTACCGGTCGGTGTTCCTGGTGATGATCGCGGTGGGGGCCGCGGGGGACATGTCCGCCGTGTGGCAGATGGCGGACATCTTCAACGGCCTCATGGCCCTGCCCAACCTGACGGCTATCCTGCTGCTCTCGCCGGAGGCCCTGGCGCTGTGGCGGACGTGGGTGGGGGAAAGGGGGAGAAAACAGGCTCTTTCTTGCATTTCCAGAGGGAAATCGCTATACTGAAATCAGAATTCGGGTTCCCCGGAAGGAGAGAGAGCTGTGAAGGAGATCGTGGTGCTGACGCCCCTGCGGGAGATGAAGGAGCGGGCGGAGGAGATCGTCCGGGAGCAGGGCTACCACAACGTGGAGGTGCTGCTGGGCAGCATGAGCGAGGGTGTGGAGGTGGCCCGCCAGGCCATCGCCCAGGGCGCCGAGCTGATCGTCAGCCGGGGCGGCACCTACCAGTTGGTGAAGGAGGCCTTCCCCATCCCGGTGGTGGAGATCAAGGTGTCGGCCTACGACGTGCTCCAGAGCTTTGAGCAGGTGGACGACCCCAACGAGACCATCGGTGTGGTGGGCTATTCCAACGTGGTGGACGGGTACGACCTGCTGCGCAAACTGCTGCCCAACCCGGTGGTGCTGGTGGAGCTGAAGCGGGAGAGCGACATCTACGCCGTCATTGAGGACCACAAGCGCCGGGGCATCAAGACCTACATCGGCGACGCCAATATCACCCGCATCATCCGGGAGCTCAACTGCAACGGCATCATGATCCAGTCCCAGAAGGCCTCCATCCACACCGCCATCCAGGAGGCCCGGCGGATCCTCCGGGCCACGAAAGAGGAGAAGCGCCGGGCCCAGCAGATCGCCACCATCACCGACTTTGTCCACGACGCCATCATCGCCATCGATGAGAACGAGAAGATTACGGTTTACAACCGCCGGGCGGAGCAGGTGTTCGGTGTGCCCCAGGAGCGGGCCAGGGGACGGCTCATCTCCGACGTGGTGCCCAACACCAAGCTGCCCGAGATCCTGGCCACCGGAATCCCCCAGCTGGGGGAGTTGCAGAACCTGTGGGACTCCCGTATCGTCACCAACCGGGTGCCCATCACGGTGGACGGGGAGGTGAAGGGGGCGGTGGCCACCTTCCAGGACGTCACCGAGGTGCAGAACCTGGAGGAGAAGATCCGACGCTCCATGAGCGAGAAGGGGTTTATCGCCAAGTACACCTTTGACGACATCGTCTACGCCAGCCGCCAGATCGCCGAGTGCATCAAGACCGCCAAGAAATTCGCCATGTACGATACCCCCATCCACATCTGCGGCGCCTCCGGCGTGGGCAAGGAGCTGTTCTGCCAGAGCATCCACAACTACAGCCGCCGCCACCTGGGGCCCTTTGTGGCGGTGAACTGCGCGGCCATCGCCCCGTCTCTGATCGAGAGCGAGTTCTTCGGATATGAGGAGGGCTCCTTCACCGGCGCACGGAAAAAGGGCAAGACCGGCATGTTCGAGCTGGCCCACAACGGCACGCTGTTCCTGGATGAGATCAGCGAGATCCCCATGGAGCTCCAGGGCCGCCTGCTCCGGGTGCTCCAGGAGAAGCAGGTCATGCGCCTGGGCGGCGGCCGGGTCATCCCCATTGACGTGAAGATCATCACCGCCTCCAACAAGTACCTGAAGCGGGAGATGGAGGAGGGCCGGTTCCGCAAGGACCTGTACTACCGCATCAACGTGCTCACCCTCCGCATCCCGCCCCTGGACCGCCGCCGGGAGGACATCCCCGCCCTGACCCGCTACTTTATCCGCAAATACTCGGAGAAATACGGCAAGCCCCTGCTGGAGCCCACCCCGGATGTGGAGCGCTATCTGCTCAACCGGAAGTATGAGGGCAACATCCGGGAGCTGGAGGGGCTCATCGAGCGGTGCGTCATCCTGTCCTCTTTTGACGCCATCCTGGCCGAGCGGGAGGCGGAGAACCGCTCCGCCCAGCCGCCGGCGCAGGAGAGCGCGCCGGTGTGCACCGACGTGCTCCCGCCTGACTGGGACGGGCTGGATCTGCGGAGCCTGGAGCAGAAGTACATTGAGATGGTCTATCAGAGGACAGGGGGAAATATCCAAAAGACTTGTGAAATTCTTGGCATAAATCATACAACTCTATGGAGAAGACTCAAGGAGCAGACAAGTACTGTTTAAAAAAGCAACATGAGTTGCAAATTAAAACACAAATGCGTTGCAATATTAAACACTTGTTTGCAGTTTGTTCATAAAATTCCTGGAAATAAGGGGTTTTCGACTTGGCACAGGATTTGCATTGAAACATAGTACGTGGCCCGGAGAGAGACGGGCAAAGCTGAATAGGAGGGATTTCGTAATGCATATTCTGAAAATGGTCAAGAAAGTCCCCGGCGGTCTGATGATCGTCCCCCTGCTTCTGGGTGCTGCCTTCAACACCTGGCTGCCCGGCCTGATCACCCTGGGCGGCAGCGGCACCTTCACGTCCTACCTGTGGAAGTCGGGCGCCATGCCCATCCTGGCAGTGTTCCTGTTCTGCAACGGCGCGCAGATCAACGTCAAGCGGGCCGGTATCCCCCTGGCCAAGGGCGTGGTCTTGACCGTTGTCAAGGTCGGCCTGGGCATTATCCTGGGCGTGCTGGTCAACAAGATCTGGGGTCCCAACGGCATCCTGGGCATCGCGCCTCTGGCCATCGTGGGCGCCATCTCCAACTCCAACGGCGGCCTGTACGCCGCTCTGGCCGGTGAGTTCGGCGACGAGACCGACGTGGGCGCCGTGTCCATCCTGTCCATCAACGACGGTCCCTTCTTCACCATGGTGGCCCTGGGCGCCACCGGTATGGCCGACATCCCCTTCATGACCCTGGTTGGCTGCGTGCTCCCCATCGTGGTTGGCTGCATCCTGGGCAACATCGACGAGGACATCCGGGAGTTCTGCGCCCCCGGCGCCACCATCATGATCCCCTTCTTCGCCTTCCCTCTGGGCGCCGGCCTCACCTTCACCAACTTGATCAGCGCCGGTCTCCCCGGCATCCTGCTGGGCGTGGTCTGCACCGCTGTCACCGGCCTCATCGGCTACCTGGTGTATAAGATCGGCCGCGTGAAGCGTCCCCAGGTGGGCGCCGCCATCGGCACCACCGCCGGCAACGCCGCCGCTACCCCTGAGGCTCTGGCCAACGCAGACCCCACTCTGGCCATTGTGGCCGCCTCCGCCACCGTCCAGATTTCCGCCGCCATCATCGTCACCGCCATCCTCTGCCCCCTGCTGGTCACCTTCCTGGACCGCGTGGAGCGGAAGAAGCACCCCGAGCGCTATGTGGATGACAACCGGGAGAAGGCTGCCATTGACGGCGAGATGGTCTGATTGGCCGTCCGGACAGCACAGACGTATACGATTCGTACATAGGAGGGAACCCCGTTGAACAGATATCTGATCGTTGCGGATGACTTTACCGGCGCCAATGACACAGGCGTACAGCTGAAGCGGCGGGGCGTCCCCACCAGCGTGGTTTTCTCCAGCGACTTTATCGCCTCCGAGGGCTCCTTCGTCCTGGACACCGAGTCCAGGGCCCTGGGGCCGGAGGAGGCTGCCGCCGCGGTCCGCGCCGGACTGAAGGGCGTGGACCTGACGTCCTTCGGCCGGGTGATGAAAAAGGTGGACTCCACCCTCCGGGGCAGCGTGGCCGCCGAGATCAAGGCCGTGGATCAGCTGTACGGCAGCGAGCTGGTGGTCTTTGCCCCGGCCCTGCCCGACCTGGGCCGCACCACGGTGGGGGGCGTGCACCTGCTCAAGGGAATCCCCATCACCCGCACCGAGCTGGCCAAGGACCCCAAGACCCCTGTCACGGAGGACAACATCACCAAGCTGCTTCAGGCGGTGTACGACGAGCCGGTGACCCATATCTCCGAGGACAAGGTGTCCGCCGGGGAGATCGACTTCTCCGGCGGTCGGGTCTTCACCTGCGACAGCGCCACCAACGCGGACCTGCGCTCTGTCATCCGGGCGGCTGTGGCCACCGGAAAGCGGACGCTGTGGGTGGGCACCGCCGCCATGGCGGACCATCTGCTGGGCGTGGAGGTGGACGTGCCCCCGGCCCTGGCCGTGGTGGCCAGCGTCAGCGCTGTCAGCCGGGAGCAGGTCAACTTTGCCGCCGGTGAGGGCATCCCCCTGGTCAGCGTGCCCATTCCCGAGCTGCTCACCGGCGAGCAGAAGCTGGAGACCTACGTGGAGCAGACCGTGGCGCTGCTGAAGGAGGGCAAGGACGCCATCCTGGCCTCCTCCGCCTCCTGCAACCGGGCCGAGCTGGACCGCTCGGTGGCGGTGGGCGAGAAGCTGAACCTGAACCGGGAGCAGGTCAGCGGCTACACCCAGATGGTCATGGGCGGGATGACCCGGCTCATCCTGGAACAGACCCCGGTGTCCGGCCTGTTCCTCACCGGCGGCGACACCGCCCTGGGCTTCTTCATGGAGGCCCGGAGCCTGGGCTCCTCCATTGTCACCGAGATCGCGGTGGGCATCCCCATGATGCGCCTGTCCGGCGGTCCCTTCGCCGGGCTGAAGGTGGTCACCAAGGCGGGCGCCTTCGGCAAGGAGGACGCCATCACCTTTGCACTGAGAAAACTGAAGGAGGTGATCCCCGAGTAATGGCTCGTTTTGGCATTACCATGGGCGATCCCTGCGGGATCGGCCCGGAAATCATTCTGAAAGCCCTGAAAACCAGAGGCGACTACCTGGACCGCTGCCTGGTCTTCGGCAGCGCCGCGCTGCTGGCGCACTACAACGAGAAGTTCGGCTACGGCTTTACCATCCGTACAGTCTCCCACGGGGCGGAGGCGGCAGACGGCTGCCTCAACGTGGTGGACCCCAATCCCATCGCCCTGGAGGACATTACGGTGGGTAAGGTCTGCGCCACAGGCGGCAAGTGCGCCTTCCTCTACGTGAAGGCGGCCATTGACGCGGCCCTGGCCAAGGAGATCACCTCCGTGGTCACCGCCCCCCTCAACAAGGAGGCCCTCCACCTGGCCGGGTACAACTACGCCGGCCACACGGAGATCTTTGGCGAATTCACCCACGGCGACCATTTCGCCATGCTGCTGTGGAGCGACAAGCTGAAGGCCATCCATGTCACCACCCACGTCTCCCTCCGCCAGGCCTGCGACCTGTGCACCAAGCAGCGGGAGATGGACGTGATCCACCTGTCCTGGGACACCCTGAAAAAGGTGGGATACGAGAATCCCCGCATCGCGGTGGCCGGCCTCAACCCCCACGCGGGCGAGAACGGCATCTTTGGCGACGAGGAGATCAAGGAGATCGGCCCCGCCATTGAGGCCTGCAAGGCCGAGGGCATCAACGTCACCGGACCCGTGCCGCCGGACACCGTGTTCCTGCGGGCGGTAAAGGGCGAGTTCGACATGGTGGTGGCCCAGTACCACGACCAGGGGCACATCCCCCTGAAGATGCTGGCCTTTGACTCGGGCGTCAACATCACCGTTGGCCTGGACGTGGTGCGCACCAGCGTGGACCACGGCACTGCCTTTGACATTGCGGGCAAGGGCATTGCAAAAGAGGACAGCCTGCTCAAGGCCATTGAGATCGGCGAGAAGCTCTGAGAAACATAGACGGTCGTACGCGGGGCGGCGATCAGGACCGCCCCCACCATTCTCTCTTACGTGGGGCGCGGCTCCTGCGCCGCCCTGTATTGCCGTCCAACACAGTGAAGGAGGAAATACCCATGCCCGTCATTCAGTTCCCTTATGGCAAGGAGACCCTGTCCATCGACATCCCTCAGGAGCGGCTGAGCGCCGTCCTGACCTCCGAGATGCACGACTACAAGCCTGAGCTGTCCCAGGAGGAGCTGGTCTGCCAGGCCCTGGAGCACCCCATCGGCACCCCCAAGCTGTCCGTCATGGCTGAGGGCAAGAAGAAGGTGGTGGTCATCGCCAGCGACCATACCCGTCCCGTGCCCAGCAAGATCATCATGCCCCAGATGCTCGCTGAGATCCGCAAGGGCAACCCCGACGCCGACATCACCATCCTCATCTCCACCGGCTGCCACCGTGAGACCACCAAGGAGGAGCTCATCAACAAGTTCGGTCCCGAGATCGTGGAGAAGGAGAAGATCGTGGTCCACGACTGCGACGATCCCACTCAGGTCAGCCTGGGCAAGCTGCCCTCTGGCGGCGAGCTGATCATCGACCGTCTGGCCGTGGAGGCCGACCTGCTGGTGGCCGAGGGCTTCATCGAGCCCCACTTCTTCGCCGGCTTCTCCGGCGGCCGCAAGAGCATCCTGCCCGGCATCGCCAGCCGCAAGACCGTCATCTATAACCACAACGCCGAGTTCATCGCCAGCGACCGGGCCCGCACCGGTATCGTGGACGGTAACCCCATCCACATCGACATGCTCTACGCCGCCCGGGCCGCCCATCTGGCCTTTATCTGCAACGTGGTCATCAACTCCGACAAGGAGGTCATCTACGCCGTCTCCGGCGACGTGGACCAGGCCCACATCGCCGGTCGTGAGTTCCTCAGCTCCAAGTGCAAGGTGGACGCCGTCATGAGCGACATCGTCATCTCCACCAACGGCGGCTACCCCCTGGACCAGAACATCTACCAGGCCGTCAAGGGCATGACCGCGGCCGAGGCCACCGTCAAGGAGGGCGGCGTCATCATCATGCTGGCCAAGTCCAACGACGGCCACGGCGGCGCCGAGTTCTACAAGACCTTCAAAGAGGAGAAGGACCTGAAGCGGATGATGGCCACCTTCCTGGCCACCCCCAAGGACCAGACCCGCATTGACCAGTGGCAGTCCCAGATCTTCGCCCGCCTGCTCATGCGCGCCACCGTCATCTACATCTCCGACGCCCCCGACGACATGGTGTCCGACCTGCACATGATCCCGGCCCACTCCCTGGAGGAGGCCCTGAAGAAGGCCGAGGAGATCGTGGGCAACCCCAACGCCAGCATCTGCGCCATCCCCGACGGCGTGTCCGTCATCGTCATCTGAGCCTGAACCGGCAGACAAAATTCAACGGGAGCCCGCCGCCGCAGGTGCGGCGGCGGGCTTTTCCACTTCAGGGGGAATATATGTGAAAAAAGTTGTCCTGATTCCCGACTCCTTCAAGGGCACTCTGTCCTCTGCCCAGATCTGCGAGATCATCGGCGGCAAGGTGGCCGAGCACTTCCCGGGCTGCCAGGTGGTGTCCATCCCCGTGGCCGACGGCGGCGAGGGCAGCGTGGACTGCTTCCTCACCGCCCTGGGCGGCGAGAAGGTGAAGGTCACCGTCAAGAACCCCTACTTTGAGGACATGGAGGGCTTCTACGGCCTCATCGACAACGGCGAGACCGCTGTCATCGAGATGGCTGCCTGTGCCGGCCTGCCCCTGGTGGAGGACCGGAAGGACCCCCGCAAGACCACCACCTACGGCGTGGGCCAGCTGATCCTGGCCGCGGCGGCCGGGGGCGTGAAGAAGATCATCGTGGGCCTGGGCGGCAGCTCCACCAACGACGGCGGCTGCGGCGCGGCCGCCGCTGTGGGCGTGAAGTTCTACAACGACAAGGGTGAGACCTTTGTGCCCACCGGCGGCACCACCCACGAGATCGCCCGCATCGACATGTCCGGCCGGGACAAGAGCCTGGAGGGCGTGGAGATCGTCACCATGTGCGACATCGACAACCCCATGTACGGCCCCACCGGCGCCTCCCACGTGTTCGGCCCCCAGAAGGGCGCCGACCCGGAGATGGTCCTCTTCCTGGACGAGGGAATCAAGCACCTGGCCGAGGTCATCCAGCGGGATCTGGGCCAGGACATCGCCCTCATGCCCGGCTCCGGCGCCGCCGGCGCCATGGGCGCGGGCATGGTGGCCTTCTTCGGCTCCCGGCTCCAGATGGGCATTGAGACCGTGCTGGACACCGTCCGCTTTGCCGACGTCATCGCCGACGCGGACATGATCTTTACCGGCGAGGGCAAGATCGACAGCCAGTCCCTCCGGGGCAAGGTGGTCATCGGCGTGGCCAAGCGGGCCAAGCTCCAGAACGTGCCCGTCACCGTCATCGTGGGCGGCGCGGACAACGACATCGACCCGGCCTACGGCATGGGCGTCACCGCCGTGTTCTCCATCAATCGCCTGCCCGAGGACTTCTCGGTCTCCCGGTACAAGAGCGTGGAGAATATGACCCTCACCGCTGACAATGTCCTCCGCCTCATCAAGGCGGCGGAGCAGCTGAAGGGCTGAGCATCCTGGATATGAAAAACGGAAGGCCGTCAGGCCTTCCGTTTTTTTCAGCTGTTTTTCCACCGCAGAGCCCGGAGCGCGTCCTTCTGTTCCGGGGTGATGCGGTAGCTCTCCACCGCCTTCTGGATGGTCTTGTTATAGGTCCACTGGTCCAGCCGGCGGAGTGTCAGATAGGGGAGGGCGGCGTCGTACTGCTTGGCCAGGGCGGTGGCGAAGTACCAGGCCACCATCATCCGCACATAGTACTCCTCGCTCCTCACCTCCGCCGCCCAGTCCAGGTACTCCGGGCGGAAACACTCGTCCAGATAGAGGGACAGCAGCATCTCCAGGCCGAAGCGGACGGTGTAGGTGTCCCCGCTGTCCAGCCAGCGCCGGATCTGCCCGGGGAGCTGGGGCGGGTGGGAGCGGAAGGCCCTGGGGGAGAGCAGGTCGCAGGTGGCCCAGTTGTCCACATGGGGGAGAAAGGTATCCAGTCCTGCCACTGTCTCCTCATAGCCGGACCGGGCGCACAGGAGCAGGCCGTGGAGGTTGTTCTCCTCGTAGTAGTGGTGGGGAAGCGTCTGGAGAAATGCCTCCGCCTCTGCCGTGCCCTTCAGCTCCTTTGCCAGCTTCCGCAGGGCGGGCATCCGCACACCGATGACCCGCTCCGGGTCCACGGTGGGCATCAGCTTGGCCTGAAACTGCCGGTAGTCCAGATCCTGGAGGGCAAACAGCTTTTCCTGTATGGTGTCCATATCCATACCCCTTCCGCTGTGATGTGCTCCCAGTATAGCACAGAATCCGCGGTATGTCAGGCCTGTTCCTTCCAACCCCGGTTCCGGAGCTTGCACACGCCCTGGGTCATGGTGCCCATGGGACAGAAGGAGCACCAGGTTCTGGGCCGGTAGAGGACCATGACAATGAGGCCGATGAGCAGGGAGGTGAGCATCAGGCTGTAGAAGCCGAAGCTGAACTGGGCCACCCAGTCGGGGACCATACCGGCGGTATAGGTCCAGCCCCAGGGCACCCGGATGGTCCAGAAGAGCTTGATGACCTCACGCAGGGAGGAGGCTCCGGCAAAGACCAGCCAGGTCTGGAACAGCATGTTGCCGAACATGGCCAGGAAAAAGACCAGGAATCCGTACCGGAAGCCCTTGGAGGCCATCCAGCGGGGCGCGGGCTTTCCGCGGGACAGCTTCAGCCGTCCTCCCAGGAGGGAGAAGAGCTGTCCCCGTCCGCACAGGTTGTTGCAGAAAAACTTGTTCCCCCCAAAAATGGCCAGGGCCAGGGGGAGGAGAAAGTCGATCATGCCCAGCCAGGCAAACAGGATGTTGAAAAAGCCCAGGGCAAAGAACAGAATGGACCAGAGCCAGAGATAGTCGTACCAATGTGTCTTTTTCACGCCTGACCCTCCCGTTCCAGCAGTGTAATGCAGTCCGCAGGGCAGACCTTGGCGCATTTTCCGCACCCCACGCAGCGGACCGGCTCCACCGCGGCAAAGCAGCCCCGATGGACTGCCACAGCGCCTCTGGGACATTCCTTTGCACAGGCCCCACAGGCCACGCAGCGCGACCGATTCACCTCAGCAACTCGTTTTGACAGCATACAGACCTCCAAAACTCTCTGATTTCAGGCGGGCGGACAGACGCCCCCCGATTCCAGTACAGTATACCGGAACCGGGGGGCGGTGTATGTGACTGTCTTACACTTCAGGTCAGGGCGCGCAGCTTTTCCCGGTCGGTGACCGTCACCTTGCCCCGGCTGAGGGATACGATGCCCTCCTGGGAAAAGTAGCGGAGCACCTTGGTGACCACCTCCCGGGCGCTGCCGATGCACCGGGCGATCTCGTCGTGGGTAAGGGGGATGACCGGGCCGTTTCGCAGCATCTCATCCCACAGAAAGATGGCCACACGCCGGTCGATGCCCATAAAGAGGATCTGCTGCATGGTCCACATGATATCGGAGAACCGCTCGCTGGCTGTCTTATAGAGAAAAAGCTCGGCCCTGGGGTGGTTCTGGAGGATAGGGGACAGGATGGCCGACGGGATGGTGACGGCCTGGGTGTCCTCCATGGCCTCAATCAGCACGTCGAACACAATGGCGTCCATCAGGCAGGAGGAGGACATGACGCACAGTTCTCCCGCTCTTACCCGGTAAAGGGTGACCTCCCGGCCCTCTTCGGAGAGAAGATACACCCGCAGCTGGCCGGACAGGAGCAGAAGCAGGCCCTGGCACTCCTGGTCTGCCCGGTGGGTGACCGTGCCCTTGGGCACGGCGGCGGAGAGAAGGCTCCGTTTCAGGGTATCCTGCTCTTCGGCACTGAGCTCCGGCCAGAAGGGGAGGGTATGGGCCAGCAGATGTTCCGGATTGTCCATGGTTATCACCTCGGTTGGCCTGACGGCGAAGGATATCCCCATTATACGTGATTTTCATGCCGGATACAACGGCATGGGGAAAGAGAAAAAATTTGAGCGGGATACTTGACAGGACAGGGCGCCGTCGCTATAATGAACATTGTTCATATTGGAGGTCGGGCCATGAATACCGTTGTCACATCCAAAGAGGAGATCCTTGCCGCCAGCCGGGAGCTGATTCGCAGCCGGGGCTGGTCCGCGGTCAGCATCCGCTCCGTGGCGGGCGCCTGCGGCGTGTCGGTGGGGTCCATCTACAACTACTTTGCCTCCAAGGCCGACCTGGTGTCCGCCACGGTGGAGAGCGTCTGGTGCGACATCTTCCACCTGCCGGAGCAGGAGGAGGTGTTCCGGGACACCCTGGCCTGCGTCTCCTGGATCTACGGGCGCATGGAGTACGGCTGTCGGGCGTATCCCGGGTTCTTCACCCTCCACTCCATGGGCTTTCTGGGCATGGAGAAGGCCGGCGGCCGGGAGCGGATGGAGCAGACCTGGCAGCACATCCTGGGGGGACTGTGCGCCGTACTGAAGCGGGACCCCAAAGTCCGGACTTGCGCCTTTGACGGTGAATTCACGGCGGAAAAGTTTGCGGACATCCTGTTTTCCCTCTTCCTGTCCGCCCTGCTCCGGGAGGACTATGACCCGTCCCCCGTCCTGGAGCTGATCCGGAGAACCGTCTACTGATTGTCCCCGGAGCCTTGAAGCAGAACATACCCCGCTCTCCCATCTTTCCGGGCCTGTGGCCCGGGGATGGGCGCGGGATTTTTTTAGAGTCAAAATGAACAGCGTTCAGATAAGGAGCGATATGATATGAAAGTACAGAAGAATACCCTCCTGCTGCTGGCCTGCCTGGTGTGGGGGGCGGCGGGATTCAATATCCTGCGGATCGGCGTCCTGGCCTACCCGGCCTATGTCACAGCGGTGAACCTGCTGCTGTCCGCCGTGGTCTTTGTGCTGTTCCAGCGCTTTGTCTTCGGGAGGCTGGTGAAAAAGCACACCGGCCGCATTGCGGGCATGGAGGAAAAACTCCAGTTTTTTCTGAAATTTTTTGACGGAAAGGCCTTTGCCATCATGGCGGTGATGATGACCGGCGGCATCGGCCTGCGGGCCTCCGGCCTGGCGCCGGAGCGGTTTATCGCCGTGTTCTACTCCGGCCTGGGGGCGGCCCTGCTGCTGGCCGGGTGCCTGTTCGGCCGGAACTACGGGAGGGCGGTCCGTGCGGCAGCGTGCGGTTGATATAGAGAAAGAACGAAAAACAAGGAAAGGAACATTACCATGCAGGCAATTGCAGAGACCCTGTTTGACGTGGTCTATCTCATTTCAGTCATTACCATCGGTATCCTCATGATCCGGGGCAGCGGAGGCCGGAACCAGTACCGGCTCTTCGGCGTGATGGCCGTGGTGCTGGGGGCGGGGGATGCCTTCCACCTGGTGCCCCGGGCGGTGGCCCTGTGCACCACCGGTCTGGAGCACTACACCGTACCCCTGGGGCTGGGCAAGTGGATCACCTCCATCACCATGACCATCTTCTATGTGCTCCTCTACTATGTCTGGCGGCAGCGCTATCAGATTCAGGGAAAACACGGCGTCACCGCTGCCGTGTACATCCTGGCTGGTCTGCGGATTTTCCTGTGCATGATGCCTCAGAACGACTGGCTCAGCGCCTCCGGACCTCTGTCCTGGGGTATCTGGCGGAACATCCCCTTTGCTCTGCTGGGTGTGCTGATCATCGTCCTGTTCTACCGCAGCGCCGGGGAACGGAACGACCGGGCCTTCCGCTGGATGTGGCTGACCATTGTCCTCAGCTTCGCCTTCTATATCCCGGTGGTCCTCTGGGCCGACGTGGTGCCCATGATCGGCATGCTGATGATCCCCAAGACCTGCGCCTATGTGTGGACCGTGCTCATCGGCTACCGGACCATGACGAACGAAAAATAAGGAGGAATTCTGTATGAAACGCTATGCCAATACTGCCGTGGCCTACGCCGTGATCGCCATGATCTTCGGCGTGTTCTACCGGGAATTCACCAAGTTCAATGGCTTCACGGGCCGCACTGTGCTCTCCGCCATCCACCCCCACTACTTTGTCCTTGGCGTGGCCTTTTTCCTGCTGCTCCTGCTGCTGGAGAAGGCCGTGGGCTTTTCCGGCGCCGGCACGGGAAAGGTGCTGGCCGTGTACCACGTGGGCCTGAACCTGACCGGCCTGACCCTGCTGCTCTGGGGCGTGGTCCAGGTGCTGGGGACCAGCCTGTCCTCCGCCCTGAACGGCGCGCTCTCCGGCGTGGCGGGTATCGGCCACATCCTGCTGGGGATCAGCCTGCTGCTGATTCTCCTCCAGATCCGGAAGTCCGTGTCTGCCGGAACGTAAACCGCCTCACAAAAGAGCCGCCCGGGTGCGCTATGTGCGCCCGGGCGGATGTCTGTATGGACAGGGAACAAACATAAGGACGTGCCGGACAGGAATAGGATACCTTACCATGCAGAAAAATGGAGGGTGATGGTATGCTGACAGCATGGCTGCTTCTGATGCTCAACGGGCTCTTCGTCACACTGCGGCTCTCCGGGGGGAACGGGGGCTCTTTCCCGCGGCCCCTGAAGGCGGAGGAGGAGCGGATGTACCTGGAGCGCTGCGCCGCCGGGGATCTGGAGGCCCGGAACGTCCTGATCGAGCACAATCTCCGCCTGGTGGCCCACATCATCAAGAAGTATTACACCCAGACCGACGACCAGGACGACCTGATCTCCATCGGCACCATCGGGCTCATCAAGGGGATCTCCACCTTCAAGGCGGATAAGAACGTGCGCCTGGCCACCTATGCCAGCCGGTGCATTGAAAATGCTATACTATCGTAGCAGAACAATCGGCGATTGAGGTGGCGGAACGGGTGTCTTTTGAGGCAAAATGGCGCCTGCTGGCACAAGTGGAATTCCGCTGCTATATTCTGATTTCCAATGTATCAGGTGCAGTAAAAGTAGCCCCTCTCCAAATTTTGCAATTTCCAGTGGTGCTGCCGCACAAGTTTCAGGACGCAGAAAAGTTCAATTTACGGTTTTCGGACTTCTCAGAAATCACCGAAACGGCGGACAAGCTTCGATGGCTCCGATACCAGAGAGGGCTGCGGCAAAGAGATGTAGCGGACTACGCCGGTATCGATCGGAGCACCTATGTTCACTACGAAGAATATGGAAAAGATTTCTACTCACCGGAGCACATGGAGAAAATCGCGCAGCTTTTTGAAGTGCCGGTCGATATGCTTCTGGATGACTACAATCTATTTCTGAGAAATGGTCAGGGTGAGCAGATCAAGGCGATCCGAACGAAACTGGGGCTGACGCAGAGACAATATGCGGACAAGCTGGGCGTCAGCCTTGGCAGTCTCAAGCAGTGGGAGCAAAACCGCAAGCAGATATTCAAATCCACGTGGGAGAAGTATTTCAAGCAGAGGCTTGAACATTGCGAATAATTCTGATAGAATTATCATAGAATAATTCAGGAGGTGTTGACCCATGATTATCAAATCTTCTACTGCGCTTCGCAACGACTACGGCACGATCTCTGATCTGGCGCATGAGGAAGCGGAACCTATCTATATCACAAAAAACGGCGAGGGTGATCTTGTCGTGATGAGCATTGAAGCCTTTGAACAGCGAGAGGAAACCTTAAAGCTGCGCATAAAGTTGGAAGCGGCGGAGGCATCCCGGCTTTCCGATGCACCCTCCTATACGCTGGAGGAATCCAGGAAACGGCTGGAGGCGATCTATCAGCGTGGCTAATCTCGTGATTCTGGAACCCGCCCAGCGGGAGCTTGAAGAAATTGCGCAGCTCCACATGAACCTTGTGGGGCCAAACTCAGCGAGGAACATCACCAATCTGATTCTGGATACGCTTTCCCGTCTGAAGATGTTCCCGTTGTCCGGCCATATCCCGCTGGATAAGGAACTGCGAAACGGCGGATACCGCTATGTCATCGCGGGAAAATATATCTGCGTGTATCGGCTGATTGCTGAAACGGTCTATGTTTACCATATTGCCTACGGCGCAAGCAATTATCCGACCCTTTTCAAACGGCTTCTGAAAGAAGAAAATCAATAAGAATATGCAAGGAGCATCTACAAAACCGAGCAGACCGGCTTCACTTGAGGCCAGTCTGCTCGGATTTATGTATTACTTCCGCTTTTTCAGGTGCTTCACTGCTGCATCTACCAGTTCCAGCTTCTGCTCCGTGGAACAGGGCAGCTTCTGGACGCTCTTCAGCACTTGTTCGGACTGGAACTTCGCCAGTTCCTGTGCAAGCTCCTGGTTTGCTTGCTGTGATTTAGGGAAAATCAGAAATACTTCCATCGCTGCCCTCCTTTCCAGAGCATTTGCTGTTTCACTCTATGCGTGTTTTCCGGTGCGTATGTAGACAGATAAAACGTGTTTTTCGGGGATACAGGGGAAATCGTATTGCTCGGTGCATTCTGCGGTGCGGGAAGCCTTGGAAACACTGGCTTTTTCGGCACCTAATTGTCTACGCCGGAGCGCCGTCTGCGGGCGGATTTTGCTTTCTGCTGCCGGTGGACTTTGGCCGCGCATTCGCGGCAGTATTTCGCCCGACCAGAGCGGGCGAGGAAGTCCTTGCCGCAGACCTGACAGCGGTGCAGCTTCTTCGGGGTGAGGATGGCCTGCTCCAGCTTCGGCTGCTCCGGCAGCACGGCATGGCGGAACCAGCGGCAGATCAGGCTGTGGGAGATGGCCTGTGGGCAGGTGCCATCCAGCGGCAGGCAGTCGCCGTCTGCGAAGTTGCAGCAGCGCTTGACCAGCTTGCGCACGCTGCGAACTTGTCCCGGCGTCAGGCGGAAAAGCGTGCCGTCCGGCAGGTGCTCGATGGGGTCAAGTCTGCGCATTCGTTTCCTCCTTGGCGATGAGTTTAGCATCCGCCGGGTAATTCAGCGTAATGAGGGCGGGCTTGCCCAGCCCCTGCTTGCGGCGGACGATCAGGCCGCTGTACTCCAGTTCTCGAAAAATCCGCGTGGCGCTCTGGCGGCTGCGGTGGAGCTTGGCCTGTGCCTGTTCCACTGTGAAGTACAGCCGGATGGTGCCGTCCGGCTCGACATAGCCATTCTGCCGGGAGATGCTGGCTCTGTCCAACAGCAGCGCGTAGAGCACTTTTGCGTCGTTGCTGATCTCACAGAGCGTTTCGTCTTGCAGCAGAAACCTCGGAAGCGGCACATAGGATGCCGCCGGGCTGTCAGTGGTAAACTTACAGAATATTTTCATCTGACCTCCTGTCCTATCCATCCTATCAGGCGTATTGATTGGATTGATGGATGAGTTTCTTGTATCTTGATTTATTTCTTATTGATTAGGGGATGAAATTCAGCCTAAATGAACGTCGCGGAAACCGTCGTCCTGAAATCCGTTTTCGGAACCCTCCGGAGCGTCAACTTGTCCACTGCCTGGAAAACCGGTGCCGGAAAAGCCACACATGGAAAACCCCGTTGTGGTCACAGCTCGTCCTTCTGCCGCATTTTCAGCAGCTCCCAGATTTCGGCTTGCCGTGCTTTCAGCTCGGCAACGTCGTCTGCATAGAGATGCCCGGTGCTGTTGATGCGGCGGCAGATCTGGTTTATGTTTGCAGCGATCCTGCTGACGGCGGCAGCCAGCTTTTTCTGCTCGGTGTAGTCCACCTTGATGATGTAGCCGTCGATCAGCATCTTGCGGGCGTATGCGCCGAAATTGTGGGTTCCTAGCTGGCGCATTTTGTGCTGGATCAGGCTCAGCTCCTGTTCATTCAGGCAGATTTCCTTGCGGATGGGTCGTGTGCGATCCGGCATGGCTTACCTCCCCAGCAGTTTCATGGGAACGGCGGTCATGCGGGTATGGTTGTGGTGAATGATCATGGTGGTTCTCCTTTTGGTTTTGATAAAATTTGGTTGAAAGACGGTTTGAAGCATTCGTCTGCCTTTCACAATCCATCGGACAGAAAAGTCGAAAAAGTCAGGCGGCGTCAGAAAAGAATTTTCCAAAGTCCTTCTCACTTTCCAACGGACAATTTTTTTGAAATTGGGGGGAATGCAAAAATCTTTTTCTGCAAAGCAAAGTGCCTGCTTAAAAACCCTTTCACTAGACAACGGACAAAATGAAGCGGGGTGTCACGGTTCTGTCACAAGCGGCAGAAAAAAGAAGCGCCTGCCGTTCAGGCAAGCGCTTCAAAATGGCGTTGGTTATTCCATTATATCTTCAAAAAATTCCTCGGTTTCCTGCATTAACCGGCAGACGCCGTCTGCCTCGTCCCGCTGCTGCAAAAGCTGAGCAAACGCCCGATAGAGTGCAATCTGCCGACGCTCGATTGCGCCGCGATTCAGGTGCATGGCCTCAGCCGTTTTGCGGATGGACAGTCCCTCGGAAAAGCGTTTCCGAAACAGATCGGCGTAATCATTGAGCACGGTTTTGAGGGATTGCTGAGCAAAAGCAAGGTCCTCACACATGGCTTGATAAGCTTCACGGCCTGATACACCGATGTACTGCTTGCGCTCCCGGATCAGCTGATAAGGTAGAATAAGTTTCGCAAAAAGAAAAAGAGACATGGTTTGCAGATCTCTGGTAGAATGAAGTCGCGACA
>NZ_CALXEG010000019.1 GCF_944387275.1 uncultured Pseudoflavonifractor sp.
CATCACCCTGGCCACCGACGCCTACGGCCCCGTGGCCGACAACGCCGGCGGCATCGCCGAGATGAGCGGCCTGGGCGCTGAGGTCCGCACCCGCACCGACGCCCTGGACTCCCTGGGCAACACCACCGCCGCCACCGGCAAGGGCTTTGCCATCGGCTCCGCCGCCCTCACCGCCCTGGCCCTGCTGGTCAGCTATGTGGATGTGGTCAACGTAAAGCTGTCCACCATGGGCAATGGCCGGGTGCTGGACCTTTCCCTCACCAACCCCGCCGTGCTGGTGGGCATCTTCATCGGCGCCATGCTGACCTTCGTGTTCGCCGCCCTCACCATGAGCGGCGTGCAGCGGGCCGCCCAGTCCATCGTGGTGGAGGTCCGCCGCCAGTTCAGAGAGATCGCCGGCATCATGGAGGGTAAGGCCGACCCGGACTATGCCTCCTGCGTGGACCTGTGCACCCGGGGCGCTCTGCATGAGATGGTGGCCCCCTCCCTTCTGGCCATCGTGGTGCCCGTTGTCACCGGTCTGATCCTGGGCGCTGAGGCCGTTGTGGGCCTGCTGGGCGGCATCACCGTCACCGGTTTCGTGGTGGCCGTGTTCATGTCCAACGCCGGCGGCGCCTGGGACAACGCCAAGAAGTACATCGAGGGCGGCACCCACGGCGGCAAGGGCTCTGACTGCCACAAGGCCGCCGTCATCGGCGACACCGTGGGCGACCCCTTCAAGGACACTTCCGGCCCCTCCCTCAACATCCTCATCAAGCTCTGCTCCACCGTGTCCATCGTGTTCTCCGGCCTGATCGTCAAGTTCTCCATCTTCGGATAACCCGCCCATATAAAAAGAGCGCCTGCTGTGCAGGCGCTCTTTTTTGCGTTTTTCTGTTCAGCTCTTGTTCTTCTTCACCCGGATGATGACCCAGGCGACGCCCGCCGCCAGCAGCACGGCCACCACCACGTCGGCAATCATCAGCCCGGTCTCCCAGGGTGCGGCGGTGTAGGAGATGATGGTGCCGGGTACGATGCCGTTCATGGCATTGGAGTGTACCACGGTATAGAGAATGTCGTGGCAGGACTCGCGGAGGTTGTTCAGCGCCGTGGGGCTGGAGGTGTCCTCCAACCCCTTCATGGCGTCGGTGGACAGAATCAGGTCGGTGCCTGCGGCAATGGCCTGGTCGGGATACATGTACTCATACAGGTCGAAGTCGGTGATAGCCAGGCCCTCAAAGCCCCACTCGTCCCGGAGTACGGTCTGCATCAGGGCCTCCGAGCCGCCGGCCCAGGTGGCGCCCAGCCGGTTGTAGGAGCTCATCACCGCCGTACAGCCCGCCATCTCCTGCTGGGACATGGTGCCAAGCTCGTCGGAGATATAGTTCACGGTCTGGGCCGCATTCTTCACGGTGTACTCAAAGGGCTTGAGGTAGATCTCCCGCATGGCCTGCTCGTTGACCCAGGAGCTGACGCCGTTGTTGACCCGGTTGGTCTCCTGGTCGTTGACGGCAAAGTGCTTGATAGTGCAGTAGACGCCCTTGCTGCCGGCGCCTGACACGGTGGCCGCCCCCATCACACCGGAGAGGAATGGGTCCTCGGAGTAGTACTCGAAGTTGCGGCCGCCGAAGGGGCTGCGGTGGATATTTATGGCCGGGGCGTACCAGCCGGTGACACCGTTGTCAATGGCCTCGTTGCCCACCATCACGCCCATCCGGTAGGCCAGGTCGGCGTTCCAGGTGGAGGCGATGACCACCTCGGAGGGGTAGGAGGTGCAGCTGAGAGAGGTCATGTAGGAGTTGATGCCGGCAGGGCCGTCGTAGTCCTCCGTGGCAGGCTTGCCGATGGAGGACATCTCCACGGTGGCGTACATGCCGTTGAGCACCAGCTTGACCATGTCCTTCTCCTCCATCTGGTCCAGCAGCAGGTCCCAGGAGGGGTCGTCGTAGGGCAGGCCCCGCAGGTCGATGAGGGACAGGCCGTTGTCCGCGCCGGTGGTGGGCTTCTCCGCCTCCGGGTCCTGGTGGTCGGCGGCCTTATAGGCCTGGTAGCCCTCGATGACCGCGTCGCTGGCCGTCAGGTCCGCGCCGGTGGGCGCGGTGGGGAAGGTGCCGGCGAAGTCGGAGCGGCTCATGTTCTCCCTGTTCTTTCTGCTGTCCATCCTGCTGTCCAAGTTCTGCTACGACATCAGCTGGCGCGCCTGCCTGTTCTGCACCGCGGCGGGGTACACCATCCAGCACCTGGCCTCGGTGTGCTACGACCTGGCCACCACCCTGGGCGGCTTTGAGCACGCCGCCCAGTTCTACAGCGACAGCACTGTGGACATCAGCCCCTTCTCCGCCCTCATCTTTGTAGAGGTCTACGCCCTGGTGTACTGGTGCCTGTACCAGATCTTCGGCCGGAGGCTGAAAAAGGACGAGGTCATCACCATCAAAAGCCCAGCCCTGCTGGCTCTGCTGGTGCTCATCCTGCTGGTGGAGATCATCCTCAACGCCTTTGTGGTCTACCGCAAGTATGAGAGCCTGGACCTGGTGTACTACCTTTCCGGCTCCCTGACCAACATCATCTGCAGTATCTCGGTGCTGGTCCTCCAGTTCAGCCTGCTGCTCAGCAAGTCTCTGGAGGATGAGCTGGAGGTAGTCAACCAGATGCGGCGCCAGGAGCAGAAGCAGTATCAGATCTCCAAGGACACCATTGACCTCATCAACATGAAGTGCCACGACATGAAGCACCAGATCCACAACATCAGCAAGCAGGCCGCCATCGACCCCGCCGCCCTGCGGGAGATGGAGGAGACTATCTCCATCTATGACTCAATCGTCAAGACGGGCAACCAGGCCCTGGACATCATCTTGGCGGAAAAGAGCCTGTACTGCCAGAAAAACGGTATTTTTATCAGCTATATGGCCGACGGGGCCAAACTGGGCTTCATGAGCGACCCGGACATCTACTCCCTCTTCGGCAACATACTGGACAACGCCATCCAGACCGTGATCCAGCTGGAGCAGGACAAGCGGGTCATCGGCGTCACCATCCGGGCCGAGGGGGAGCTGCTGTCCATCAACTCCCACAACTATTACAGCGGCGACGTCCACATGGAGCACGGCCTGCCCGTCACCAGCAAGACGGACAAGAATTATCACGGCTTCGGCGTGAAGAGCATGGTGATGATCGTGGAGAAATACGGCGGGAGCATCTCCTTTGACGCCCGTGACCAGATCTTCAATCTTAACATTCTTCTGCCGCTCTCCGGCGGCGGCCAGGCCGTCTGAGCCGGAGACCAGGGAGGTCCCGCCATGAAAAATCTGACAAGAGAAAAGATCAGCAGGCTGCGCCGTACCCTGCTGCCCATTATGGCCCTGCTGCTGGCCCTATCCTGCACCCTGACTGCCGGCATGTACGCCAACGCCTCCACTCTCAACAGCCTGTTCGGCCGGGGCGCGCGGACGGTCAAGCCCCTGGAACAGGCGGAGGCGCTGGACGCGGACTACTACACCCAGGCGTACAGCTCCAAGTCCGAGTCCCTGGCCGCCGCCCAGGAGTTGTCCGCAGAGATCAGCGACGAGGGGATCGTGCTGCTGAAAAACGACGGCCTTCTCCCGCTGTCGGACAGCGCCGCCCTCTCTCCCTTTGGGCTGCGGTACTGCCGGCCCTTTTACGGCGGCAGCGGCTCCTCCGCCATCGGCGACGACGGTGCCCACACGATCAGCCCCGCCCAGGGGCTGCGCACCGTCTTTTCCTCCCTCAACACTGTCCTGGAGGAGCGGCTCTTTCAGGCCGCCGGGGCCTCCGAGGAGATCGAGGAGAATCCCAGCCTGACCGCCGCCACGCCGCTCCAGGCCCCCGGAAAATGGACCATTCTATACGAGTTCTCCCCCGACGTCTACACGGATCTGGCGGACACCTGCGCCGGCACGGTGGGCGTGGTGTTTCTGGGCCGCCAGACCGGCGAGGACTGTGACGCCTCCGTCTCGGTCTACGATGACGGCACGCCCCATATGCTGGCCGTCACCACTGCCGAGCAGGCCCTCATCTCCTTTGCCAAGGCCAACTGCGATGGGGTCGTGGTGGTGCTGGCCTCCTCCTCGCCCATGGAGGTATCGGAACTGGAAAACGACCCCGGCGTTGACGCCATCGTCTGGCTGGGCGGCGCGGGCAGCACGGGCTATGGCTCCCTGGCCCGGGTCCTCTCCGGCCAGGTGAATCCCTCCGGGCGGCTGCCCGACCTGTGGGCCGCTGATTTCAAGCGGTCTCCCACTTTCGCCAACCAGGACGACGGCTCCGACGCCTTTGTCTACACCAACGCCGACACCACTCTGGTCAACCGGGACAGCTGGGAGGAGCATGCAGGCGCCCCCTTCCGGGAGTATGAGGAGGGCATCTATCTGGGCTACCGGTACTATGAGACTGCCTGGGATACCGGTTTTCTGGGGGACTATTATGACCCTGTCTCCGGCGTGCTCTGCCCCTTTGGCTACGGCCTGAGCTACACCTCCTTTTCCCAGGAGATCGTGAACTTCTCCGACCGGGGCGAGGATATCTCCCTCACCGTCCGGGTGACCAACACCGGCACAAACTATGCCGGAAAAGAGGTGGTCCAGGTCTATTTCACCCCGCCCTACACCGATTTAGACCGGGAATATGCAATTGAGAAGTCCACAGCGGTGCTGGTCCAGTTCGCCAAGACAGATCTGCTGGCCCCGGGGGAGTATCAGGATGTCTCCCTCTCTTTCTCCAAGGAGGACATGGCCTCCTACTGTTATACCCGGGACAACGGCGACGGCTCCACCGGCTGCTACATGCTGGAGGCGGGGGCGTACGTCATCTCCATCCGGGCCAACTCCCACGACGTGCTGGACAGCCGGACCACCGCAGTGCCAGGCACCATCTGGTATGACAATAGCAACCCCCGCCAGTCCGAGCTGGACGCCCAGGCAGAGCTAAACGACAGCGGGGACCCCCTGTCTCTCCCCAGCAGCGGCGGACAGGCCGCGGTCAACCAGTTTGAGCAGCTCAACACCTACATGTCCGATCCGGCTGTCAGCGGCGCGGTATGCCTCTCCCGGGCCGACTGGGCCGGGACCCAGCCCACCGCGCCCACGGACGCCGACCGCGCCGCCTCCGATACGGTCAGAGCCTGGATCACCGCCGCAGACACCACCAAGCCGGACTCTGCCGGCAGCGGGGAACACGAGACGGGTTCCGCTCCCATCTCAGGGGCGGAAAACGGCCTGGTGCTGGCCGACCTGCGGGGCAAGCGGTACTGGGACCCTATGTGGACGCTGCTGCTGGACCAGCTCACCTATGACGACCCGGAGGCGCTGCGGCTGTGCCTCTTTCAGGCCGCCTACGGCACCGGCGCTCTCCCCGCTATCGGCAAGCCGGAGTCGGTGGAACACGACGGCCCTCAGGGGCTCACCATGGCCGACGTCAACGGCCAGAACTGGATCAAGGGTGTGTGCGGCTACCCCGCCGCGCCGGTGATGGCCGCCGCCTGGAATCCGGAGCTGATGTATGATTTCGGCTATATGGTGGGCCAGGAGGCCCTTCTCTCCGGCATCAACGGCTGGTATGCCCCCGGGCTGAACATCCGCCGCACCCCCTTTGGCGGCCGCTCCTCCGAGTATTTCAGCGAAGATCCCCTGCTCTCCGGTGTGCTGGGGGCGCGGGTCATCTCGGGCGCAGGGGACGCGGGTCTGAGCTGCGCGGCGAAGCATTTTGTCCTCATGGACACGGAGGCCCACAAGAATCCCCATACCTGCGTCTGGCTCACCGAACAGGCCCTGCGGGAGATCTATCTGCGGCCCTATGAGATCGCCCTCAAGACATCCCGCAAGACCATCCGCTACATTGGCGAGAAGGACGGCGTCACCCGCACCCGCACCATGCGGGCCGGCGACTTTCTCATGGCGGGGGACTGCGCCGTGGGCGCCCTGTGGTCGGCCGCCAACCCCGCCCTGCTCACCGGCGTGGTCCGGGGGGAGTGGGGCTTTCAGGGTACCATTCTCTCCGACATGCACCTGAGCGGCAGCGACAGCCAGGTGGACCGGCTCCTCCGGGCCGGGTGCGACCTGCTCATGTCCACTTCCTCCGGCACGGCACTCAATCTGTCCGACAGCCAGTCTCCCGACAGCCAGCTGCTGCTGCGCAGAGCGGTGAGAGACCTGTGCTACACCCTGGTCAACTCCAATCTCATGCAGGGCGCCGCGCCCGGGTCCCTCATTCAGTCTGCTCCCGCCCCCTGGGAGCTGTGTCTGATGGCGTTCGACTGCGCCGTCGCCCTCGCCCTGCTGGCCATGGGCGGCCTGCTCATCTGGACGGTCTGGTATGCCCACAAACGGCTTTAACTGGCAGTCCTTCCCATTCTGGACGGACTGCCAGTATTTCATTTCCGGTTCATTCCGCGTTTTAGACAAGTTGAGCCCATCGTTTTTGTGTATAAAGTTGAAAACCTCCCGGAGAGATTGACATTTTTCATACTTTATGCTACTCTTTGGCCGAGTTAAGTTCCATATAGGTGTGTTACTGGCAACAGGCACTAACCTTCTGCTATTGCATACATGTTAACGTGATATGTAATAGTTGTCGGTTAGTGCTTTTTTCGCGTAGAGCGGCCGGCAGGAACAAATCGCACTATGTGATCAGGAGGTAGCACAATGAGGGAAAAATTCTTCGGCGTACTGCAGCGGGTGGGCAGGTCCTTTATGCTCCCCATCGCCATCCTGCCGGTGGCAGGACTGCTGCTGGGCCTGGGCAGCTCGTTCACCAACGAGACCACCCTGGCCACCTACAATCTGCTGGGGGTCATGGGCCCCGGCACCGTCCCCTACTTCATCTTCTCGGTTCTGAGCAAGTGCGGCGGCGTTATCTTTGATAACCTGCCCCTCATCTTCGCCATCGGCGTGGCCATCGGCATGGCACGGCAGGAAAAGGAAGTGGCCGCCCTGGCCGCCGCAGTCTCCTTCCTGGTGATGCACTCGGCCATCTCCGCCATGATCACCCTGACCGGCGGCACAGAAAACCTGCTGGAGGGCTCCACCGCCTCGGTGCTGGGCATCACCTCCCTCCAGATGGGCGCCTTCGGCGGCATCATCGTGGGCCTGGGCGTGGCCGCCCTCCACAACCGGTTCTACAAGATCCAGATGCCCCAGGTGCTCTCCTTCTTCGGCGGCACCCGGTTCGTGCCCATCATCAGCACCCTGGTCTTCGCCCTGGTGGGCATCCTCATGTTCTTTGTCTGGCAGCCCATCCAGGAGGGCATCAACGCCCTGGGCATGGTGGTGTACAGCTCCGGCTACTTCGGCACCTTCCTGTTCGGCATGATCAAGCGGCTGCTCATCCCCTTCGGCCTGCACCACGTGTTCTACCTGCCCTTCTGGCAGACCGCCGTGGGCGGCACCATGGAGGTGGCGGGCACCGTGGTATCCGGCGCTCAGAACATCTTCTTCGCCCAGCTGGCCGACCCCACTGTCACCCACTTCTCCACCGCGGGCACCTGGTGCTTCACCGGTGAGTTCGTGCTCTACATCTTCGGCTTCCCCGGAGCGGCCCTGGCCATGTACCGCTGCGCCAAGCCGGAACGGAAAAAGCAGGTGGGCGGCCTGCTCCTCTCCGCCGCCCTCACCTCCATCCTCACCGGCATCACCGAGCCCCTGGAGTTCTCCTTCCTGTTCGTGGCCCCCGTACTGTTCGTCATCAGCTCGGTCTTTGCAGGTCTTGCCTACATGCTGTGCCACATTCTCAACATCACCGTGGGCCTCACCTTCTCCGGCGGCTTCATCGACCTGGCCCTGTTCGGTATCCTGCAGGGCAACGAAAAGACCAGCTGGCTGCTGATCATCCCCCTGGGCATCGTCTTCTTCCTGGTGTACTACTTCCTGTTCTCCTTCCTCATCAAGAAGTTCAACTTCAAGACCCCCGGCCGTGAGGAGGGCGATCAGGAGACCAAGCTGTACACCAAGGCCGACTACAACGCCCGGAAGGCCGGCGAGGCCGGCGGCGACCAGGTGTCCGCCGCCATCGCCCAGGGCCTGGGCGGCGCGGCCAACATCAAGGACGTGGACTGCTGCGCCACCCGCCTGCGCTGTACCGTCGTGGACGGCGGCAAGGTGGATCAGGCCATCCTCAAGTCCACCGGCGCGGCCGGCGTGGTCCAGAAGGGCCAGGGCGTCCAGGTGGTGTACGGTCCCCAGGTGAATATCATCAAGGCCAACCTGGAAGACTACCTGCGCAGCGGCGCGGCCCAGCAGGCCGCCCCCGCCGTGGAGACAGCCCCCGCTGAGTCCTCCGCCCCGGAGGCGCCCGCAGCCCACGGCGCCCTGGTCAAGACCATTGTCATCGGCAGCCCCTTCCACGGGGAGTCCGCCCCCATCACCGCCTCCCCCGACCCGGCCTTTGCCGAGAAGATGATGGGCGACGGCGCCACCGTCATCCCCTGCGAGGGCGTGGTCACCGCCCCCTGCGACGCCACCATCAGCTTTGTCTTTGACACCAACCACGCCATCGGCCTGGAGCTGGAGGACGGCGTGGAGATGCTCATCCACGTGGGCATCAATACCGTGGCCCTCAAGGGTCAGGGCTTCCACGCCCTGGTCAAGGAGGGCGACCAGGTGAAGAAGAGTGACCGCCTGCTGGAGTTCGACCTGGACTTCATCCGGGAGAACGCCACCTCCGTGTCCTCCCCGGTGCTCTTCACCTCCATGGAGGACAACCAGGAGCTGCGGCTGCTGAAGGCCGGCCACGTGGAGCACGGCGAGGATCTGCTGGCCCTGGATATCTACGAGTCCTGATAAAACAAGCGCGTTATCTGTGTAGGAGCGTGAGCGTGTGTACCGCATTACAAAAGTTCTCAACCACAACACCGTCCTGGCCCTGAACCAGGAGGACAACCAGGAGAATCTGGTCATGGGCAAGGGGGTGGGCTTTGGCCGCAAGCCGGGAGAGCGGGTGGATTTTGCCCCCGACGCCACGGTGTACCAGCTCTCCCAGAAGTGCGACCGGGGCAACCCCAGGGACTTGGTCAAGCGCATCGATCCGCTCTACCTCAATATCGCAAACACCATCATTCTGGACGCCAAGAACACCTTCGGCCAGGTGGATACCAGCATCCTCATCCCCATGGCCGACCACATCGCCTTTGCCGCCCAGCGTATCCGGAAAAACGCCCCCATCGGCAACCCCCTGACACCGGACATCAAGGCCCTCTTCCCCGACGAGTTTCAGGTGGCCCGCCGGGGCGGAGACGTGATCTGGGAGCAGACCGGCCTCCGGTTCAGCGACGACGAGCTGGGCTACATCGCCCTGCACATCCACTCCTCCCTGGAGTCCATGCAGGTCTCCCAGGCCATGCAGACCGCGGGCATCATCCGGGCGTGCGTGGACCTGGTCCAGCAGGCCACCGGCGTGAATCTGGACGTCAACTCCCTGTCCTACAACCGGCTGATGAGCCACATCAAATACATGGCCGCCCGGCTCCTGAAGGGCGAGCGGCTGAGCATGGACGTCAACCACATCATGCGGGTGTCCTGCCCCCGGGCCTTTGACATCTCCGAGCAGATCTGCCGCCAGCTGGAGCGCACCCTGGGCCGTCAGGTGGACGAGGCGGAGATCGGTTACCTGGCCATGCATGTGCAGCGCGTGTTCGACACAGAGGGGCGGACCGGCTCCGCCGCTCTGAAGCAATAGATGTAATCCCATATGAAATAAAACATAAAAAGGAGTCTTGCTGTTATGAAGAGCTTTACCTATGTCATTCAGGATCCCCTGGGTATCCACGCCCGTCCCGCCGGCCTGCTGGTCAAGGCCGCCAAGGAGTTTGCCGACACCACCATCACCCTGACCAAGGGGGACAAGACCGTGAAGGGCACCCAGCTGATGAAGCTGATGGGCCTGGGCGTCAAGACCGGCGACTCCATCACCGTGGAGGCCGAGGGCCCCTCCGAGGACGCCGCCATTGCCGCTATGGAGCAGTTCTTCAAGACCAATCTGTAAATTGTAAATAGACAGGTTCAGCGTCCCGCCCGCTGTCCCTCCGGGGCGGCGGGCGGTTTTGCTTTCATTTCGGAAAGGAGCACAGCATATGAAGATCTTACAGGGCCAGGGCGTGTCCAAGGGCATCGAACAGGGTACGCTCTGCTTTTATCACCGGGCCAGCGCCGTGGTGGAGCAGCAGCTCGCCCAGGACCCCGCCGCGGAGCGGGCGCGGCTGGAGGCCGCCAGAGCCCAGGCTATGGAGCAGCTGGAGGAGATGGCGGAAAAGGCCCGTGCCCAGGCCGGCGACGACGCCGCCACCCTCTTTGAGACCCACGCCATGTTTTTGGAGGACGAGGACTTCACCGGCGCCATGGACGAGCAGCTGGAGGAGGGGTACACCGCCGAGTACGCCGCTCAGCAGGCCGGGGAGCAGTTTGCCGCCATGCTGGCCGCTATGGACGACCCCTACATGCAGGCCCGGGCCGCCGACGTGCGGGACGTGACCGGCCGGCTGGTGAACATCCTCACCGGTGTGGCCCAGGGTGGCATCGACTCGGAGGTGCCGGTGATCCTGGCCGCCGACGACCTGGCCCCCTCCGAGACCATCCAGCTGGACAAGAGCAAGATCCTGGCCATTGCCACCCGGGGCGGCTCGGGCAACAGCCACACCGCCATTCTGGCCCGCACCATGGGCATCCCCGCCGTGTGCGGCCTGGGGGACGCCCTGAGCGAGGACCTGGACGGCAGAGAGGCCTACATCGTGGGCGAGACCGGTCAGATCATCCTGGACCCGGACGGGGAGACCCTGGCCGAGCTGGAGACCCGGCAGCAGAAGCAGACCGAGCTGCGGGAGCTGATGCGCAGCATGGTGGGCCAGAAGGACGTGACCCTGGACGGCCGGGAGATGATGGTCTACTGCAACATCGGCTCCCCCGACGACGTGCCCGCTGTACTCGCCAACGACGGCCAGGGCGTGGGCCTGTTCCGCTCCGAGTTCCTCTACCTGGCCGCCGACGACTACCCCACCGAGGAGGAGCAGTTCCGTGCCTACAAGCAGGTGGCCGCCGCCATGAAGGGCAAGCGGGTGGTCATCCGCACCCTGGACATCGGCGCGGACAAGCAGGTGGACTACTTCCACCTCAACAAGGAGGAGAACCCGGCCATGGGCCTGCGGGCCATCCGCATCTGTCTCAACCGGCCCGAGGTGTTCCGCACCCAGCTGCGCGCCCTCTACCGTGCCAGCGCCTACGGCAAGGTGGCCATCATGTTCCCCATGATCGCCAGCGTGTGGGAGGTCAAGGAGTGCCGCGAGATCTGCCGGAAGGTGATGGATGAGCTGAAGGCCGAGGGCGTCCCCTTCAACCCGGACACGGAGATCGGCATTATGATCGAGACCCCGGCGGCAGTGTTCATGGCCGAGGAGCTGGCCGGGCTGGTGGACTTCTTCTCCGTGGGCACCAACGACCTAACCCAGTACACCCTGGCCTGCGACCGGCAGTGCAACGACTTGGGCCGGTTCTTTGACCCCCACCACCCCGCTGTGCTGCGGGCCCTGAAGGCCACGGCCGACGCCGCCCACAAGGCGGGCATCTGGGTGGGCATCTGCGGCGAGCTGGGCGCTGACCTGGAGCTGCTGCCCACCTTCCTGGCCATGGGCATTGACGAGCTGAGCGTGAGCCCCTCCGCCGTGCTCCCCCTCCGGGCCGCCATCCGGAAGAGCACCGCCAAGGACTGCGACTTGGACCTGCTCAAGGGCTGATTGCTCTGAATCCATCAAAAATCCCCGCCGGCGCGCTGCGCCGGCGGGGATTTTTTGATTTCAAATTGTATTGTCTTGCGGTGGCATTACTGTTTGTACTTGTCCGGGTTCTTCTTCTGGTCCTTGCCGCGGACCACAATCCAGACCACTCCGGCCACGATCAGCACGCCCACCACCACGTCCAGGGCCACCATCCAGGTCATCCACAGGGGCATGATGTCCACAATAGTGGAGTTGGCGGACAGGCCGTTCATGGCGGCGCTGTGGCTGACGGTGTAGCAGATGTCATGGGCGGCGTTGCGCAGGTAGGTCATGATCTGGGGGTCGTTCTGGTAGCCGTCAATGTTGTACAGGTCCTCGCTGGTGTTCATCCACATGTCGGTACCGGCCTGGAGGCCCGCCTTGATGTCCATGTAGTCGGGCAGGCCGGCCATGTCGGTGATGACCAGGCCGTTGAAGCCCCACTCGTCCCGCAGCAGGTCGGTGAGCAGCTCATGGCTGGCGCCGCACCATTTGACGCCCACACGGTTGAAGGCGTTCATCATGGCGTAGGTGTGGCCCTCCTTCACCGCGGCCTCGAAGGGCACCAGGTAGAGCTCACGGGCGGCCTGCTCGTTGAAGAAGGTGGCGATGCCGTCCTTGGAGCCCTTGATGCCGTTGGTCTCGTCGATGACGCCCTCGGTGTCGTTGAAGGCGAAGTGCTTGACGTAGCAGAACAGGCCCTTGCTCTGGGCGCCCAGCACGGTGTTGGCGCCCATCTGGCCGCTGATAAAGCCGTCCTCGGAGTAGTACTCGAAGTTACGACCGCTGTAGGGGTTGCGGTGGATGTTCATGGCGGGGGCGTACCAGCCCTGGATGTTGGCGTACATGGCGTCGTTGCCCACGGACACGCCCATTTCATAGGCAAGCTCCGTGTTCCAGGTGGAGGCGATGACCACCTCAGTGGGGTAGGCCATGCCCTGGGTGCCGCCCACCAGGGTGGCGGAGATGCCGGCAGGGCCGTCCTTCTCCACGGTGGCGGGCTTGAGGATGTAGTCCAGGCTGGGGGTGCCGTAGCCACCCATGCGCACCATGTAGATCAGGTCGGCGGGGCTGATGGTGTCCAGCAGCTCGTCCCAGGCGGGGTCGTCATAGTCCACGTCGATGAAGTCGGCCAGGGTCAGCTGCACCTCGGGGGTGACGCCGGAGGCGGGCATGGTGTAGGAATCCTGGTCTTCGGTGTACTGGGGCTGGAGGGCGTCGATGATCTCCTGGGGCAGGTCGATATAGTGCTCGCCGGTGGTCTCGTCGGTGCTGTCGCAGAAGGCCACGGGGAAGGTGTCCACCCAGTTGCTGCGGCTCAGGTAGACAAAGTCGGAGTACTCATCATAGCTGGAGATGTCGGCATAGCCGAACAGGTTGGTCACGGCGGTGCCGGTGGCGCTGTCCACCGCGTAGGTGGTGGTGTCCAGGCTGGCGTTGGTCCACTTGGCGGTCATGGACACGTCGCCGTCGGCGGTCATACCGTCGGCAGTGGTGTAGCCCTTGGCGGCCAGGATGTTGTTCAGGGCGTCGTGGGCGTCGGTGCCAACGGTGAAGTAGTAGTCGCCGGCGTCCAGGATGAAGGTCTTGGCGGTGCGGTAGTCGTAGGACTTGAGCTGCTCCTTGGGCACGTCAATCTGGACGGTCTGGCTCTCACCGGGGGCCAGGGCGCCGGTCTTGGCAAAGCCGCACAGCTCCACGGAGGCCTTCTCCACGCCGTTGTCCATGTCGTACTGGGTGTAGGGAGACTGGAAGTAGACCTGGACCACGTCCTTGCCGGTGTAGGTGTCGCCGGTGTTGGTGACGGTCACGGACACGGTGAAGCTGTCGTCATTCTCCTCCATGGAGAAGTCGCTGTAGGCAAACTGAGTGTAGCTCAGACCGTAGCCGAAGGGGTAGAGGACGGTGGAGGCGTAGTCGTAATCGCCGGCGTTGCCGGTGCCCATGACCGCGTCCTCGTACCGGGTCTCATAGTACCGGTAGCCCACATAGATGCCCTCGGCGTACACGATGTACTGGTCGGACTCGTTGGAGAAGCCGTTGTTGATCCAGAAGTTGGCGCCCGCGTTCTGGGCGGCGGGAGAGCTGGAGGCGTCGTAGGCGTAGGTGTCCACCAGGCGGCCGGAGGGCACCACGTCGCCCACCAGGGCGTCGGCCACGGCGTAGAGGCCGGTCTGGCCCACGCCGCCGATCCACAGGGCGGCCTTGATGTTGTCATAGTCGGCCAGCCAACCCAGCTCCATGGCGTTGTTGGCGTTGATGAGCACCACCACGTTGTCGAACTGCTCGTTGACAGCGGCGAGCATATCAGCCTCTTCGGTGCTCAGCTCCAGGTAGTTGCCGGAGTTGCCCTCCACGCCCTCGGTCTCGGCGAAGTTGACGGCGGTCAGGTCGGAGCCCTCGCCGCCGGAGCGGGAGATGACCACAATGGCCGCGTCGCCGTAGTCGGCGAAGGAGCTGCCGGCGGCGGACTCCACATCAGCCCAGGGCACCTCGTTGATGGAGAACTGGCCGCCGCGCCAGTTGGGGGCGCTGCGGGTGTACCCGTCGGCGCTCTTCTGCTGGTAGAAGTCCCACAGGGTGGGGTTGACGGTGAGGCTGGCGGACTCCAGAGCGGTCTTCAGGTCGGCCACGGTGGTGGTATCCACGCTGCCGGAGCCGGTGCCGCCGTAGACCATGTTCACAGAGGAGACGGAGAACACGCTGACCTTGCTGTCCTTGGCCAGGGGCAGGCCGCCGTTGTTCTCCAGGAGGACCATACCCTCGGCCTCCAGGGTCTCGGCCACCTGGCCGCTGTGCTCGGTCAGCTCTTCCTCAGTGTCAAAGTCGCAGGGATAGTAGGTGCTGTCCTCGGTGGACTCGCCGGTCTCCACGATCTTGTAGGTGCTGTGGTTGAAGAAGGTGGAGATAAGGCCCCGGTAGTTGAGGGCCAGCAGGTTGCAGATCATCAGTGTCACAAGCACGATGGCCATGATGGGAATCAGGATGGCCATAAAACGGCGGTTGGACATCCGCTTCTTTTTCATTTCATTTCATCCCCCTTTGATATGTTTCCGCGGATGGCGCCCTCCGCGAACCTTGCACACAGTATACAAAGGGGCTCGGGCACGGTGCAACCGTTTTGACATAACTGCCCGTTTTTGCAGCATATTCCTGTTCTCGGCTACTCCAGGGGGAAGAGCAGCCTCAGGTTGAACACCTGATTTTCCACCGAGATATCCATCTCGCCGCCGTACTTCTGGGCGATCATGCGGATGCTCTTCATGCCGAAGCCGTGGTACTGCTTGTCCGCCTTGGTGGTGACGGGCAGGCCGCCGGAGAACTGGGGCGTCTGGGGGCAGTAGTTGTAGAACTGGAGGGACACGAACATGCCCTTGCGCTTGGCGATGATGCCCACCACCCGCTTCTCCTCGTCCTCCACCTGGGAGAGAGCCTCCACCGCGTTGTCGATGGCGTTGCCGAAGAGGGAGTAGATGTCCTGCTCTGCCATGAAGGACATCTCCCCGCCGTCCACGATGCAGGTGAGCTTGATGTGGTTCTTGTTGCACATGAGGCTCTTCTCGGTGAGGATGACGTCGATGGTCTTGTTGCCCGTCTCCACCGCGGAGTCGTAGATGGAGATCACGTCCTCCATCTCCCGGATGGACGCCTCGTCCAGCGAGCTGCTCCGGCCGATCTGGCGGATCTGGTGGCGCAGATCGTGGCACTTGACGTTGATGAAGTCCAGGTTTTCCTTGAACATGTCGTACTGCTTTTTCTCCTGCTCGTAGAGGCTGTTGACCGTGTCCAGCTCCCGCTCCAGCTGCCGCTTGGACAGCAGGGAGAACTGGACGTACAGGGCCAGGAGGCAGCAGAGGATATTGTAGATGGAGGCCACGCTCACGTAGAAGGAGTTGTTGTTCTCGTAGCTGTAATAGGTGACCACCGCGCTGATGACCACGTCCACCAGCACCACCAGGGCCACCAGCACCAGCATGGAGGTGCTGCGGATGCGCAGGTCCTCGTTTTTCCGGATCATGGAGCCGAAGGTGATGGTCATGAGCCAGTAGACGATGCAGTAGGCGTCCACGTACACCAGGGTGAGGAACAGCCCGGACAGCCGCGCAGCGCTCTCGCCGTACACCTCCACAGGCAGCCCGGCGTTGAGGCCGGTGACCACCACAATGAAGTTGTACAGCTCAAAGGCGATATGCTGCACCGTGTATGCCGCCACGGCACAGAAGAACACGTGGAGGAAGGGCTCCCGGAAGCACAGCATCAGCGCCCCCACCGACACGGCGAACAGGGCGAAGAAGAGCACCGAGCTGTACAGGGCGTTGTACCCGAAGATGGGCGCGGCCACCGAGGCGGCCATACACAGCAGGGCCGCCAGGGCAAAGCGGACGGGGTAGTGGTCCTTTTTCTTCAGGCGGAAGGTGAAGAGAAATTCGGCCGCCAGAATCTCGGCCATAAAGACCGACTTGTACCAGAACAACTGGGTCACTTCATACATGGCTATTCAATGCTCCCGATGTACTCATTGAGCGCGCTGAGGAAGGGCTTCCGCCTGGCGTGGCTGATGGCCAGCCAGTCCTCCCCCACCAGCACGCTGAAGTCCTTTACCTGCCGGACATAGCGCAGATTCACCAGGTAGCAGCTGTTGCACTTGGCAAAGGTCTTCTCCGGCAGAAGGGGCTCGATCTTCTTCAGAGAGCCGTATCCGGTGTAGTTGCGCTCCCTGGTATGGTAGGTCACCTGGTGCTGCATGACCTCGATGTAGGTCACCTCCGAGCACTTCAGGCACACCACCCCGTTCTCCGTGGGCACCACCAGCTCCCGCTCCTGGCGGCTCTCCAGCCGCTTGACCGCCCGGTCCAGCTTGATGGAAAAGGGGAAATAGGTCACCGGCTTGACGATGAAGTCCAGGGCGTCCACCTCGTAGCCCTTCACGGCAAAGTTGGCCATGTTGGTCACAAAGATCAGGATCACGCTTCTGTTCATCTCCCGCAGGCGGCGGGCGGCCTCCATGCCGTCCAGGCCGGGCAGCTCGATGTCCATGAATACCAGGTCGAAGCTGGCCTTGTAGCCGGTGAGAAAGTCCAGCGCATCGTTGAAAATAACGCTGTTGCAGACGAGCCCCTGCTCCTGGGCGTAGCGGTCCAGATAGGACACCAGCAGCCCCGCGGCCTGCGGGTCGTCCTCCACGATGGCAATGTTCAGCATCCCCGTTCCCCCATTTCCTCGTTTTTCTCCCGCCATGCCTGGGCACAGCCTCTTACCGGGCTATTATTCTATCACGCCCGCTTCTCACAGCGCAAACCTTTTTTCCCTTCTCTCCTCCCCCTGGGAGAAAGGCCTTGCTACACCCGCCCCCACTTTGCTATACTTACCTCACAGAGAGGAGGGCGCTCTATGGCCTTTGAGATTGTGAAATACTTTCCCGGCGGCACCAGCATCGGCTTCACCGAGGACAGGAACGGACGCTGGTGCGTCCAGGAGCGGGTTTTTCTCTGGACCCGGCGGCCCACCAGCGGGAGCTGCCTTGTCCGGCTCTCGGAGCTGGCCCAGCGGTACGGCCGGGACAAGGTCATGGCGGACTTTGTCACTGTGTACGGCGCGGTGGGCGCCAAGCCCGCCCGCGGGGATCTGCTCCCCAATGACGCCGTGCTGGAGCTCATCACCCGCCTCTCCTCCGCCTACACCGCCGCTCCCGGGGACAGCGTGCGGGCGGACAGGCTCTTCACCACCCTCTACCTGATCATGATCGCCCGGGAGAACAGGGCCGGAGACGCCCTGGGCAAGCGCGCGGAGCGGCTGGGGGCCCATCTGGTGCTGGAGGAGGGGCGCACGCCGGAGGAGGCGACCGCCTTTTCCGCCGGGAAGACGCCCCAGGACCTCAGCGCCCTGTGCCAGTCCTACGGCTTTTAAGGAGGAACATCATGTCAATCCACTGGAATCTTCCCGCCCGGATCCCCGTCCTGCTGGACGGCGACCCGGGCCATGACGACGCCATGGCCTGGATGCTGGCCAAGGCCTCGCCCGCCCTGGACATCAGAGGTATCACCTCCGTCTGCGGCAACCAGGCCATCGAAAAGACCACCTACAATGCCCTGCGGGTCATGACGCTGCTGGGCATCCACGCGCCCATGGCCAAGGGCCGCCCCGGCCCGCTGGTGGCCGAGCCCATGGCGGCCCCCAGCGTCCACGGGGAGTCGGGGCTGGACGGCCCCGCCCTGCCCGAGCCTGACCGGGAGCCGCTGTCCTGCTCCGCCGCCGAGCTGATGGCAAAGGTTCTGGCAGAGAGCAAGGAGCCGGTGTACCTGGTGCCCACCGGGCCCCTGACCAATGTGGCCTCCCTGCTCCTGTCCCACCCGGAGCTGAAGGAGAAGATCGGCGGCATCTCCCTCATGGGCGGCGGCATCTCCCACGGCAACTGGACCCCTGCCGCCGAGTTCAACATTCTGGTGGACCCGGAGGCCGCCGACATCGTGTTCCGCTCCGGGGTACCCATCACCATGGCCGGGCTGGACGTGACGGAAAAGGCCCTCATCTTCCCCGAGGACTTTGAACGGGTGCGCTCCGTGGGCAACCCGGTGGCCCTGATCGTGGCGGAGTGGCTGGTGTTCTTCTACCGCTTCCACCGGGAGAAGGGCTACGCCGGCGCCCCCGTCCACGACGCGGTGGCCGTGGCCGCTCTGGTGGCCCCGGAGCTGTTCACCGTGGAGGAGATGCACGTGGACATCGAGGTGGCCGGGGACTACACCCGGGGCGCCACCGTGGGCGACCGGTACCACATCACCGCCGCCGCCCCCAACGCCCGGGTCATCACAGGCGTGGACCGGGACGGCTTTGCCGACCTGCTGGTGGCGGCTGTGAAAACCTATGGGGAGGGACAGGCATGAACAGGAAACCCGTTATCATCGACTGCGACCCGGGCATTGACGACGCCATGGCCCTGCTGGCCGCCTTCCGGGCCCCTGAGCTGGACATCCGGGCCATTACCCCCGTTGCGGGCAACGTGCCTCTGCACTATACCGCCCCCAACACGCTGAAGATTCTGGCCCTGGGCGGACGGGAGGAGATCCCGGTGTACCCCGGCGCGGACCGCCCCCTCACCGGCCAGGTCCGGGAGGCCAGCGAGGTCCACGGCGCCGACGGCCTCATGGGCTGGCCCATGCCCGAGCCCAGGTCCGTGCTCCGGGAGGAGAAGGCCTGGGACGCCATCTACCGGGAGGCCCGGGCGCTGGAAGGCCGGCTGGAGATCGTGGCCACCGGTCCCCTGACCAACCTGGCCATCGCCTTGGCCAAGTACCCCGACCTGCCCCAATATGTCAAAAAGCTGACCGTCATGGGGGGCGGCGCCTGCTTCGGCAACGCCACGCCCGCCGCTGAGTTCAATATCTACGCCGACCCGGAGGCCGCTGAGATGGTATTCCGCGCCGGAATCCCCATTGCCCTGTGCGGCCTGGACGTGTGCCACCGTGCCCACCTGACGGAGGCGGAAGTGGCCCAGCTGGAATCCTTCGGTACGGTGCAGGCCGCCTTCTGCGCCGCGCTCAGCCGTCAGGAGCTGTCCTGGGCCGTGCCCTACGGCACCCCCGGCGCACCCATGCACGACCCCTGCGCCATGCTGTGCGCCATTGACCCCACCCTGTTCCACTCTGTCCACTGCTGGGTGGGCGTGGAGCGGGCCGGTACTTACACCCGGGGCAAGACCGTCACCGACGCCTTCAGCGACGCCAAGCGCACCCCCAACACCGATCTGGTGCTGGACGTGGACCGGCCCAGGTTTGTCCGGCGGCTGCTGGACCTGTTGAGCGAATACGGAAGATAATCAAAAAAAGGAAGGATCTCTGTGAATACCGCGCGGATTGATCGTGTATTGGAAAACATGGAGCGGGCGGGGCTGGAGCAGATCATCGTCACCTCCACCGCCTCGGTCTACTATCTCACCGGCTACTGGGTGGAGCCCATGGAGCGGATGCTGGCCCTCTATCTCCGCCGGGGCGCTGCCCCCGTGCTCTTCGGCAACGAGCTCTTCGCCCTCCAGCCCCAGGAGGGGCTGGAGCTGGTGCTCCACACCGACAGCGACGACCCCACTGCCCAGCTGTGCGCCGCTCTGGCCCCCGGCGCCCTGGGTGTGGACAAGTTCTGGCCCAGCAAGTTCCTCATGGCCCTGCTCACCGCCCGGCCCGACGTGCGCCCCGTGCCCGGCTCCGCGCCGGTGGACGACGCCCGCACCTGCAAGGACGCCGACGAGATCGCCGCCCTCCGCGCCGCCTCCCGCATCAACGACCAGGTGGTCACCGCCGCCATCGCCGCCCTGAAGGAGGGCGTGCGGGAGGACGAGATGGCCGCCCTGGTGGAGCAGCTGTTCCGGGACCACGGCGGCGAGCGGTCCTCCGAGGGGCAGCTGGTCTGCTTCGGCCCCAACGGCGCCGACCCCCACCACGGCCCCAACGGTACCCGCCTGAAGGCGGGCGACTCGGTGGTGCTGGACCTGTTCAACCCCATCGGCCGCTACTGGTGCGACATGACCCGTACGGTGTTTTTCCGCTCTGTCAGCGACGAGGGCCGCCGGGTCTATGAGACGGTCAGGGCCGCCAACGCCGCCGCCGAGGCCATGATCCGCCCCGGCGTGCTGCTGTGCGACGTGGACCGTGCCGCCCGCTCGGTCATTGAAGACGCGGGATACGGCCCCTACTTCACCCACCGGTTGGGCCACGGCTGCGGCCTGGAGTGCCATGAACCCCCAGACAACAGCCCGGTGAGCATGGCGCCCGTCCGGCCCGGCATGGTGTTCTCGGTGGAGCCGGGCATCTACCTGCCCGGGAAACTGGGGGTGCGCATCGAGGACCTGGTGCTGGTCACCGAAGACGGCTGCGAGGTGCTCAACCACGCCGGGAAAGAACTGCAAATCGTGTGAAAAAGAGGTGGAGAGCGCTGCTCTCCACCTCTTTTTATGTGTTCTGGTTCTGCCAGTCCGCCGGATAGACGAAATAGAGGAACCGGGCGTGCCCCGTCACAGAAAAACGGATGGCGCTGCCCCTGGGGATATAGATGACCTCCCCCGGCCCGGCGGACACGGTGCCCCGGTCGGTCCGGATGTCCAGCCGCCCCTCAATCACATAGTCCATCTCGTCGTAGTTCAGCTTCCAGGGGAAGGTGGTGTCGGTCATCTCCATGATGCCCGCACCCAGCCGGGGGCTTTCGTCAAGCGTGAACAGGTCCCGGGTGTATACCCTGTCCCCTGCCCGGCCGGTGTCCATCCGGTGCTCCTCCGTCACCCGCAGCTGGGGCACGGGAACTTTTTTTACCGTCTCCCCCGATGCCTCTCCCAGCTTTTCCAGCAGCACCTGGCGTACCAGGGCCTCCAGCGCCTGTTTATCCACGGTTTGCCTCCTTTCTGGTCAGCACCATGGCCACCGCCACGGCGGACACGCCGCCCACCAGCTTGCCCACGATCATGGGAAAAATCATGGACGAGTCAAAGCCGGCGGTAAAGCCCAGGTGGTCGCCGAACACAAAGGCGGCGGACACGGCGAAGGCCACGTTGATGACCTTGCCCCGGTGGTCCATATCCTTCATCATGCCGAACATGGGGATGTTGTTGGCCAGAGTGGCCACCAGACCGGCGGCGGCCATGTCGTTCATGCCCAGCAGGTGACCCAGCTTCATCAACGGCTTGCGGAACACCTTGGTGATGACGTACACCAGGGGGAACGCTCCCGCCAGCACCACGGCGATGTCGCCCACCACGGTGAAGCCCTCCTCGATGGGGGTGAGGCCGGGCAGGATGGTGATGGGGGTCAATTTCTGGACGATGGCAATGGCCAGGCCCACGGTGATGAGGATGACCACTGCCCGGCCGAACACCTGAAAGCCCTTCACCATGCCGCCCGGGATCTTCCACAGGCCGATGGCGATGAGCACGGCGATGAGGACGATGGGGATCAGGTTGCGCAGCACCATGCCGATGTTAAACCCGGCGGCCAGGCCCCCCACCAGAGCGCCCAGGGGGATGGTGACCACCCCCGCCAGCACGCCGGAGGCCAGGGCGGGCCGGTCCTCCTTTTGGATGATGCCCAGGCCCACGGGGATGGTAAACACGATGGTGGGCCCCAGCATGGCGCCCACGATGAGCCCGCCGAACTGCCCCGCCTCCTCAGTGAGGGCCAGCTCTTTGGCCAGGGGCGCGCCGCCCATGTCGTTGGCCAGAATGGTGCCCACGAACATGGCCGGGTCGGCCCCCAGGAACTGGTACACCGGCACCACCACCGGCCGCAGCACGTCGGCCAGCACCGGCGCCAGGCAGATGATGCCGATCATGGACAGCGCCAGGGCGCCCATATTCAGAATGCCCTCTTCAAATTTCTCCCCCAGGCCGAAGCGGTTGCCCAGAATCCGGTCCACCGCGCCCAGGACCATGAAGAGGACCATTAGATAGATGATGATCTCGTTGATGGACAAATTCATTGCCCCTTTCCTGTTCTCTCAGGGCTAGGTCTGGTCCACGATGCCCACCACGGCGGCGTCCACCGGGGCGTCCTTCCCGGCGGCCACACGGGCCGCGCCGCCGGTGGCCACCAGCACCCGCTCCCCCTCCCCCGCGCCCACGCAGTCGGCGCAGATGAGGAGCTGTTCCCCCACCCGGACAGTGAGAAAGGACTTGCCCAGCAGACCGGGGGACTTCTTGGTGGACCAGATGTTACCCTCTACCGTACCCAGCAGCACGGCCGCCCCCTCCTCTCCGGATACCCAGCTCCCGCAGCTCCCGCTCCATGGCGGTGAAACGGATATAGATCCCCCGCTCGGCGGTGCGGGCGTATTGCTTGTACTCCAGGGCCCCGTCGGCCAGGTAGACCCGCCGCCCCTCCAACAGGGCCAGCAGGACGGTCCGCTCCTCCTCCGTCAAGGCCACGCCCAGGGAGAGCAGTGCCATCTGCTCGATGGGGAGGCGGGTGATGATCAGGTCTCCGCCCCGCTCCTCCAGCGTCACAGGCCCTCTCCCCCTGTCACGGGGATGGCCCGGTCTCCCTTGCGGAAGCCGCAGGCGTTGGCCTCGTCGTAGTCCAGGTGGACGGCAGTGGAGAATTTGGGGGAAATGCGCACCTCCACCGCTTCAAAGGTGACGGGCCGGCTGGTGAGGGTGCGGAGCCGGATGTCCTGCTTGTCGGACAGGCCCCATCGCGCCGCATCCTGGGGCGTCATGTGGATGTGCCGCTTGGCGGCGATGACCCCCTGCTTCAGGGTGATCTCCCCCGCCGGTCCCCGGAGGATAATGCCCGGCGTACCGGCTGTGTCTCCTGAGATGCGCACCGGCGGCGCAATGCCCAGAGATACCCCGTCGGTGAGGGAGATCTCTACCTGGCTCTCGGGCCGCTCGGGGCCCAGCACCACCACGTTGCTCAGCTGGCCCTTGGGCCCCACCAGCGTCACCCGCTCGCTACAGACGAACTGTCCCGGCTGGGACAGTCCCCGCACCTTTTCCAGCCGGTGGCCCGGTCCGAACAGGGCCTCCACATGGGCCCGGCACAGGTGGACATGCCGCCCGCTGGCCTCCAAAGGCACGGTCAGCCGCTCCACCACCGCCTCCGCCAGCCGTTCCAGCGCTGTGTGTTCCATTTACTTCACCTCCCGGGGGTACTTCCCCGCCTTGAGCTTGATCATCATGATCCACATCAGGGAGGACAGGCGGTTGAGCCCCAGGATGATGTCCGTCCGCTCCACGCCGCCGGCGTCCCGGAAAGCGGCATAGGCCGCCAGCTCGGTGCGCCGAACCACGGTGCGCACCTTGTTCACCGCCAGGATGGCGGGGGAGTCGGTGTAGTGGGGCATGAAGTGGGGCTGGCCCAGGTATCTGTCCGGGTAGTGGGAGTACTCCCGCAGCTCATCCGGGCCGTACCCGCACAGTCTGATCTCCCCCACCGGCTCGTCCAGCACGTCGAAGCGGATGAACCGCCGCACAAAGGCCAGCACCTCCTCCAGCTCCTCCGCCAGGGCGGGATAGCCCGCCCCGGCGCAGGTCTGCTGGGCCAGGAGGATTTCCGCCTCCAGGCTGTCGATGCAGCCCCGGAAGGCGATGCGGGGGTGGTCCTTGTCCACCAGAATATTGCCCTTCAGGTGGGTCATGTGCTCCGGCTTCTCGGCCAGCACCGCCCCGGACAGAGTGCGGTACTTGGGGCGCTGCCCCGTCTCCCCGGAATTGCCCTGGGGGTAGACCACCTCCACCCCCTTCTCTCTCAGCCAGTCCCGGGCGGCGGGGGTGAGGACCTCCCCCGCCCGCACCACCACCGGGCCCCGTGCGCCTCCGTTCGACATCCGGCGCACGTCCTCCTCGGTCAGCAGCGCCATGGCTTACTGCCCGTCGTACTCGCCCTTGCCGTGGGGCAGGACGGAGTCCACCTCGGCGTGGGGGCGGGGGATGACGTGGACGCTCACCAGCTCGCCCACCTTCTCCGCCGCAGCGGCGCCCGCGTCGGTGGCCGCCTTGACGGCCCCCACGTCGCCCCGGACCATCACGGTCACCAGGCCGCCGCCCACCTGCTCCTTGCCCACCAGCTGGACATTGGCCGCCTTCACCATGGCGTCCGCCGCCTCAATGGCGGCCACCAGGCCCCGGGTCTCCACCATACCAAGTGCATTCGTATTTGCCATTTTCCTGTCTCCTTTTCCGTTTTGCGCCCCGCTCCGGGGACGTTCTGTATGATTCCCACTCTGGGGCACGCTCTGCCCCTCGGGTGTTTTTTCCACATCCGGCCGGCCCATGGTGGAAACAGCCGCCTTCCTGCTCTCGGGCCGGGCGGCGTTCTCCCGCTTTGCGCGGGCCTTTTTTTCCACTTTTTCCTCCGCCGCTCTCACCGGCATGTGGGGCGCGCCTCCCACCGTTCCGGCCGGTTCGCCGTTGAGGGCGGTCACCGGGTGCTCCATGGACTCCTCCCCCTCCGCCCCGGCGGGCTTGGCCGCCATCAGGCTGTTGGTCAGGTTCTGCACCTCCTGCAAAAGGTGCTCCTGGGGGTTGAGCAGCACGCCGTCGGCGTTGACCTCGCTCATACGTTCAGCCTCCTCATGATCAGGCGCACCAGCTCGTCCATGGCGGCGGCGTCAACTGTCCCCCGGGTTCCCGCGTCCGCCCGGCAGGCCTGGCCGCCCCGGAGGTCCTCCAGCTCTTTGACGCCCCAGGCCACCCGCTTGATGTTGATGAGGTCCAGGGGGCCGATGTTGTTGGAGCTGGAGGAGCCGCCCACTGCGCCGCAGCCCAGGGTGAGGGCGGGGAACAGGCAGGTGCTGGCGCCGATGCCGCCCAGGGAGGAGGGCGTGTTCACCAGCACCCGGCTGGCGGGCACGGCGGCGGCGAACTTCTTCACCACGTTCTCGTCCTCGGCGTGGATGGAGAAGGTGTGGCCCGCGCCCTCCCACTCCAGAATCTCCACGCACCGGCGGAGGGCGGCCTCCTCGTCGGGTTCCACATAGAGGGCCAGAATCAGCCCCAGCTTCTCGTTGGAGTAGGGGTAGCCGGGGCCCACGCCGGTCTCCCGTGCCACCAGCACCCGGGTACCCGCCGGGATGCCGGTCAACCCGGCCAGTGCGGCCACCTGCTCCACACTCTTGCCCACAATGGCCGGGTTCATGGTGCCGTTGGGCCGGAGGATGCACTTGGACAGGGCCTTGTGCTGCCCGTCGCTGAGGATGCAGGCCCCCTGGCGCGTCAGCTCCGCCGTAACGGTGCTCTCCATCTCCCGGGTGACCACGATGCTCTGCTCGCTGGCGCAGATGGTGCCGTTGTCAAAGGTCTTGGAGTCCAGAATCCGCTTCACCGCCATGGGCACGTCTGCGGTGCGGTGGATATAGGCCGGGCCGTTGCCCGCGCCCACGCCGATGGCCGGGGTGCCCGAGGAGTAGGCCGCCTTGACCATGGCCCCGCCGCCGGTGGCCAGGATGAGCCGGGTGTCCCGGTGCTTCATCAGGGCGCTGGTGGCCTCCATGGTGGGGGTGGAGATGCAGGAGATGCTCCCTGCGGGCGCCCCCGCCCCCTCCGCCGCCCGGCGGACCACCGCCACCGTCTCCCGGATACAGTTGAGGGCGCTGGGGTGGGGGGAGAAGATGATGGGGCTGCCCGCCTTGAGGCAGATCATGGCCTTGTAGATGACGGTGGAGGTGGGGTTGGTGGAGGGCACCAGCCCGGCCACGATGCCCACGGGCACGCCGATGTCGATGATGCGCTTCTCCCGGTCCTCGGCCAGGATACCGATGGTGCGCTCGTTTTTGATGGCCTCGTAGAGGGTGAGGGCGGCGAAGCGGTTTTTCAGCTCCTTGTCCTCCTTCCTGCCGAAGCCGGTCTCCTCCACCGCCATGGCGGCCAGCCGCCCGGCGTGTTCCGCGCCCGCCGCCGAGATGGCGGCCACAATCTTGTCGATCTGGGCCTGGTCCATCCGGGCCAGTGCCCGCTGGGCCTCTTTGGCCGTCTTAATCAGGTCCCGGACCTCCTGGACCGACTGTAAATCCTTATCCAGCTGCATGGAATCCCTCCTATATTTCCCGGGGTCTGGCCGCTACCGCCTTTACCGCCTCAGCAAAGGCGGCGCAGGCGGCGTTGCAGGCGCTCTGGGTGCCGGTGAGCAGGCCGCCGCCGAAGTTGGTCTCGCTGGGCGGCGCATAGAAGGCCGTCAGCTCCACGTCCGCCGCCTTCAGCGCCTCGTCCAGCCCCACCACCGCCTCCAGAGGCGGGGCGATGAGATAGGCCAGTGCCTCCCCCTCGGCCACCCCAGCCGTCTGGGACAGATAGGTGCCCGTGCGGGAGACAGTGTGGGCAAAATACACCACCGAGCCGTCCTCGTTGGCGGAGCGGAAGCCGCCGGCCTCCTGGAGGAAGGCCACCGCCGCCCGCAGGCCGCTCTGGACCTCCGCCGGGTTGGGCCCGGCCAGGATGCCGATGACCTCGCCCGCCAGCTTGGTGGAGGCGTTGGCCGCGCCCGCGTACAGGCTCCGGCCGTACACCACCTCCACGGCGGCGGCCTTGGTGGCCTCGTCCAGGGCGCAGTAGGTCATGTCGTCGCAGTCGGTGGTAAGAATGCCGATGGAGCGGTGGCCGTCGGGCAGGGCCAGCTGCCTGGCCAGCCCCTCGCTGACGTTGGCGATGGTGTGGGTGGCCAGTACCTTGACCGGAATCAGTTCATCAATCATGGTTTCGCCCCCTTACAGCTTCAGATCAATGCCGGAGGCTTTCTTCTCCAGCATGGTGTGAATCAATTCGGCAATATGAGCTCCTGCTTCTACCGCAGTCGTTCCCTGGCGGTGGATGTTGGAGACCACGGTGCGCTTGGACTCGGGGATGCCGATGTGGGGCTGGTAGGTGAGATAGGCGGACATGGACTCGGCGGTCACCAGTCCGGGCCTCTCCCCCACCAGCATGCACACCACCTCCGCGCCGGTCAGGTCGCCGATGTGGTCGGAGGCGCCCACCCGGCAGAACTTGACGAACAGAGCCGGGCCAACCTCCAACCCGTAGGCCTTCAGGCCACCCCGGATGGCTTCCAGGCAGTCCAGGGCGTTGGCCTCGATAGCGGCGGAGCTGAGGCCGTCCCCCACCACCAGGGCTACCCTGGGCTTCTGTCCCAGGGTCTGGCGGATGATGGCCTGGTTGGCCTCGTCAAACCGGCGGCCCTTGTCGGGCCGGGTCAAATACTCGTCCTTATCCTTGCACAGGGTCTGCACCGGCACAAAGCCGCCCTTCTTTACAAATGCCTCGTCCACCATGGAGAAGCAGGAGTCCTGGGCCGCCGCGTGGTCGGCCCGGAAGCGGAGCATGGTGGCGGTCTTGTACCGGGCGCCCGCCCGGCCCAGGCCGATGCGTGCGGGGGTCTTCTGCTTCAGGTCCAGAAATGCCCTCCCGTTTCTGGGGTTGTCCACCAGATACTGCCGCCGCAGGTCGGTCTGGGTGATATCCGGGATGGCCGCGGCAGGGTCAATGTTCCTGGCCGCCGGACGGGTCACCCCCTGGGGCTCCATGGGGTGGTAGTCGCTCCCCTTCACCTGGGGTGTGGGTGCCTGTCCGGCAACCTCGGCGATCATGCGCTCAATGAGGGCGCGCAGTTCCTTATCGTTCATATCGTCCTCACAAACTCCATATTCTTCGCCCCGCCGTAAACGGCAGGGCTCATTCATTCCGTTGTTCGTCCTCCCCCCAATGAACCCACTTTCGCTGGGCTTCGTTGGGGACCCCAGGGCCTCCTTACCCCAGCAGCACGGAGCCGTCCCCGGCCAGCTCGGTCAGTTTTCCGTCCCGCACAAAGCCCATCTTCTCCAGCCAGTCCTGGAAGGGCTTGATGGCGGTCAGGCCGAAGAGCTCCCGCAGGGCGGCGGTCTCGTGGAAGCCGGTGGTCTGGTAGTTGAGCATCACGTCGTCGCCGTGGGGGATGCCCATGAAGTAGTTGCACCCGGCGGCGGTGAGGAGGACCGCCAGGTCCTCGATGTCGTTCTGGTCGGCCTTCATGTGGTTGGTGTAGCAGGCGTCGCAGCCCATGGGCACGCCGGTCAGCTTGCCCATGAAGTGATCCTCCAATCCAGCCCGTATTACTTGCTTGGAATTATACAGATATTCGGGGCCGATGAAGCCCACAACCGTGTTCACCAGGAAGGGCTGGAACCGCTTGGCAAAGCCGTAGCACCGGGCCTCCATCACCACCTGGTCGGCGCCGTGGTGGGCCTCGGAACTGAGCTCGGAGCCCTGGCCGGTCTCAAAGTACATCACGTTGGGGCCGGTGGCGGTGCCCTCCCGGAGGGCCAGCTGCCGGGCCTCCTCGATGAGCTTGCCGTCCAGGCCGAAGGCCTCGTTTCCCTTCTGGCTGCCCGCGATGGACTGGAAGATCAGGTCGCAGGGCGCCCCCTGCCTCACCGCGTCCATCTGGGTGGTCACGTGGGCCAGAACGCAGATCTGGGTGGGGATCTCCCAGCGGGTGCGGATCTCGTGGAACCGGTCCAGCACCCGCCGCACGCTCTCCACGCTGTCGTCCACCGGGTTGAGGCCCAGCACCGCGTCCCCCGCGCCGAAGGTCAGGCCCTCCAGCAGGGAGGCCATGATGCCGTCGGGGTCGTCGGTGGGGTGGTTGGGCTGGAGGCGGCAGGACAGGGTGCCCTCCTCGCCGATGGTGGTGTTGCAGGTGGCGGTGACCCGCAGCTTTCTGGCCGCGTAGATCAGGTCCAGGTTGCTCATAATCTTGGTCACGGCGGCGATCATCTCGGCGGTCAGGCCCCGGGAGATGCGGCGGATGTCCGCGCCGGTGTGCTTCTCGTCCAGCAGCCACTCCCGCAGCTCGGACACGGTCCAGTTGCGGATTTCGCCGTAAATTTTCTCGTTCACATCGTCCTGGATGATGCGGGTGACCTCGTCCTCCTCATAGGGCACAGCGGGGTTCTCCCGCAGGTCGGACAGCAGCAGGTTGGCCGTCACCACTTTGGCCGCCACCCGCTCCTCGGCGTTCTCGGCGGCAATGCCCGCCAGCCGGTCCCCCGACTTCTCCTCGTTGGCCTTGGCCAGCACGTCCTTCACCGATTGGAATGTATACACATGGCCGTGCAGGCTGGTTTTCAGTATCATAATCTGTTTCCCCCTATTGGCTGATATTTGAAGCTCCCTGGGACTGGAAGGCCAGGGTCTTCACCACCACCGGCAGCACCGCGCCGCCGGCCACCGGCGCGCCGATGTCCAGATAGTCCCCGCTGCCGGCGCTGATGCCGTCCAGGCAGAGGATGGCCCCCTCCGCCCCCAGCAGAGGCCAGAGGGTCTGGCCCAGCACCTTGGCCATGTCCCCCTCCACCGCAATGACGGGGAACATGCCCCGCTCCAGCAGCGGCTCCATGCCGGCCCTGATGCCCCTGGCCAGGTCCTGGATTCTGCCGTAGGCCGGGTTGGGCTCCCCTCTCAGGCTGAGGGCAATCTGGGTCATGCCCCCCTGGTCGGCAAACCAGCCCGCCTTCTCCCGGAGGGCGGCGGCCAGCTTGTCCCCGTCCCGCTCCTCGTCCGCCGTCAGCCGGAGCACGGGCAGGTTTTTCAGCGGGAAGGACACATTACGGTAGAAGATGGTGGAGCCGGACACCTGGGTGGAGTGGCTGCCCGCCCCCACCACGGTGGCCCGGATGGTCTCGGCGCCACGGACGATGCCCGCCCGCTGAAAGGCGGGAGATGCGGCGATGGCTCTGCCCAGCAGGACGCCAATGTCCCCATAGGCAAAGGCGTCCCCCGGCGGCGACCAGATGCAGTCGGCCACTCCGCCGGAGAAGGACACCCCGTCCACGCTTTTGGGCGGCGTCCAGGCGGTGTCCCGGGTCATGAGGGCCTCCAGCAGGCCGTCCGGCGGTGTCAGCCCTGCCGCCTGCTCCAGGGCCCGGGTCAGGGCGGACACCACCGGTTCCAGGCCGCACTCCTCCGCCCGGTCCCCCAGGCTGGGGATGGGTATACCGGGCACCGCCGCCCCCAGCCGCTCCAGAGCTGGGGAGACGTAGGCGATGCGCCCCCGCTCGGTCTTGATGAGCCGCCCGCCCACGTCCAGGCAGCCGGTGGCCGTCAGGGTCCCATTTTCGTAGAGGGCCAGGTTGGAGGTGCCTCCGCCGATGTCAAAGTGTAATATTCTTTTGTGATGTTCCTTGGAGTATTCATCTATCCCCGCCCCGCGGGCCGCCAGAATGGATTCCAGGTCCGGTCCGGCGGTGGCCACCACAAAGTCCCCGGCGAAGTCGGACAGGGCGGCAAGCACCTGCTTGGCGTTTTCCTTCCTGGCGGTCTCGCCGGTGATGATGACCGCGCCAGTGGAGATGTCCGCCTGCCGAAAGCCCGATCTGCGGTACTCTTCCGCCACAATGGCCCGCACCCCTTCGGCGTCAATCGCCGTCTCGGAGAGAAGGGGAGTGAAGTGGATGGCGCTGCGGTAGAGCACCTCCTTCTCCCCGATGGCGATGCGGGGCACGGAGAAGGGCCCCGCCCGGTTCTCCAGGGTCAGGCGGGAGATGACCAGCTGGGTCGTAGATGTTCCAATGTCGATGCCCACGGACAGGAGCTGCTCGGGCGCCATCTACATCAGCTCCTTCAGGATGGCTTTCAAATCCTCCCGGGTGACGGGCCGGGGATTGCCCGGGGCGCACACGTCGGCCAGGGCGGCCCGGGCGATGCCGTCCAGGTCGGCCAGCAGGGTCTGGCTCTCCACGCCGCAGTCGGTGAGCTTCTCCGGCATGCCCAGCCCCGCCCGCATCCGCTTGACGCCGCCGATCAGGGCCCTGGGGCTCTTGGCCAGGCCGCACAGCCCGGCAAGCCGGGCGTACTGGTCCGCCGCGTCTTTGTCGGCGCTGTTGAAGGCCATGACGTGGGGCAGGAGCATGGCGTTGAGCCGCCCGTGGGGAATGTGATACCTGCCCCCCAGGGCGTGGGCCAGGGCGTGGCAGATGCCCAGCCCGGCGGCGTTGAAGGAGATGCCCGCCAGGCAGGAGGCCAGCAGCATCTCCCCCTTGGCGCTGCTGTCCCCGGCGTGGGCATGGCTCAGGCTGCGCCAGGCCATGGCAAAGGCCTTCTCTCCCATGGCGTCGCTGAAGGGTGTGGACCGCTTTGCCACACAGCCCTCGGCGGCGTGGGTGAGCACGTCCATGCCCGTGTCCGCCGTCACCGCCGGAGGCACTCCGGCAAGCAGGGATGCGTCCAGCACCGCACAGTCGGGCAGCAGGGCGTCGTCCACCAGGGGGTACTTGATCCCCGCGTCCGCGTCGGTGAGAACGGCGAAGGAGGTGACCTCCGACCCGGTGCCCGCCGTGGTGGGGATACACCACAGCTCCGGGGGCGGATTTCCCCCGGCGAAGTGGCGCATGGCCTTGGCGCAGTCCATGGGGGAGCCGCCGCCGAAGGCCAGCACGGTGTCCGGCCCGAAGGCCCGCAGGGCGTGGACCCCCTGGGCCACCAGTTTGAGGGACGGGTCCGGCTTCACCTGGTCAAATACGCTGATCTCACAGCCCTTCAGCCGCTCCTTTATCTTTTCCAGCAGCCCGGATTTATGGGCGAGAAATTCGTCCGTCACAATGAGCACCCGCCGCCCCGCCAGCTCCTCCAGAGCCGCCAGGGCGTCCGGGCCGAACTTGATCTCCGGCCTGATCGCAAAAAGCTCCATGTTTTCTGCCTGCCTTTTCCTCAGATGGGGTTAGTATTGCGGAATTTTCAAAAAATATAGCCCCGGCGGAAAAATTTCCGCCGGGGCAAAAACAGGAGGCCTCCAGATATCCGGAGGCCTCCTGTCACATTCTTCAATTGTCTTTACCAGGTGCAGCGCACAATGCACTTGAGGGTCTGGCCGTCCACCGTAGCGGTGACCGTGGTGGTGCCCTTGGACACGGCGGTGACCGTGCCGTCGCCGGAGATGGTGGCCACGGAGGAATCGCCGATGCTCCAGGTGGGGGTGGAGCTGGTTCCGCTCACCTTGAGCTGCCACTTGGCCCCGGCCTTGTCCAGGGTAAAGTCGGTGCGGTTGAGGGACAACGTGGTGGTGCTGCTGCCGCCCGAGCCGGTGGAGCCGCCAGAGCTGGCCCCGCTGGTGACCGAGTTGTACACTCTGCAGGTCTGGGTATACCCTCCGGCCATGGTGGCGGTGATGGTGGCGGTGCCGGTCTTGCCGGCCGGGCTCACCTTGCCGTTTTCATCCACAGTGACGATGGAGGGGTCGCTGCTCTCCCAGGTGATGGTGCCGGTGGAGCCGGCGGGAGAGAAGGTGACCTTCAAGGTCACAGGATCGGGGTACTTGTTGCTCAGACTGAACTCGCTCAGGCTGAGGGTGAAGCCGGTGGCGGTCTGTCCCTGGGGGATCTCATCGCCGCCCTCGGGGCTCTGGGACCCGCTGGGCTGGGGCTGGGCGGAGTCGGAGGGCTGGGGCTCGGCGCTGTCGCTGGGGGCGGGTGTGTTGCTGGTCACGGGGTTGGGGTCCGGGTCCACCGCCTGCTCTCCCCTGTGAATAAAGGGCCCGATAATGGTAACCACAATATAGATGGCGGCGGCGATGAGGGCCAGGGAGATGATCCAGCCCACGATCTGGAGGGGCGTGGGGCCGCCGCCGTAGCCGCCGCCCCGGGTATTGGTCTTCAGGCGCTTGCCGCCCTTGTGGCGGGGCTCGTCCTCGTCGTAGACCTCGTCCTCGTACTCCTCATCGTCGTAATCCTCTCTGGATTTGGCGCGGCGGTACTCCTCCTGCTCCTCGCAGAAGGGGCAGCGCTTATAGGTAACGGCGTAATACTCGCCGCAGTTTTCGCAGCGGACTGTCTCGTTTCTCGCCCCTGTGGGCTTCTTGGCGGCCATGTACATCCCTCCGTCATTTTGGTGTCGTAATCACCTCTAATCTTACACGCTGCGGCAGGAATCGTCAACGGTCTAACGCAAATTGTACGTTATTTTTTATATCTTATGTCTACCCATAAAAGGAAAGTCCAGGATTGATTATCCAGTCCCCATCCGATATAATGTCTGTTGAACCATTTAATGAAACAGGAGCTGAGGCCTGATGAAGGGTTCCATGACCGCTGCGGCGGTACACAAGCAGTATGAGGAGGGCATCTCCGCCCTCCGGCGTCAGATCGGGGACGGGGCGCTGCGGCAGCGCTTTGCCGCCGAGGCGGACGCCTTTTTCCGCGCCTGCGCGCTGGGCGTGTGGGGCCGGGACGGCAACGCCCTCACCCCCCGCCACGTGGAGTACTACAACGCGGTGTACACCAAGGGGAATCCGGTGCCCTCCATTCTGTTCTGGGAGCTGTCCTCCGCGGTAGCGGAGTACCCCGGCTTTCAGCCTCCCGGCTTCTTTGCCCGGATGCGGGCCAGCGACAAGGTGTCCGGCGGAAAGCTGTCCCGCCGGTTCGTGGACCTGATGACCCTGATGCTGCTGCTCTTCGCGGCGGTGGACGACATCGTCAGCGAGGAGGAGGCCGGGTTTGTCAACCACTGCGCCGACACCCTGCTGGCCCTGTGCGACCGGGACGGTCTGAAGGGGGACAAGGCCCCTCTGGACGTCAGCGACTTCATCACCCGCCGTCCCGCCGCCCCCAAGCCGGACACTCCCTCCCCCGCCGCTCAGGGCGAGGGCGCGCCCCAGGCCCAGTCCTCCGCCCAGCCCAGGGAGGAGGCGGAGCCCGCCCCCAGTCTGGAAGAGCTCCTGGCTGAGCTGGACAGCCTGTGCGGCCTGGAGAAGGTGAAAAAGGACGTCAAGAGCCTGATCAACCTGGTCAAGGTGCGCAAAATGCGCCAGGAGCACGACCTGCCCGTGCCCCCCATGAGCCTGCACCTGGTGTTTATGGGCAATCCGGGCACCGGCAAGACCACGGTGGCCCGCCTGCTGGCCAAGATCTACCACGCCATCGGCGTGCTGTCCAAGGGCCAGCTGGTGGAGGTGGACCGGTCCGGTCTGGTGGCCGGATTTGTGGGCCAGACGGCCATCAAGACCAGCGAGGTCATCCAGAAGGCCCTGGGCGGCGTGCTCTTCATCGACGAGGCCTACGCCCTGGCCAACCAGGACTCCCCCAACGACTTCGGCAAGGAGGCCATTGAGGCCCTGCTCAAGGGAATGGAGGACCACCGGGCCGATCTGATCGTCATCGTGGCCGGGTACACCGAGCTGATGAGCAACTTTATCAACGCCAATCCCGGCCTGGAGAGCCGGTTCAACAAGTATTTCTACTTTGAGGACTACAACGGCGGCGAGCTGATGGAGATCTTCCGCTCCATGTGCAAGAAGAACGGCTACACCCTGGACCAGGAGACGGACAAGTTTGCCGCCGAGGGCTTTGCCCAGCTCTACGAGGAGCGGGACGAGAACTTCGGCAACGCCCGGGACGTGCGCAACGTCTTTGAGCGGGCGGTGGCCCGCCAGGCCGACAGGGTGGCGGCCATGGAGAACCCAGGCAAGGAGGACTTGATGGCCATCACGGTCTCCGACCTGGAGGAGGATGACGAGCCGGAGGAGACCCCCGGCCAGGCCATCGCCCGGGACGCCGCCCCCCTGCCTACGGAAGACGGCGGCACAGGTGAGAGATCTTAAGACAGGATGAAACGGGGACGGGCCTGACGGCCCGTCCCCGTTTGTTCCTATGCTTGATTTTACTCAGGCCTTCTCAGACACAAAGTTCTGGAGGATCTGGGCCACCTCGGCCCGGGTGGCGGTGGCGGCAGGCATCAGCTTTCCGTTGCTGCCCTGCACCACGCCGGCGCCGCAGGCCCACTGGATGGCGGCGGCGGCGTAGGGGGAGACCTGGTCGCCGTCCTGGTAGGCGGACAGGTCGGCGGCGGCGGACACGTCCTGGCCCTTGTACTTGGCGTAGCGCCACAGCATGGTCACCAGCTGCTCGCGGGTGATGCTGTCGTCAGGGGCAAAGCGGCCGTCGGAGTAGCCGTCCACGATGCCGTTGGCCTTGGCCCAGTACACCGCGTCGGTGTACCAGCTGCCGACGGTCACGTCGGGGAACTGCTGGGCGGGGATGGTCACAGCGGGCTTCTTCTCCATGTTGTAGAGGATCTGCGCCAGCATGGCCCGGGACAGGTTGTCCATGGGTCCGAACTTGCCGTTGCCGTAGCCGTTCATGAGGCTTTTGGTCAGGACATAGTCGATGGCGTCGTGATACCACAGGGAGGTGTTCACATCGCTGTAAGCGGTGCTGGGGCAGTTGTCGCTGTGGTCGCCCTGCTGGGCGGTGAACACGGCGGCAACGGTCACGTTGGACGCGGGCATGCGGAAGGTGTACTTGCCGTCCTTCTCGGTGACGGCCACCGCGCCGCCCTTTCTGTCGGTGACGGTCAGGCTGGAGAGCTGGTAGCCCTCATCGGCGGCGACGGTCAGGGTGACGGTGCTGCCCTGGGCGGCCCAGGCGGGCTGAGCCTTCACGGTTCCGTTGGCCGCTTTCTCCACGGTCACGGAGTAGGTGGTGACGGTGGGGACGTCGGGGATGCCGGGCGTCTCCTCCTTGTAGATGAGGTACTGCTCACGCTTGGCGCCGAAGGCGTCCAGACCGGCCTGGAACTTGGCGCGGATCTCGGCCACGGTCTTGCCGGCCTTGATGTCGTCCTTCATCCAGGTGTTGCCCACCGTGTTGTCGAACTCAGCGGTGAACATCTGGGCGGTGTCGTCGGGGAAGAGCTTGTTGAGGGTGGTCAGGATGGTCAGGGCGGTGTCCACGGGGGAATAGGCGTGCTCATCGGCGATGTGGAGCTGGGCGCCGTAGCAGGCCTTGTTGGGGTACTTGACGGCAGCGGCCTCCGTGGTGTTGTTCCAGGGGGTCATGGCCGCCATGCGGAAGTGGACGCCGGGAAGGCCGGCCTCCTTGAGGGCGGTCACGAACTCGGTCATCTTGGGCTGAATGAAGGGCGCGCCAAAGAACTCATAGGCCTTGGTGGTGCCCCAGCCGGAGCACATGCCCTTCTGGTCGTCGGCGGAGGCGGCCCAGTCGCCGGTGCCCTCCAGCCAGCCGATACCGGCGTAGGTCAGCAGGGTGGTGGCAGTGGGGATCTTGGGGTCGGACATGACGAACTGCAGGCCGGTCTCATCGTAGTACATCTCCCGGTCCCAGTTCTCCATGGGGATCACGGTCAGGTCCAGCTTCTCCAGAGAGGCGCCGGAGGCGTGGCCCTCGGCCTTGATCATCTCCGCCAGCTCGCCCAGTGTCATGCCGTAGCGAGTGGGCAGGGCGTAGCCCTGGCCCATGGTCTCGCTCTCCCAGACGGGGCCGTCATAGGTATCGCCGCCCAGGGGGTTGGGCCGGTCCAGCACCACAAAGGGCACGCCGTTCTCCGCGCAGGAGAGCATGCAGTCCGCCATCAGGTACACCCGGGAGTTGGCGCGGGTTCCGGAGTCCTGCATGTCAAAGAGCAGGATATCCACGTCCTTGAGCTGCTCGGCGGTGGGGCCGTTGTCGGTCAGGCGGTAGACAGGCAGGCCGGTGCCCTTCTGGCTGACCGGGCTGTCGGTGTAGCTGCCGGCTTCGGAGGTCTGGAACTCTCCCCGCAGGCCGGTGCCGGTGCTGAACAGGGTGGTCAGGTTGACGCCGTTGGCGATCAGGGTGTCCGCCAGGTGGTTCAGGTCCTTGTCCACGCTGGTCTGGTCGGCCACCAGGCCCACTTTCTTGTCCTTCAGCAGATCCATGTGGTTGGCCAGCAGGTTCTCATAGCCCAGGGTGACAACGGGCTGGGCGGTGGTGACCGGCGTCTTGTCCGCGGGAGTGTCGTACTCCTTCATCAGGTACTTGTCCCGGATGGTGAGATAGTCGGCCATCTCGGTCTTCATGCGGGCCAGCATCTCGTTGGTCTTGGCCAGGATCTGCTCCTTGTCCGCCCCCTTGGGGAAGGCCTGGATCTCCTCCCGGACCCAGCTCACACCCACGCGGGTGTCCACCGAGTTGGGCATATTGAAGGCCTCGGCGCCCTCGCCGCCGTACATGGTCTGGAGGGTCAGGAACAGGGCCACCTGCATCTGGATGGGAGAGCAGGCCCGCTTGTCGGTGATGTGGATCTGGACGCCGTGGGAGAGCTGGTTGGTATAGCTGGTGGGCGTCTGGTTGGCGCTGTACGTGGTGATGGAGGCCGCCCGGAACCGCACCCCGGGCAGCTCCAGCTCGTTCATCCGCTGGGCCAGGTCGATGGGGTCGATGTAGGGGGCGCTGATGAGCTCAAAGGCCTTGGTGGTGCCGCGGCCCTCATTGATGGTGGGGCCCTCAAACCAGACGGTACCGGTGTAGAGCAGGGCCGCCTCCCAGGTGGGCATATTGGGGGAGGGCAGGATAAAGCCCATGCCGGTCTCATCCCAGTACATATCCCGGGTGTACCCCTCGCAGGGGATGACGGTCAGGTCGCAGTCGGCCAGGGAGATCTTGTTGGCCATGCTGGGGTCGTCCCAGTTCCAGTCGGCGGGGGCAGTGGTGGTCGCGCCGTACTCATTGGCGGTGCTGCCGGGAGCGCCGGTGGTCCAGTAGTTCTTGTATCCCTCGCCCTGGTACAGCTTGGCCAGCTCGCCCATGGTCAGGCCGTAGCGGGAGGGCAGGGGGTAGCGGCTGATGCCGCTGGCGTTCTCCGGGGTGGTCATGGTGCCCTCCACCACGCCGCTGCTGATGGTGCTGGGCCGGTCCAGGACGATGAACTCCACATGGTGGTCCTCGCCCTTGGCCTCGTAGTACCTGTTGGCCTCCACGCAGGCGGTCATCACGTCGGCCAGGGTGTACATGTAAGTCCAGGTCTTGCTTCCGATCTCCTGCAGATCGAACAGGATCACGTCCACGGGCTCATACCACTTGCCGTTGTTGCCGGTCAGCATGGCCATGGTGGGCCGGCTGGGGCTCTTGGGGTCGGTGAACTCCGGGTCCAGAGGCGCCGGGTTCTCAAAGCCCATGTCGTTCAGGTGCTCGGCGATGGTGCCGCCGGCATAGAGGCTCCAGGCGGGCAGGCCGGTGGTGGGGTCCTGGAAGTGGGGCACCGCGGCGCCGGCCTGATAGGCGCCCCGCACGCCGTGCTCACCGCCGAACAGGCACACCAGATTGATGTCCGGATCGGCGGCCAGCTTGTCGGCCATGTGGTCCATGTTCTTGTCCACACACACCTGGTTGGTGACCAGGGCCACATTCTTTCCCTTCAGATGCTCTTTCCAGGTCTCACTCTCCAGCAGCACCTCGGCGCCGATCTTTACGCCGTCCGTACTGCTGCTCTTCGTCTCCGCGGTTGCTGAGCCGGCAGCCGCGGCGCCCGGGGCAAAGAGGCTCATGCTCAGTGCCGCCGAGAGGACCAGGCCCAGTATCCTTTCCCATTTTCGTTTCATGTTCTTTCCGCCCTTTTCTTAGAGTTTGGCTCCCGTTGCGGAGCACTCACATACTATCTCACCGGGCGGATTGTATCAATAAGTTTGGGCCTTTTCGAAATTTAGTACCGTGCATCGGAATTTTCCGGCCTTTTATATGCAAATTATCGAAACATTTCCGATAATTCGCCGCACGTTTTATTCAATTTGTACACTTCCCCATGGGGTAGGCTCATGCGCCGCCATACAGCAAGGGAGCGGATGGAATGGCCTCCATCCGCTCCCTTCTCTCTGAAAAAAACATCTCACCCCATAAGCCCGCCGATCAGGCCGGCCAGGGGAATATACCCGATGGGCAGGAAAATGGCGGGCAGCATGTTGCCCACCCGGATCTTCTCCTTGGGCAGGCCCAGCATATTCAGGCCGATGCCCACGATGATGGTGCCGCCCACGGCGTTCATCTCGGTGACCACCGCCGGGTCCATCCCCTGTCCCACCAGGGCGAAGATGAGGGTCAGGCCCCCCTGGTAGAGCAGCAGCGGGATGGCGGAAAAGGCCACGCCCACCCCCATGGCGGCGGCAAAGGTGATGGCGGTGACGCCGTCGATGACGCCTTTGGAGATGAGGATGTCGTACTTGCCCAGCATACCCGCCTGCATGGAGCCGTTGATGGCCATGGCCCCCACGCAGAAGAGGACCGAGGCGGTGACAAAGCCCTCCACAAAACGGCTGTTGTTGTCCCCCCGGATCAGCTTCCGGCGGAGCAGATCCCCCAGGCCGTCCATCCGCTTCTCAATGTCCAGGGCCTCCCCCAGCAGGGTGCCCACCACCATGCACACGATGACGCACAGGGTGTCCGCCGTACCCACCATGCCCGAGATACCGATACCCAGCACGCACAGCCCCAGGGCGCAGGTGAGGATGGAGGCGAACCGGGCGCTGATTCTGTTCTTGAACACCAGGCCCAGGGCGCTGCCCAGCAGGATCAGCGCCACATTGATAATGGTAGCCAGCATGGATTTTCCCCCGTTTGCTTTTACACTTTACATCAATAGCTTTTTTATCATACGCCCTGATCTGCCGTTTGTCAAAATGTTTCTGCCCTCATGTCCCCCTTGTCCCGTGAATAAGCTATCCAGGAAGGGGGCGTGAACCTTGAAACTCAACCGCTCGTCCATGCTGTACGGCACACTGGTGCTCACCCTCACCAGCATCATTTCCCAGGTGCTGGGGTTCGTGTACCGGATCTTTCTCTCCCGCCTCATCGGCGCGGAGGTGATGGGCCTCTACCAGCTCATCATGCCGGTGTACTCTGTGATCATGTCCCTCACCGCCATCGGGCTGACGGTGGCGGTGTCCAACCTTTCGGCGGAGTACCAGGCCCTGGGCAACCCCAGGGCCGTGGTCCAGCTGCTCCGAAAGGCCCTCACCGCCTTTCTGGTGCTCTTTGCCCTGGTGGCGGGGGTGACCGTCCTGCTGTACGACCCCATCTCCGTCCACCTGCTGGGGGACGCCCGCACCCAGCTGGGCCTGCTGCTGCTGCTCCCCTGCATCCTCCTCACCGGCATCGAGAACCTCCACAAGCACTACTTCTACGGCACGGGCAATATCCGTCCCCCCGCCGCCGTGGAGCTGACCGAGCAGCTCATCCGCACCGGCGCGGTGCTGGGCCTGCTGGTGCTGCTGCTGCCCCAGTATCCGGAGCGGGTGGTGGGCATCATCGTGGCGGGCATGTGCTGTTCCGAGCTGTTCTCCTCTGTCACACTGGTGATCCTCTTCCGGTGGCACATGGGCCGCCCTTCCGCCCTGGCCGGTCCCGGCGAGGAGCCCCGCCGCCTCTCCCGCCGGATGGGCGCCATCGCCCTTCCCATCGCCGCCACCGCCCTGCTGGGCAACCTGATGGGCTCGGCCAACGCCGTGCTCATCCCCCAGCGGCTGGTCCACGCGGGCATGGACGTGTCCGCCGCCATGAGCGCCTTCGGCGTACTGTGCGGTATGACGGTGCCCATGCTCTGCCTGCCCACCGCCTTTATCGGCGCCATGGGGCTGGTGCTGGTGCCCAAGCTGTCCCAGAGCGTGGCCCTGGGACGGATGGACGAGGTCCGCCGCCGCATCCACAAGGCCCTGCTGGCCACCTCCGTGCTGGTCATGCCCGCTCTGGCCATTCTGGTGGTGCTGGGACCCACCATCGGCGTCTATCTCTTCCGGGAGGCCACCGTGGGCCGGTACATGGTCCCCCTGTCGGTGGGGGTGCTGCTGTCCTGCTACCAGTCGGTGCTCTCCGGCGTTCTCAGCGGCATCGGCCGCCAGGCCGCAGCCGCCCGCAGCTCCCTGCTCTGTGGCGGGGTGCAGCTGGGCTGCACCTGGGTGCTCATGGGCCTGCCCGGCGTGGGGCTGGGAGGCTACGTGGCCGGATTCGTCCTCAGCTCCGCCCTGGGCTCCCTGCTCAACTACTGGGAAGTCTCCCGCCGCACAGGCTTAAAATCGCGTCTCTTCCAGTGGTGCACCGCCCCCGCCCTGTCCGCCCTGCTCATGGGGCTGGTCATCAACCTGCTCTTCCGCATCCTGCTGGACGCGGGTATGGACAGCGCCGCCGCCTGCCTGGCGTGCATCCTGTTCGGCGGGGTTCTCTATCTGGCCGCTCTCTCTGCCCAGGGCGTCCGCCCCTCCCGGCTGTTCCGGCTCAGATAACGTTTTTCTGACAAATTTCCTCGCTCTTGTCCTGCCGCCCCGGTTTGTGCTATGATATTCATCAGCACCAACACACCGCCGGGAGGCATATACCATGAACAGCACCATGCAAAAACCGTCCAACTCCACCCGCCCCAGACTGCCCAGAGAGCTGCGGCTGCCCGCCGTACTGGCCGCCGTGGTGGTGATCCTGCTGCTGGTCCGCGCCGTGCTGTCCGCCCTTGCGCCGGGCGGCCCCAGCGCCGCCGGGACGCTGCCGGATGAGGTCCCCGACGCGCCGGAGTGGGTAACCCGGGAGCTGCTGCCCATCAACCAGTACTCCCGCCCTGGGGAAAAGCTGACGGCCGTCAACGGCGTGGTGGTCCACTACACCGGCAACCCAGGCACCACTGCCGAGCAGAACCGGAGCTACTTTGCCGGTCTGGCCGAGACCGGCGAGACCTTTGCCAGCAGCAACTTTGTCATCGGCCTGGACGGGGAGATCCTGGAGTGCGTACCCCTGGACGAGGTGGCCTACGCCTCCAGCCAGCGCAATTACGACACACTGTCCATCGAGGTCTGCCACCCGGATGACACCGGCGCATTCAACCAGGCCTCCTATGACGCCCTGGTCAAGCTGGTCCAGTGGCTGATCGACACCTACCACCTGGACCGGGACCAGATCCTCCGCCACTACGATGTGACCGGCAAGGAGTGCCCCCGGTACTACGTCCAGCATCCCGAGGCCTGGGAAGCCTTTCTGGACGATCTGACGTTTTAAGCAAAACACGGGCCTGCCGGGAGAAGTCCCGGCAGGCCCGTGTTCGATTCCGCATACGCGTTCGGCGGTCTCTACAGCGCCTCTCTTGTAACTGCGGGCAGGGCTCCCCCGGCAGTGAGCAGCCCCAGCAGGCCCTCGAACTCCACGCCCTCCAGCGGAGGCGTGGCCAGAGCCAGGGTGCGGCTCACGCACTGCTGCACAAAGGCCGCCGCGTCTGCCGCTGCCTGCCCCAGAGACGCGCCCCGCAGCAGGCCGCCCAGCAGCACCGCAGCGAAGAGATCTCCTGTCCCGGGGAAGCTGCCCTGCTCCCGATGGGTCAGGGCCAGCTCCATTCTGCCGGTGGCGTGGTCCAGGCTGGCCGCGCCCACCCGTTCCCCGCCGTCGGATACGCCGGTGAGCACCACCGACCGCCTGCCCTCCAGGGAGAGCCGCTCCAGCCAGGCGCGGACGGTCTCCCGGTCCGGAGACGCCTGGTACTCCTCCCCCAGCAGCAGGGCCGCCTCGGTCAGGTTGGGGGTGATCACGTCCGCCTGGGCGGCCAGGTCCCCCATCCGGGCACACAGCTCCGGCGTGCAGGTCCGGTAGGCCCGGCCGTGGTCCCCCATCACCGGGTCCACCAGCACCAGGGTCTTCTCCCGCCGAAACCGCCAGATGGCGGTCTGGAGCAGGCCGATCTGCCGCTCTGAGCCCAGAAAGCCGCTGTATATGGCGTCGGGCGCCACCCCCAGCTCCGCCCAGTGGGCCGCCACCCGGCCCATCTGCTCCGTCAGGTCCAGGAACACCGCGTGCTCCGACGCCGGAAAGGCCGTGTGGGCCGAGAGATAGGCTGTCAGCATGGGGTTGCACTGGCACCCCATGGCGGAGAGCACCGGCAGGATCACCGTCAGCGAACACCGGCCTACGCCGGACATATCATGGACTGCCGCCACCCTGGGCGCGCGCTTCATATGCCTCACATCCTCGCCGCCGGAGCCTCCGGCGTTGTTTTCATTTTCTGCGTTGGATACCATTATAGTGTGTTTTCCCCTCCGGTTCAATTGACAATTTTGCCGCGCAATGCTAAAATACCTCCAGTTCCTTTGTCTCTTTTCCTGGCAGCAGCAAATTTCAATACGCAGGTATGGCGGAATTGGCAGACGTGCAGGATTTAGATATTGTCACCTCAGTAAAATCTTTTGAAAACAGATATCTTTAACGAGGGGGTAATGTTAATGGGAGACCTAATAAAGCAGAAGGCTAAATTGCCAACACGACCTGCAAAGAGTCCCGATAAGACGGAAACCTGGGCAGGAAAACATACGGCTCGTGTTACTCAAATCTTTAATCAATCAGATGGCTCCACAGTCAAGACAACAAGAAAAATCAACAAAGATGGAACCATAACAGATAAAGTCGAACACCGTCATAAGTAACAACATTCTTTTGTTTTATGCCTGTAGTCTAAGCTGCGTGTTTGTACTGTAGCTTTTAGCCTTGCGGATTTCTATGTAGTAACGTCATTTCCTTATTTTCAATAAAGGCAAAAGGCAGACAGCCCACCCTGTCACCTGTTTTTATTGACGCGGATCAAGCATAACGCACCGCCTCGGGCGCCCCTCCCCGAGTAAAAATAGAGGGGAACTAAATACGCGGGTATGGCGGAATTGGCAGACGTGCAGGATTTAGGTTCCTGTGCCGCAAGGCGTGTGGGTTCGACCCCCACTACCCGTACCAACTCGCCGCAAGCGATGCATCGCTTGCGGCGAGTATTTTATTTTATGGTAAACCGTATTCCACATCCCCATAGGCGTACGGCACACTCCGTGTACCGTATAAGAGCTCCCTCTGCGGCTCACACCGGCCCCGGCCGGCGCATAGCATGGACTGCGGCCCATCTTCCACCGGGCCGCCGGAAAGGAGGCGCGCCATGGGTACGCTCTGGCAGAAGCGGCTTGCCAGCCTTTTATGTGTAAAAAGTCTTGTGACTCTGGTGCTGACAGTGGTTTTCGCTTTCTCTGTCCTTACGGAGCGGATCTCCGGGCAGGATTTCCTGACTGTATTCTCCGTTATCATCGCCTTTTACTTCGGCACGCAGAGCGAGCGGCTCAACGGTATGCTGGGCGGCGGGCAGGACAGCTGAACCGCCCCCGCAACAGCAGAAAACGGGTCCGCCATACGGCGGACCCGTTTTCCTGTGTGTGTAAGAAAAGAGAGGGAGGAGGGAAAACTTCTGTCATCTGCTGACACTAAGAGAATACCATGTTTTCCCCGCAAAATATTGACTATTTTTTAAAGAACCTGTGAACAAATTGAAAACAAGTCCGGGCAGAAACGCTCAGAAACGATTAAGGGGCACGGAGCCGTCGTCTTCCCCCTTCTCGATGGCCTTCACCACCGCGTAGTAGCCGTAGTTGTCGTTGACCTTGATGTAAAACCGCTCCCCCACATGCCTGCCCAGCAGGGCGGCGCCTACGGGAGACTCCTTGCTGATGCGGCCGTGGAGGGCGTCCTGCCGCATGGTGGTGACCACCTGGTAGGTCTCGGTCTCGTCGTCCTCCTCCAGGTAAACCGTGACCTTGTCGTAGAGCCCCACCGTATCCGGCGCGGCCTGGTCGGAGATGACCACCGCGGTGCGGATCATGTTCTCCAGGAACCGGATGCGGCTCTCGTTCCGGTTTTTCTCCTGCTTGGCCGCCTTATACTCAAAATTCTCGCTGAGATCGCCAAACCCCCTGGCCTCCTTTACCGCCTCCAGCAGCTTGGGCCGCAGGGTGATCCGCCGGTAATCCAGCTCCTCCCGCATCATCTGGAGATCCTTCCGGGTCAGTTCGTTGTGCATTTCGCCGCTTCCTTTTCATGGTTTTTCTCCGTCCGGCGTCGGGCCGTGGCCGGCTGTGCGCGCCGCTTCCGTGCCCCCGATTATAGCACATTCCACTTCCGCGGTCAAAGACCGGCATCCACTTTCCCGTTGACAAGTTTCGACCCGTTCTTATAAAATATAGGTTATGTAAATTTCTATCTGACGGACGATATCCTTTTCTCCGCCGCCTCAGGAGGACTCCCATGGCAACCATCAAGGAAATCGCACGACTGGCGGGCGTCTCCCGCGGCACTGTGGACCGCGTGCTCAACAACCGCCCCGGCGTCAAGCCGGAGACCGCTCAGGCCGTCCGGAACATTATGGAGGAACTGAACTACCGCCCCAATCTGGCGGGAAAGATCCTGGCCGCCGGCAAGCAGCGTCTCAGGCTGGGCTTTCTCATTCCGGACGGGCCGGAGTTTATTTTTTATCAGGACATCCTCCGCTCAGCCCGGAAAAAGGCGGCGGAACTGGAGGATCTGGGAATCGAGGTGCTTTTCTACCTCATCTCCTCTCTGGCCCCCCAGGCCCTGGCCCCGGTCCTGGAGCAGATCCAGGCCGACGAGTTGTCCGGCCTGGCCCTGAACCCCTCCGGCAATCCCCAGCTTCTGGCCCTGGCCCGCTCCTTTGCCGACCGCCATGCCCCCGTGGTGTTCTACAATATGGACGAGCCGGGAGAGCCGCGGCTGTGCTATGTGGGCTGCGACTACCGGAAGGCGGGACATGTGGCCGCCGGGCTGTGCGCCATGGCCATTGGCGGCGTGGGAACCGTGGCCATGATCACTATTTTCACCGCAACAGTCCCCAGCTTCGCGGAGCGGGCCGACGGCTTCATCAGCGAACTGCGGCAGAACTACCCCGGCATCCATCTGCTCAACGGCGGCGCCCCCACCGTCTTTTTCCACAACGATTACTCCGCCGTCCACCAGCTCTTCCGGGACCATCCGGAACTCAGCGCGGTTTACATCGTCAATCCGGGTGACTTCTCCGTCTGCCGCGAGGCCAAGCGGGCAGCCGGCGACCGCCCCCTGCGCATCATCACCAACGACCTGGTTCCCGCCCAGCGGGAGATGCTGCGGGAGGGCGTCATCACCGTGACCCTGGGCCAGCAGCCCGAGCTCCAGGGCTCCCTTCCCCTCCAGCTGCTCTATGAGGCCCTGGTCTACGGCACGGCCCCCTCCTCCAGCTGCCTCTATACCCAGCTGAATATCTACCTGCCCCAGAATGTGTGCCCTCTCCCGGCCTGACCTTTTTTCCGCGCTTTTTCCTCGCAGCACCGTCTGCGCCTCTCCCCATCCGGCGGCGGCGTTCTTTATATTTTTCCTGAAATTTACTTGGTATTTTTGTGTAAAAGAGATAATCTTGTTTCAGCTATTCCGCCGATATTGACAGCAGCCCAGAATGTTATTCATATATCCGCAATGTGCCCGGGCACGTTTTTTTAGTCTATTGTAATGTGCTCGAGCACGAACAAAGGACTGTGAGGAGAGGAACGGAATGGAAAATGCACGGCAGAAAAAGCCCATGAGCAACAAATCCTTTGTCCGCATCTGGACCATTGTGCTCGCTGTTGTCCTGGTACTGGCCCTGGCGCTGAATATCGCCCTGGGTATTTTCAGCAGCTATGTGGACAACTATCTGGGCGGCGGGACCTTTACCATCGTCAACGCCGAGGGCACTGAGAGCTGGGACACCCAGTACGCCAAGTCTGACTATGCCTCCGCTGACGAGACCAACGCCGCCGCTGCGGATATGGTGGTGGAGCTGGAGCAGGAGGGTATCGTGCTCATGAAGAACAACGGCGCCCTGCCTCTGGATCTGTCCAGCGAGAGCAAGGTGACCCTGCTGGGCCGGGACGCCGCCGACCCGGTGTACGGCGGCTCGGGCTCCGGTTCGGTGGACGCCTCCACTGCCGTGGACGCCAAGTCCGGTCTGGAGAACGCCGGCTTTGAGGTCAACGGCACGGTCTACGACCTGCTGTCCGCCTACGCCTCCGACAGCAGCCACCCCAAGGCCAACATCGTGATGGACAAGCCCGACGAGTCCTCCTACTACATCGGCGAGATGCCGGTGGAGAACTACACCGACGAGGCCGTGGCCAGCTTTGCCTCGTACAACGGCGCCGCCATCGTGATGATCGGCCGGGGCGGCGGCGAGGGCGGCGACCTGGCCCGGGACATGGAGGGCTGGGACGACAACTATGTGAAGGGCCAGCACCAGCTGGAGCTCAACCAGGACGAGAAGGACGTCATTGAGCTGGCCAAGGCCAACTTTGACAAGGTCATCGTCCTCATCAACGCCTCCACCACCATGGAGCTGGGCATTCTGGAGGACGACCCCGACGTGGACGCCATCGTGTGGATCGGCTCCCCCGGTCAGACCGGCTTTACCGCTGTGGGCCAGGTGCTCTCCGGCGAGGTGAACCCCTCCGGCAAGACCGCCGACCTGTGGGCTGCCGACTTCACCAAGGACCCCTCCTTTGTCAACTTCGGTTCCTATCAGTACGAGAACGTCACCACCGACACCTCCACCTGCAACGGCTACTTCGTGCAGTATGAGGAGGGCATCTACGTGGGCTACCGGTACTACGAGACCGCCGCCGTGGAGGGCTTCATCGACTACGACCAGGCCGTTGTCTACCCCTTCGGCTACGGCCTGAGCTACACCACCTTTGACTGGGCCGTCACCAACCAGGAGCTGGGCGGCGTGGACGGCAACATCACCGTGGACGTGACCGTCACCAACACCGGCTCTGTGGCGGGCAAGGATGTGGTGGAGCTCTACTACTCCGCCCCCTACTATGCCGACCGTGGCATTGAGAAGTCCAGCGTGGTGCTGGGCGACTTCGCCAAGACCGGCCTGCTCCAGCCCGGCGAGAGCGAGACCGTCACCCTGACCCTGGCCGTGGAGGACATGGCCTCCTACGACTACAAGACCGAGAAGGCCTATGTGCTGGATGAGGGCGAGTACACCATCACCCTCCAGTCCGATTCCCACACCGTCAATGAGGGCTGCGAGCCCATCTCCTACACCCTGTCCTCCCGCACCGTGTTCAGCGGCGACAACCACCGCTCCTCCGACCTGGCCGCCGTCACCAACCAGTTTGACGATGTGTCCGCCATGTTCACCGACACCCCCACCGAGGGCTACGCCCTGAACATGAGCCGCTCCGACTTCGCCGGCACCTTCCCCACCGCGCCCGTGGGCGCCGACCTGGTGGCCAGCGACGAGATCGTGACCGGGTACAACGCCTATGATCCCTCTCAGCACCTGGATGACAGCCTGACCATGCCCACCACCGGCGCGGACAACGGAGTTTCCCTCATCGACCTGCGGGGTAAGGACTATGACGACCCCCTGTGGCAGGACCTGCTGGACCAGCTGACCGTCCAGGACATGCTGACCGTCATCCTCACCGGCGCTTACCACACCGAGATGGTCCAGTCGGTCTCCAAGCCCAACGCTGTGGACCTGGACGGCCCCGCCGGCATCAGCCAGTTCATGGGCGGCCTCCACGGCACCGCCTACACCTCTGAGGTGGTCATCGCCTCCAGCTGGAACAAGGGGCTGGCCTACCGCATGGGCGTCATGGTGGGCAACGAGGCCCTGTCCATGAACGTCAACGGCTGGTACGCCCCCGCCATGAACATGCACCGCTCCCCCTTCGCGGGCCGCAATTTTGAGTACTATTCCGAGGACCCCGTCCTCTCCGGCGCCATGGGTACCGCCGTGGTCTCCGGCGCCCAGAGCAAGGGCGTGTACTGCTTCATCAAGCACTTCGCCCTCAACGACCAGGAGAGCCACCGCACCGACGCCGGCGGCGCCCAGGGCGTGGCCAGCTGGGCCAACGAGCAGGCCATCCGTGAGATCTACCTCAAGCCCTTTGAGATGACCGTCAAGGACGGCGGCGCTGAGATGACCTACATCTCCGACGAGAACGGCACTCTGTCCACCAAGTGGCTGCCCCCCCTGGCGGTGATGAGCTCCTTCAACCGCATCGGCACCACCTGGGCCGGCGGCTCCAAGGCCCTCATGACCAATGTGCTCCGGAACGAGTGGGGCTTTGTGGGCTACGCCATCACCGACTTCAACCTGTACAATTACATGTACCCCGACATGGGCGTGGCCGCCGGCACCGACCTGATGCTCACCTTCACCCCCATGAAGAGCATGGCGGACACCACCTCCGCCACCTCCGTCACCAACATGCGCAACGCCATGCACAACATCCTCTACACTGTGGCCAACTCCAACGCCATGAACGGTATCGCCCCCGGCGCCGAGATGGTGTACCACATGTCCACCTGGCGTGTGGTGCAGATCGCCGTGGACGTAGTGCTGGGCGTGCTCTACGTGGCCGCCATCGCCTGGGTGGTGGTCCGTGTGAAAAAGCACAAGAATGACCCTGTGGACGCGGCCGACACCGCCCCCAAGGCCTGATCTTCCATCCTTCCAAGACAACGAAAAACCGGCACACACTTCACGTGTGTGCCGGTTTTTTATCGTCCGCTCAGTGCTCGTGGCCGCAGCTGCCGCAGCACCCGCCGCAGGCAAAGCCCTCCACAGCCTCAGGGTCCACGCCCTGCTTCTTGTAGTAGTCCGCCAGGGCGGCCTTGATGGCCTCCTCGGCCAGCACGGAACAGTGGAGCTTGTGTCCGGGCAGGCCGTCCAGAGCCTCGGCCACCGCCGCGTTGGTCAGCTGCATGGCCTCGGCCACCGGCTTGCCCTTGATCATCTCGGTGGCCATGGAGGAGGACGCAATGGCCGAACCGCAGCCAAAGGTCTTGAACTTCACATCGGTGATCACGTCGTTGTCGATCTTCAGGTACATCTTCATGATGTCGCCGCACTTGGGGTTGCCCACCTGGCCCACGCCGTCGGCGTCGGGGATCTCGCCCACGTTGCGGGGGTGCTCAAAATGGTCCATGACCTTCTCGGAATACAGCATATCTTGTCTCTCCTTTTCTCACTCGTCCAGGTCCCAGGTGGGCCGGCCGGTCTCCTTGTCCCACACGGGGGACATGTCGCGCAGGTAGGTCACCGCCTTGGGCACCTCCCGCAGGATGGTATCAACGTCTTCTTCGGTGGTCTCCCGGCCCAGGCTCAGGCGGAGGGAGCCGTGGGCGATGGCGTGGGGCAGGCCGATGGCCAGCAGCACGTGGGAGGGGTCCAGGGATGCGGAGGAACAGGCGGAGCCAGAGGAGGCACAGATACCGGCCCGGTCCAGCTGGAGGAGGAGCGCCTCTCCCTCCACGCCCTCAAACACCAGGGACGCGGTGCCGGGCAGCCGGTGGTCCCGGGCGCCGGTGACACGGCTGTAGGGCAGGGCGGACAGGCCGTCCAGCAGCTTGTCCCGCAGGGCGGAGAGACAGCGGCTCTCCTCCTCCAGGCCGCCCACCGCCTCCCGGAGGGCGGCGGCCAGGCCCACGGCGGCAGCCACGTTCTCCGTGCCCGACCGGCGGCCCTTCTCCTGCCCGCCGCCGTGGATGAGGGGCGGCAGCCGGAGGGGCTTGCGCATGTAGAGCACGCCGATGCCCCGGGGGCCGTAGATCTTGTGGCCGGAGAGGGACAGCAGGTCCACCTTCCAGTCCTCCACGTTGACCGGGATATGGCCCACGGCCTGGACCGCGTCGGTGTGGAAGAGCACCCCCGCCTCCCGGGCGATGGCGCCGATCTCGGCGATGGGCTCCACGGTGCCGATCTCGTTGTTGGCCGCCATCACGGAGATCAGGATGGTGTCCGGCCGGATGGCCGCCTTCACGGCGTCAGGGTCCACCCGGCCCTGGCTGTCAACCGGGAGATAGGTCACCTCATAGCCCTGCTTCTCCAGCCACTGGGCGGTGTGGAGCACGGCGTGGTGCTCGATGGCGGTGGTGATGATGTGCTTTCCCTTCTTCTGCCGCAGCTCCGCCACGCCCTTCAGGGCCCAGTTGTCCGCCTCGGTGCCGCCGGAGGTGAAGTAGATCTCCTCGGGCTTGGCCCCCAGACAGGCGGCGATCTCCGCCCGGGCCTGCTCCAGGTCGCTCTTGGCCTCCTGGGCGAAGCGGTAGAGGCTGGAGGGGTTGCCGTACTGCTGCTGGAAATAGGGTGTCATGGCCTTCAGAGCCGTATCGGAAAGGGCCGTGGTGGCCGCGTGGTCGGCATAGATCAATCTGGTCATGGATATACTCCTCTCAAAGGCTGATTTCTCAATCCTTATAATTCCTATCTGTTTACTATGATTATAAGAACACCGCGCCAAAAAGTCAAGCCCTTTCGAAAATTTTCTCACCCGCGCCCGTTTATTTCAGCCGCCGCCATTTCTTAACCAAACTTTAATTGACTTGCTCCGCGCCCCAATGGTATATTGAGCTTACCCTTGCAAATCCTTCCGACTGGAGCGGACAGAATGGATAAAAAATTACTGAAAAGCATTCTCCTGATCATCACATACGCGGTTCTCCTGGTGCTCTTTATCATCCAATTCAACGAGGTACGCAACCTGTTCTGGACTGTGCTGGGCCTGTTCCAGCCCCTGTTCATCGGCTTTGCCATCGCCTTTGTGCTCAACCGGCCCTGTCAGCTCTTCTCCCGGCTCTACGACCGGGGACTGGGCAGGACAAAGGCCAAAAACCTCTCCAGGCCTTTGGCCGTGCTCACCTCCTACCTTCTCCTGTTCGTGCTCATCATCGCCTTTTTCTCCCTGGTGCTCCCCAAGCTGGTGGACAGCATCCAACTCTTCCTGAGCAGCATCAACGGCTACATGCTCAACGTGCAGAAGTGGCTCAATGAACAGGAGTGGCTCTCTCCCCTCTTCTCCTCCCTCCATCTGGAGAATCTGAATCTCTCCACCTTCAGCGACCTGATCAAGGGGGCCCTCAACGGCGTGGTGGACACCCTGACCACCGCCGTGCCCCAGCTGCTGACCATCACCAGCAACATCATCTCCATCGTGGTCACCGGCTTCCTGTCCATCATCTTCTCGGTATACATGCTCTCGGGCAAGGCCACCCTGCTCTCCCAGTGCCGCCGGGTGCTCAAGGCCTACGCGCCGCCCAAGGTGGAGGCCTGGGTCACCGACGTGGTCCACCTGACCGCCAATACCTTCACCGCCTTTGTCAGCGGGCAGCTCATTGAGGCCTGCATTCTGGGCGGCCTCACCGCCCTGGGCATGCTCTTCATCCAGGCCGACTACGCCCCCCTCATCGGCGTCATTGTGGGCACCACCGCCCTCATCCCCATGGTGGGCGCGTTTTTGGGCGGCGCGGTGGCCGCCGTGCTGCTCATCATGGTCTCACCTCTGAAGACCCTGATCTTTCTGATCTTCCTTCTGTGCCTTCAGCAGTTCGAGGGCAACGTGATCTACCCCCGTGTGGTGGGCAGCAACGTGGGTCTGCCCGCCATCTGGGTGCTGGCCGCCGTCACGGTGGGCGGCGGACTGTTCCAGTTCGTGGGCATTCTGGTCAGCGTACCGGTGGCCTCCGTGCTCTACACCCTGCTCCGTCGGGATGTTCACCGGCGGCTGGGAGAATCCAAGGTCTGATAAATAGGAACCCCCCGGCATAGCCGGGGGTTTGATAAGGTAGAATAAGTTTCGCAAAAAGAAAAAGAGACATGGTTTGCAGATCTCTGGTAGAATGAAGTCGCGACAC
>NZ_CALXEG010000020.1 GCF_944387275.1 uncultured Pseudoflavonifractor sp.
ATGACACAGAAATATCTGGGTATGGCCGTGGGCTTCCCCGAGAAATCCGCCGATGTGCGCCTGGCTCAGTATGAGACAGGATCAAGAACCCCTAAGGCAGACCTGACTGCTGCCCTGGCACAGGTGCTTGATGTATCCCCCCACGCACTCTCTGTTCCGGATATAGACTCCTATGTTGGGCTCATGCACACCCTGTTTGCCCTGGAGGATAACTACGGGCTGAAAGTCACAGAACAGGATGGTGTACTCTCCCTGCAGGTAGATTTCCGCAAAAATAAGGATGCTGCCAGACTTCACGAGATGCTCTGGGCCTGGCGGGAACAGGTGGCCAAATTGGAAGCCGGTGAGATCTCTCAGGAGGACTATGACCGCTGGCGTTACCACTACCCGGAGTACGACAGCAGCCAGATCCACGCCAAGGTGCCGCCGGAGGGCCTGATCTGACCCTCTCACTTGTAGGCCACAGGAGAGCCTGTTTGTTGCACAAAATCAGTAAATTCAGATACATGAGAGCAAAATAAAAAAGGTCTAACTGATCGGCAAAAATCAGTTAGACCTTTTCTCTTAGAATAAAAATCCTGCGAATTCGCAAGCCACCCAAATCACCAGAATAACTCTGAATTTGACGGGTGCTATCAATCTGCTATCAAAGGGGAAATCTGAAATCCGAAAACCCAGTGTTTATGCGGGTTTACAGGCTCCCATATCCACTTTTTACTTATTCGAACTCCACCGTGGCAGGGGGCTTGGAGGTGATGTCGTAGCAGATACGGTTGATGCCCTTGACCTCGTTGACGATGCGCACGGACACCCGGTCCAGTACCTCGTAGGGGATGCGGGCCCAGTCGGCGGTCATGAAGTCGTCGGTGGTCACGGCCCGGAGGGCCAGGGTGTAGTCGTAGGTGCGGCCGTCGCCCATGACGCCCACGGAGCGGGTGTTGGTCAGGACGGCGAAGTACTGGTTGATGCTGCCGTCCAGGCCGGCCTTGGCGATCTCGTCCCGGAAGATGAAGTCGGCCTCCCGGAGGGTGTCGGCCTTCTCCTTGGTGATGTCGCCGATGATACGGATGGCCAGGCCGGGGCCGGGGAAGGGCTGGCGGGAGACCAGGTACTCGGGCAGGCCCAGCTCACGGCCCAGCTGCCGGACCTCGTCCTTGAACAGCAGGCGCAGGGGCTCGATGATCTCCTTGAAGTCCACATAGTCGGGCAGGCCGCCCACGTTGTGGTGGGACTTGATGACGGCGGCGTCTCCGGCGCCGGACTCGATGACGTCGGGATAGATGGTGCCCTGAGCCAGGAAGTCCACGGCGCCGATTTTCTTGGCCTCCTCCTCGAAGACCCGGATGAACTCCTCACCGATGATCTTGCGCTTGCGCTCCGGCTCGGTCACGCCGGCCAGCTTGCCCAGGAAGCGGCTCTCGGCGTCCACACGGACAAAGTTGATGTCCCAGCGGGCAAAGGCGCGCTCCACCTCGTCGCCCTCGTCCTTGCGCATGAGGCCGTGGTCTACGAACACACAGGTGAGCTGATTGCCCACCGCCTCGGCCAGCAGGGCGGCCACCACGGAGGAGTCCACGCCGCCGCTGAGGGCCAGCAGCACCTTGCCGCTGCCCACCTTGTCCCGGATCTGCCGGATGGCGGTGTGCTTGTAGTCCCCCATGGACCAGTCGCCAACGGCGCCGCAGACCTCATAGAGGAAGTTGCGGATCATGGCCACGCCGTTTTCCGTGTGGTTGACCTCGGGGTGGTACTGCACGCCGTAGAAGCCCCGCTTCTCGTCGGCAATGGCCACGTTGGGGCAGGCGTCGGAGTGGGCCACCAGGTCGAAGCCCTCGGGCACCTTGGCCATATAGTCGCCATGGCTCATCCAGGAGATGCCCTGGGCGGGCAGGCCCTTGAAGAGCTTGCAGTCGGTATTGTAATAGGTCTCCGTCTTGCCGTACTCCCGGGCGGAATCGTCCTGAGCGGCGGTCACCCGGCCGCCCAGGGTGTGGGCCATGAGCTGGCAGCCGTAGCAGATGCCCAGCACGGGGATACCCAGATCAAAGATTTCGGGGGCCACATGGGGGGCCTTCTCGTCGTAGACGCTGTTGGGGCCGCCGGTGAAGATGATGCCGATGGGCGCCATGGCCTTGATCTGCTCCAGAGGAGTGGTATAGGGCTTGACCTCGCAGTAGACGCCGCACTCACGCACGCGGCGTGCGATGAGCTGGTTGTACTGACCGCCAAAGTCCAGAACAACGACAAGCTGATGGGACATCGTCCGACCTTCTTTCTCTGATTTTCCGCCTGCTCCCGTTGAAGGGCCAGCGCGGGATTTTATAGTTTAGAATACCATATTTCCACCCCGGACGCAAGCAACGAGGCCTACAAACCGAGGACAATCCCGATCTGGATTGCCGTCATCTCTGACAGGGCGAGGGCATGGGGCGGAGAAAAACAGCAAAAAATTGGGCGAGAGTATGTCAAATAGGAAAATACTGTGTTACAATGAGACAACAGGCAATTCGAACGGGGTGAAACGAGATGGAAACCTTTCAAGATATCATCCTCAGTGAAATCCATGTAGGGGACCGAGTCCAGATCTGCTACGGGCAGCAGGGGGCCCAGACCGCCACAGGTACGGTGCTGCGCATCAACGAGGTGCTGATCCACCTGAAAAGCGAGAAGAGCGAGCCCAGAATCCTGCTGAATCAGATCATCTCCTTTGATATCCTTCCGCCTGAAGAGGAGCAGCAGGACGGCGGCGGGGAGGAGCAGCAGGATCCTGCGCCCGATGTCCGGACGGTGCCTGCGGGGCATGTGCTGGCCGACCTGCGGGCGGAGCTGAAGCGGGAAGAGAAGCCTCTGGACGTCAAGACGGCGGCCAAGCTGCTGCGGAAGGCGCTGAAGGAGGAGCCCAAGACCGTCCGGGAGACGGCCGGCGGCGTGCTGGACAGCCTGGAGAACGCCGTGGCCAACCACACCCTGGCGGACAAGCTCCACGACCTGAAGGCCCGGACCAACCGGATCGAGCAGACGGCGGAGACAGCGTCGTCCAAGGCGCTGCTGGCGGTCCTGATGGGCGTGCTGGAGCTGGGCGCGGGGGAGTATCAGACGGCGGCCCTCTGCTTTTCCCAGGCTGAGTGGCCGGAGCTGGCGGCCGAGTGCCTGATCCAGGCCGAAAAACCGGAGGAGGCCCTGCCGCTGCTGGTCCAGTCGGCCCTCAGCGGGCGCTGCCTCCAGTACGCGGGCTGCCGGGTCCTGGGCGAGGGGTGCCGTAAGGCGCGGAATCTCTCCCCCATCATCCGGGGCAAGGAGCAGACCGAGGACGAGGAGACCCTCCACCGGCTGCTGCTGGCCGCCGCTGTGGCAGCGGAGCGAGAGAGCGTGGAGCTGGAAGGGGATGCCTCCGCCGCGTCCGGTGAGCTGCTGGACGCCCTGTTCTATGCGCTGCCCGCCTCCTGGAAGGAGCTGAGCCAGGAGGTGCGTGACCGGGAGGAGCAGATGGCCCAGGCAGAGCTGGAGCGCCAGAAGGAGGAGGCGGCGCCCGCGGAGACGGCGGCCCTGACCACCACCATCCAGAATTTCTTCCCGGAGAAGCGGTACGGCTTCCTGCGGGCATACCCGGACAATATCTTTTTCTATGTCACCCAGGTGACCGACCAGGACCTGGCGCTGCGGCAGCTCCTGGCAAAAGGGAACTACAGCGGCCTGGAGGTGTCCTACGAGCGGGGGACCAACCACCTGGGCGCTCTGGCGGCCTCCAACATCCGCCTGACCGAGCGGGGCCAGCAGGAGGCGGACAAGCGGCTGGGGCGGATCGGCCGGGATGAGTTTCAGCAGGGCACCCTTCTGTTCTATCAGAAGGACAAGACCTGGGGCAAGGTGGTGGACCTGAAGGGCAACAAGTGGTCCTTCAAGGACAACGCCCTGGTAGACCCCTGGCTGGAGGAGTACTGCCACACCAACCTCTTTTTCAGTGAGCAGGAGGTGTTGTTCCGTCTGGACACCCTGAAGGACGGCAAACAGGTGGTAGGCCAGATGATGCGGGAGCAGCCCTTCAATGACGCGGAGATCAGCTATCTCCAGCTCAAGCCCTCGGCAGAGCGGCTGGAGCAGTGGGAGGTCTTCAAGGCGGCGCTGGAGGCGCCCCCCAAGCAGGATGAGTCCGACCCCTATGAGGACTGCCCCTATGAGGCCCTGGAGCCGGCCAAGGACCTGCCCGGCGGGGAGAAGAACCAGACCCCGCTGAGCAAGCGGGTGCAGCCCGTGTCCGAGGAGAAGCAGAGCGACGACAGCGTCCAGAAGCCGGCGGAGCCCGCTCAGCCCGCGCCCGCCCCGGCGCCCAAGCCGGAGGACGAGCCGGTGCGCAAGTCCACGGCCTGGAAGCTGGGGGACCCCTGCCCCAACTATGACAAGGCCCACCAGCTGCTGATCCGGGGCAATCTGGAGACGGCGCTGTACTACTACAAGCAGGCCCTGGAGCGGGAGGAAAAGCTGGAGTCCACGGTGGCGGATCTGATCGGCCTCTATAACCGCCTGCCCGACAGCTGGCAGGACGCGGTGGACCTGTTCAACCACTACCGGGACTACCTCACCAAGGAGAAGGCCCTGAACCTGGAGATCCAGATCTACCAGAAGGGCAAGACCACCGACGCCCTGGAGCACCTGTGCACCGTGCTGGAGCAGGCCATCCGGGCCGCCAACCGGGGCAGCCGCAAGTCCCACCACATGATCCAGAAGGCCCAGACCTACATCCGTCTGGGCCGGTATGGCGACGCCCTGGAGACCTACCGCAGGTGGCGGGACCTGTACAGCCAGTACCGCAGCACGCCCGAGGGCGACCGGCTGGCCAAGGCCGAGCTGTCGGTGAAGAAGGGGGAGGCCACCTGCTACTACCACCAGGGCGAGTTCGCCGAGGCCGAACGGCTGGCCAAGGAGGTGCTGCGCCTCTATCCCGCCGATCCCATCGCCAACGGCATCCTGGACCGCACCCTGGGGGTGGGCACCTATACCCAGGACGAGTTCAATGACGAGAATTTTGACGAGGATGACGACGGGGACGAGGTGAGCGACGGCCTGCTCAACGGCTATGTGCTCTCCCGTATCCGCAATCTGGACCTGGCCGCGGTGGTCAAGAGCCACATCTCCGCCGGCCACTATATCGGCACGCCTTCTGAGGCCGTGCAGGAGATCCGGAAGCAGGTCGACGCCGGCGGCGGCTCGGCCAAGGCCCGCAGCGACAAACTCTTTGCGGCGGCCAGGATCGTGGACGAGCTGCTGGACCGGTATGAGCCGGGGCGCAGATACGGCGCCATGTGGAAAAAGAAGCTCACGGTCCAGAACGAGAAGATCTATGCCTCCCGGGCCATTGCGGCCTGGGGCGACTACATGGTGGACAACGCCAATCAGCTGGACACCGCCCGGTTCGCCTACCTGTCCTGCCTGCCCAACCTGGGCCCCAGGGACCGCTGCTTCCGGGACTCGGTGTACTGTTTCCTCCGGTCCTACACCATGGGCCAGCGGGAGCTGTCCAACTTCATCTCCGCCCAGCAGAACGCCAGCAGCCACGACGGACTGGACTTCAGCTTTCTCTCCGAGCGGAGCCTGGCCGACGCCCTGTACCCTGAGTTCCTGGTGGGCGTGCTGCGCCTGATGCGGGAGCTGCGGGGCCGCCGCCTGGACTTCAAGCAGGGCCTGTACGACGCCAAGCCCCTCCGGGAGGGCCTGCTGCGCCAGCTGGGCCGGGTGCTGGAGGAGCCGGTGACCATGCGGGAGGACATGGCCGATTTCAGCCGCCTTCTCAACCGGGCGGGCGACCTGCTGCGCAAGCGGGAGGAGGAGCTGGCGCGGCATATGGAGGAGTGTGCCCGCCACGTGATGGGCAGCCTGGAGGAGGAGCGCAGCTTCCACGAGCTCCAGTCCTCCGACTGGGCCAACTGGCTGGACGCCACCGACTACGCCCGGCTCCAGGAGTTCTGCGACATCCTGCGCCGGGAGTGCGACTACCACAAGGGCATGGACTTCGAGCACCGGGCCGAGTGCCTCAAGGACACCATCCAGCGCATCGACCAGCTCAACGCCGCCATCCGGGAGACCCCCACCCGCCTGTCCTTTGACGTCTACGTCCCCGCCCTGGAGGACATCCGCAGCCAGCTCACCGAGCAGCAGACCAATATGTATGAAATGCTGCCGCCCCAGCTGACCTGGGAGCTGTCCACGCCGCCCCACTACGACGCCAGCGGCGAGGTGCGGGTGTACCTGACTGTGTCCAACCAGCGCAACCACCAGACCGCCGACACCATCGAGTACGAGGGCGACGGCGAGGACATCCTGTCCTGCCGGCCCGAGGACGACCGGGGCAGCATCAACGGCCTGCGGGGCGACACCCACACGGAGGTCATCCTGCTGGTGCGGCTCACCGAGCAGGCCCGGCAGATGGGCAGCTTCACCCTGAACCTGCGGTACAGCTACCGCTATAACCGTACCGCCAAGGACTTCACCAAGAGCGAGCCCCAGGTGACAGAGCTGACCTGCGTGGTGCGGACGGAGCAGTTCCGCAAGCTGGCCAACCCCTACACCAAGAACGTGGGCAGCCCCATGCACGACGAGACCATGTTCTACGGCAGAAACGACGAGCTGGACCGGATCTGCGGCAAGATCTGCCCCCCCGACGCGCCCCCCAGCTACAGCCACGGCATCGCCATCTACGGCCAGACCCGCACGGGCAAGAGCAGCCTGCTCTACCACCTGAAGCGCCGCCTGAGCCAGCCAGCCTACCGGGACCGGGTGGTGATCTGGGAGGTCCAGAACATGGGCGACATCCTGATGGACAGCGGAAACGCGGTGGTGGGCTTCTTCTACCACATCCTCAACATCGCCCAGGAGGCCTTCGACAACCGGCCCGAGCTGGCCGCCGCTCTGGCCGAGCGGGAGGTGGAGAACCCGGCGGAAAAGATCCTGGGGCGGCCGGAGTACGCCTCGGTGCTCTTTGCCAACTACATGCGCCAGCTGGACCGGATCTTCCGGGAGCGGGGCATGGTGGTGGTGGTGCTGCTGGACGAGTTCACCTACCTGCACACCAAGATCAAGGACGGCACCATCACCAGCGACTTCATGAAGTTCTGGAAGGGATTTCTGCAGAACTACTGCGTGTTCGCCGTGGTGGCCGGACAGGACGACATGCCCGACTTCATCCGGGAGAACCAGAACGAGTTCGCCTGCATGGAGCTGATGCGCATCACCTACCTGGAGGAGGAGCCGGCCAAGCAGCTCATCCGGGAGCCCCTGATGCGGGAGAACCACCTGGCCGAGACCCCCTTCCGGGAGGGCGCGGTGGACACGCTGTACAACCTGACGGCGGGCAGCGCCTACCTGACCATCCTGCTGTGCGCCAACCTGGTGGACTACATGAACGCCAGCGGCGCGGCCATGGCGGGGGAGGCCATCGTGAAGAGCTTCCTGCGGACCCGGGCCTTTGGGCGGATGTCCTTCCTGGACGAGTCTATCTTTGAACCCCAGCTCAACGAGCGGGGCCGGCCGGAGCTGAAGGAGATCAACGAGAAGATCCTGCTGGCAGTGGCCCGGATCTCCCGGACCACCGGGCAGGCCAGCCAGCGGGAGATCTGCGCCGCCCTGCCCGGGGAAGAGGGCGTGAAAAACGCCCTGGACCGGCTGGTGCAGCGCAATGTGCTGGAACAGGTGACCGGCGACGCCTACCGCATTGAGGTCAAGCTGCTGGAGCGCTGGCTGCTGGAGACAAGAGGGGAGTAGAGATGAGAAAGACAAATCGCTTTCTGGCGGGCCCCCAGGTGTCCGGGGACTCCTTCTTCGGGCGGCGGAGCGAGCTGGACCGGCTGGGCGAGTGGATGTTCGGCAGCTCTCCCTGTTACGGGCTGTCCATCGTGGGCCCCCACCGCATCGGAAAGAGTTCCCTGGTGGCCCAGGTGCTGCGGGAGCACGCCGGGCAGGGCAATGTGCTGGTGATCCGGATGAACCTGGCCGAATACCCGGACGCGGCCTCCTTCTGGTACATCTTTGCCGAGGAGCTGGAGGGAGCGCTGCGCCGGCAGGGCGTCTGGGACGATGAGCTGGAGCGCGCCCGGGCAAAGCTGGAATGCGTGGCGGCCAAGGCGGAGAACTGGTATATGCGCATGCGCCAGCCCCTGACGGCCATGCTGAGAAAGACGCAGACGCAGGGCCTGCGGGTGCTCTGGGTGCTGGACGAGTTTGACGCGGCCAGGTGGGTGCTGGACGAGAAGTGCTACTTCCAGTTCATCCGCACCCTGTCCTCGGAGACGGACAAGTACAATATGACCACGGTCCTCATCTCCCGCAGCCCCGTGGCGGAGATCGAGCGCAGCGCCGACGGCATCTCCACCTTCCACGGGGTGTTCACCACCTTTCCCCTGTACGGCTTCAGCGACCAGGATATGGACGAGTTCTATGGGGCCCTGACGGATTACGACATCTTCCCCGACGAGGAGATGAAGGGCCGCCTGGCGTACTACTGCGGCCGGATCCCCTATCTGCTCTCCATGTTCGCCCGGGAGATGGCGGAGGACCAGATGCAGCAGCGGACGGTGGACGCCGACCGGGTGGACGAGATCTTTGCCCGGCGGCTGAGGGGCGACATTGAGGACTTCTACATAACCCTCCGCAACCGTTTTCAGGAGGACCACCAGCTGGAGGCCATGCTGGGGGCGCTGTTCGGGCCCATGACGCTGGAGGAGCAGCGGAACGTGAGCGTGCTGGAGCAGCGGGGCTATCTGAGCGAGGACGAGAACGGATATTATTCCATGACCCGGGACTTCACCATATATCTGGAGCTGCAGCAGACGAATATTCCCCTGTTTGAGACGCTCATCCGGGCGGAACGGCGGCTCAAGGAGATGATCCAGAGGGAGTTTCCCGTCATGGCGGAGGTGCGCTACCAGGCGGGCAAACCCAAAGAGGAGGAGATCCGCCGGTGGGCAACGGCCCTGGGCCCCTACCAGAGCGCCGGCCTGCCGGGATATCAGAATTTCCTGGAAAAGACCTACACCAGCTGCCGCACCCTCTCCAACTGGCAGGAGAATCCCTCTTTCCTGGATGGGATCACCCTGGGTACGGTGGTCAGCATCATCAATACCAGCTGGGAGGACCGCTTTGCCAAGTATTTTCCCAAGGAAGGCGGCGACGGGTGGAAGGACCGGCTGGAGGAGTTCCACCAGATCCGCAACCCTGTCATGCACGCCAACGGACACCTGATCCCTCAGGATGTTCTCAAGCGGGTGCTGGAGAGCTGCCAGTGCATCTGCGGGCTGTGAGGCTGAATGGCCTGAGACAGTGCAAAAAAGAGACCTGCCTGCCGGCAGGTCTCTTTTTTGCACTTATTCGCTCTTGATGGCCTCCAGGGCGGGGATCTGTACCGCCTTGTTGGCGGGGTAGTACCCGGAGCCGAGGCCGATGAACACGGAGAACACAATGGCAAACAGCAGAAGCCACGGCGGGATGACGGACACCCGGTTCACCGTCTCGCCGCCGATGATGGCGGGGAGCAGGTTCTCCACCGACGGCCCAAGCGAGACCAGGTTGATGATCACCGAGGTGATAAAGCTGATGACGCAGCCGATGAGGCCGCCGATGAGGCCGATGGCACCGGCCTCGGAGAGGAACATGACCCGGATATCGGTGACATAGCAGCCCAGGGACTTCATGATGCCGATCTCCCGGGTCCGCTCGGAGATGGACATGATCATGGTGTTGGTGATGCCCAGGGCGGCCACGAACAGGGAGATGGCGCCCAGGCCGCCCAGCATCATCTGCTTCTGCCGGGCCTCCTTCTCCATGGGCTTGCGGATGCTCTCCATGGAGTCGGTGGAGTAGCCCATGGACCGGATCTCCTGCTCCACCGGCTCCACCATGTTGATGCCCGAGACCTTGACCATGATGGAGTCGTAGGGCAGGGACTTTTTCTTGTTGCCCTGGACCTTGTCCAGCATCTTGCGCAGGTCGGCCAGGCTGACCATGATGCCGTCGGAGGTCTCGCCGCCCTTGGAGTAGTCCTCCTTGGTGACACCGGAGGGCTTGACCGTAAAGGTGAACTTGCTGCCCTGGGACTCGATCTCCATGGTATAGGTGGCCTTCATGGCGTCAAAGTAGGGGGGCGGCACGTCGGTCATGTTGCCGTTCTCATCCCAGTTGCCGCTCCACCGGTCCACCATGTTGCGGCCCTCGGGGCGGAGCTTGTCCCGGAAATTGTAGGCCAGGTACTGGCCCACGATCACCTCGCCGCTCTTGGCGGGTGCGCCGCCCTCCAGCAGCTTGTAGCCCATTTTCTCCACCTCGCCGGTGTCCAGACCCACCACGGTGGTCCAGTCGGCGATATAGCGCTGGCCGGTGCCGGTGATGAGGGTGATGGAGTCGGCCTCCAGCCGCTGCTTGGGGGTGACGGCCTCCACACCGTAGATAGAGCGGAGCCGCTTGACCAGCGGGTCGTCCAGCTTGTTCTTGCCCCGACCGCCCTGGGGGGCGTTGACGGTGATGATGGTCAGATCGCCCATCTCGGAGAGCAGCCGCTCCTGGGTCTCCTTCATGCCGATGCCCAGGGACACCATGATGACGATGGAGCAGCAGCCGATGAGCACGCCCAGCACGGTGAGAAAGGTGCGGGATTTCCGGCGCATCAGATTCTGCAGGCACATGCGGAGGAGATCGTTGCGCTTCACAGCTCATCCCTCCCCGCCGGAGCTGCCGGAATCCTCATCGTTCCAGTCGCTCCACTCCGTCTGGACGGCATTGGAGGCCTTCTTCTTCCGCACGATCAGCACCGCGGCCACGGCCAGCACCACAGCGCCGGCGCCGATGGCCACCGGCACCACCGGGAAGCTGCCCTCCTCGGGGGGCAGATCGTCGGGGGAGTAGTCGTCGGGCGGGGGGATGTCGATGGCACGGAGGGTGATGGGAAATTCCTTGGTCTGTACCTGCTGGTCGCCGTTTTCATAGGAGATCTTCAGCACCAGCTTGAGGTCGCCCTCCTGCTCGGGGGTGATGGCGAAGCCGATGTTGCCGTTGGTGCCCGCGGTCACGTTGCCCAGGTACTGGGTGCGGGCGGGGGTGGAGATGCCGTCGCCCTCCACGGTGGCCTCCAGGTTGGCCAGGTCGTCCTTGCCCTTGTTGACATAGGACAGGAGGACCTCGGCCTCCTCGCCCACGGTCACCGACTCGGGCACGGTGGGGGCGTTGATGTGGAACCGGTCGGGCTGGTACACGGGCAGGGAAATTTTGATGTCCGCGCTGGCCTGGGACCGCTTCTCGCCGTCCACATACTCGTACTTGAAGCCCACGCTGATGCTCTGAGCGCCGCTCTTGCTGTTGGGCACGGTGCGCATGGGCACCTCCTGGACCTGGGTGCCGCCGGCGGCAAGGCTGCTGTAGTAGAAGGTATTGGTGCTGCCGTCCATGGTGAAGCTCTCGCCGCCGTCCACGGTCACCACCACGTTTTCGATGGCCACCTTGCCGGTGTTCTCAAAGGTGAAGCTGAGGGGGAATTTGCTGCCCGCCGCCACCGAGGTGCCGCCGTAGGAGAAGTCCCGGATGACGATGCTGGGCACCGACGTGTCCGACTTGAGGGTGGCGTTGGCCGAGATGTTGACCTTGTCGGAGGTGGCGGCCTGGGTGATGGTCTCGCCGTTGTCGTAGCTGTACTTCAGGTCGGTGCCGATAGACTGGGTGGTGGAGGAGATCTCCGCCGCCGCCTTCACCTTCAGGCTGATGGAGGCGCTCTTGCCCGGCTCGATGTCGGGCAGGAGGAAGGTGGAGGTGTCGTTGAGGAGGATGAGGGAGTCGGAGGGGGTCACCGAGGCGGAGGGGGAGATGAGCTTGGTGGAGCCCGCGTTCTGGAAGGTGAGGGTCAGGCTCATGGTCTCCCCGGCGGAGATGGGCTTGTTCACCGCCGAGCGGGTCACCAGCACCACCGGCTGGGGGACGCTCTCCCTGGCCTGGGCGGGGATGTTGACCTTGTCGGAGGCGGTGGCCTGGGTCAGGGTGGTGCCGTTGTCGTAGCCGTACTTCATCTCGGTGGCGATGGACTGGCTGGTAGAGGAGATGGTCTTGGCGGCCTTGATCTTCAGGCTGACAGTGGCGCTCTTGCCCGGCTCGATGTCGGACAGGAGGAAGGTGGACACGTCGTTGAGGAGCATGAGGGACTCGGAGGGGGCCACCGTCACCACCGGGGCCACCAGCTTGGCGGAGCCCGCGTTCTGGAAGGTGACGGTCATCTCCCGAATCTCGTCGGGGGCGATGGGGGTGTCCATGGGGGAGCGGGTGACGATGACCACCGGCTGGGGGACGCTCTCTCTGGCCTGGGCGGGGATGGTCACCTTGTCGGTGACGCTGGCCTGGACGGAGGAGATATTGTTGTAGTAGTTGAACTTCAGCTCCACCCCCAGGGACTGGCTGGAGGAGGAGATGACGTCGGCGGCCTTGATCCGCACCTTGAGGGTGGCGGACTTCTTGCCGGCGATCTCCTCCAGCACAAAGGAGGAGGAACCGCCGGACAGGGTCAGGCCATCGGAGGGGGTGATGGTGACCACCGGGGACTTGAGCTTGGTGGTGCTCAGGTTCTGGAAGGTGAGCTCGATCTCCTTCTCCTGGCCGGGCTGGAGGGGGGAGGCGATGTCGCTGCGGGAGATGAGCACCATGGGGGCGGGGGCAGTATCCGGGGTGGTGTCCGGAGTGGTGGGGGCGGCCTCGTAGACCACTGCCTCGGTGACGGTCACATCCAGAGTCTGATAGCTGTCCGGCTTGCCCTTTTCGCCGATCTGGAGCTTGAGCAGCTGGCCCACGCCCTTGTAGCGGGTGTTGCTCACCAGAATCTCATAGGACAGGGGCTGGCCGTCCTGAGAGGTCTTTTTCACCGAGACGGTGCCGCCGGTAAAGCTGTCGTCCAGCTTGCTGATGTCCAGGGCCGAGGGTACCTTGGAGCTGCTGTTCTCGCTGATGTCCTTGACGGACACGGCAATGCTCACCACCGCGCTCTTGGATACGCTGCTGAGGGGCTTGCCGTCGGCGCTGAGCACGGTGTAGCCGGTGACGTACAGGTTTCCGCCCTCGGCCCGGGCGGCCAGAGGGACAAGCGCCGTGACCAGGGCCAGCAGGATGAGGACGGAGAAGATGCGCTGAAAACGTTTATGATTCATGGTGCTTGCTCTCCTTGTCGTTGACTTGATTGCGGACGATCTCGCCGTCAATGAGGGTGACGATGCGGTCGGCGTAGGATGCCATCTCCGGGTCGTGGGTGACCAGGATGATGGTCTGATGGTAGTCCCGGGCAAAGGAACAGATCATATTCATGATCTCCACTGTGGTCTTGGAGTCCAGGTTGCCGGTGGGCTCGTCGGCGAAAACCACGTCGGGCCGGGCGATGAAGGCCCGGGCGATGCCGGCCCGCTGCTGCTGTCCGCCCGACATCTGCCGGGGGAAGTGGTCCAGCCGGTGGGACAGGCCCACCTGGCAGAGGATCTTCCGGGCCGCCTCCTCCCGCTGCTTCCGGGGCACGCCCCGGAACATGAGGGGCATGGCCACGTTTTCCGTGGCGGTCAGGTTGGGCAGCAGGTTGTAGGACTGGAACACAAAGCCCAGGTGCCGCTGGCGGAAGGAGGCCAGCTGGTTTTCGCTCAGCCGGGAGATGGGCACGCCGCCAATGGACACATTGCCCCGGGTGGGTTTTTCCATCCCGGCCAGCTGGTTGAGCAGGGTGCTCTTGCCCGAGCCGGAGGTGCCGAAGATGCAGCAGATCTCCCCCCGCATGACATTTAAATTGATGCGCTTGAGCGCCACCACCGTCTCGTCGCCCACAGGGTACTCCTTGCGGAGGTCCTTGACCTCGATGATGGGGCGGCTGCGCAGGTCAGATCCGTTCATCGGCTCTGCCCCCTTTCTGACACAGAGCATACACCTCCACTCTTTGTTTGCCGTTTGCGTCGATTTAAGATTCGTAAAGAAAAACGCAAGGAAAACACAAAAAACGTCCGCCGGACTCATGGTCCGGCGGACGTGTCTGTTTCACGATGTCAGAGGAAGGCGGAGGACGAACTCGGTGCTTCTGCCCGGGCCCGGTCGGGGAGAGAGGGCCACGGTGCCGCCGTGCTTTTCCACGATCCGCTTTGTAATGGACAGGCCCAGGCCGCTGCCCGTGCCCGAGCGGGCGTCGCTGCCCACCACAAAGGGCTCGAAGATGTACTTGGCCCGGTCGGCAGGGATGCCCGAGCCGTTGTCCGCCACCCGGAGGACTGCGGCGCCCTCCTCCACCGATACGTCGAAGAAGAGAATGGTGCCCAGCCGGTTGTGGCGCAGGGCGTTGGAGAGCAGGTTGTCCAGCACCCGGCGGAACTGGAGCTGGTCCAGGGCGCAGAACACGGGGCGCTCCGGGATGGACACCTCCAGGGAGAAGCCGGCCAGATCGATCTCATCGTACTTGCCCGCCAGGTATTCCCGCAGGAACTCGCACAGGTCGGTGCGCTCGGTGTGGAGGACGAACTCGGGGTGTTCCACCTTGCTGTACTCGTGGAAGGCGTTGACCAGCTCGGTGAGGGCCTCCGCCTTGCCCTGGATGGCCCGCAGATAGCGGCCCGTCTCCTCGGGGGGCACCTTGCCGTCGCAGATGGCGTCGATGTACCCGGCGATGACGGTGATGGGGGTCTTCAGGTCGTGGGAGATGTCGGCGATGAGCTTCTGCCGGCCCTGGTCCAGCCGCCTCCGCTCCGCCTCGCTCTCGGCCAGCCGGTCGGAGAAGCGGTCAAAGCTCTCCCCGATGAGCCGGATCTCCCGCGGGCCGCCGCAGTCTCCCACCCGCACCACACGGCCCTCCGACTGGGACACCACCGCGTCGTTGAGCCGCCGCAGGGGCCGCCCGATCTTCCGGCGCATCCACCAGATGAACACCCCGGCCCCCGCCAGATACAGGGGGATGAACAGCAGCCAGATCCGCCAGGAGTGGGTGTAGTGCTGGTAGTAGATCTCGTCGGTGATGTAGGCGTTGCGCAGCAGGACCGTCATAGTCTGGCCGGACTGGTCCGGGCAGGTGTCCCGGTACAGATAGGCGTCGGGGAAGCGGGTGTCGGTCAGGTAGAGGAATTCCCGCCGGGTGTAGCTGGTGCGGCCGTCCCCAAAGCCGCCGTACACCACCTGCAAATTGCCGTCCAGCACCATGGTGTCGGTCTGCTCCGGCGTGCCGTCCTGCCCGAAGAGCCGGCGGACCAGCAGACAGCGGGGCTCCTCCCCCTGAAAGGAGGAGAGCTCGTAGACGCTGATCTCCTCAGTCCCGCCCCACAGGGGGACAAAGCCCAGCTCCGCCGGGGTACACTGTGCGTCAAAGCCGTTGCCCGAGGCGTACACCAGGGCACCGCCGCTGTCATAGACGGCGAAGTCGTTGCCAGCCCGGCCCAGGTGCCGCCGCAGGGACTCATAGTCCCCGGCGGCCAGCGCCGGGTCGGACAGCAGTGAATTCCAGTTTGCCGGCTGGTACAGGCTGTCCAGCCAGCTGTTCCACAGGGCGAATACCACACCGGCCATGGCCAGCAGCGTCAGGGTGAAGAGCAGGTAGTTGCGCACCAGCAGGCCGAAGAGGCTCCCCGGTACTTTTTCATTTTTCAAGCTTGTACCCCAGTCCTCTCACGGTGATGATGTAGCGGGGGTTTCTGGGATCGTCCTCGATCTTCTCCCGCAGCTTGGAGATATGCACCATCATGGTGTTGTCGTCCCCCTCGAAATAGTTGCCGATGGCGCCCTCATAGAGCTGGATTTTTGTGAAGATGCGGCCGGGGGAGCGCATGAGCAGGGCCAAAATCTTGTACTCCATGGGGGTGAGTGGGATGGGGACGCCGCTCTTGGTCAGTTGGAAGGCTGCGGTGTCCAGGGTCAGCTCCCGCACGGTCAGCAGGTCGCCGCTGCTGCGGGCGGCACGGCGGAGCTGGGCTTTCACCCGGGCCACGATCTCCACCGGGTTGAAGGGCTTGGCGATGTAGTCGTCCGCACCCAGGTTCAGCCCCAGGATCTTGTCGTTGTCCTGGCTCTTGGCGGAGAGGATGAGGATGGGGATCTCGCTGTACTTCCGCAGGGCGCGGGTGAGCTCGAAGCCGTTCATCCCGGGCATCATGATATCCAGAATGGCCATATCGGGCGCGTGTTCCCGGGCCAGGGACAGGGCGGTATTGCCGTCCTCCGCCTCCAGCACCCGGAAGCCGTCTCCCTCCAGGTACAGCCGCAGCAGGGCGCGGATGTCCGCATCATCCTCGGCAATGAGAATCAGTGGATTCAAGCAGGCGTCCTCCTTTATAAAAATAATTCCTACCGACATTCTATCAGATTCCCCGGGACCTTGAAACCCCCAACGGTACGAAAGCCGAAAATCTTTTTAAATCTTAAGGCGGCGCAGAGAGAGAATACAGCTTTTCCCGCTATGATGGAGACAAGCGCGCGGCGGAGGACTCTGGACCCCGGTCCGCGCTGGAGATAGATGCCCCGACCGGTCTCCCGGCCGGGGCACGCTGATTTTTACTCGGGAAAGAGTGTATATCATGTTTCAGCCGCCCCACATCGCGGTGCTGGTCTGCACCGCCCTTTTCACTGTCCTGGCCTGCCGGTGGGCCCGCAGCGCGCCCAGGGAGGCCGTAGCGCGCTGGCTCAGGGTGGGGGCCGTGGCGGTGCTGCTCTTCGATCCGGCCTACTGGCTCTGGGAGGTGGGCAGCTTCGGCCGCATCAACCCGGCCACCTCTCTGCCGCTGTACCTGTGCTCCCTGTTCTGGATGATGCTGCCTCTGGCGGTGTTCGCCCGGCGGGACTGGCTGCGGCAGATGGCCTCGGCCACCGTGTGCACCATGGGACTGCTGGGGGGCGTGTTCGGCCTGGTGTTCAACATCTATCTCAGCCGCTACCCCTTTTTCAGCTTTGTGCCGGTGCGCAGCCTACTCTACCACATGCTGATGGTACTGGTGCCCGCCGTGATGTGGAGTAGCGGCTGGTACAGCCCCAGGCGGGAGGACCGTTACCGCTGTTTTGTGCCGGTGGCGGCGCTGGTGGGGGTGTGCCTGCTGCTCAACCGGCTGTTCGGCTGGGACTACTGCTACACCGCCGGCGGCGTGGGCACGCCCCTGGAGAAGCTCAGCGGCGTGCTGCCCAGGGGGCTGTTTCTGCTGGTGCTGTACGGGGCCCTGCTGGGACTCATCCAGCTGCTGTTCTACCGGCGTATCCCGGCGGACGAGCCCGGCGGTGCGGACTGGGATGGCGATGGAGAAATTCCACAAAAAGAATTCTGACATCTGTCCAAAAACTGTGAAATACTTCACATAGCACCGTAGTTTTTTCATAGAACACAGTAGATTTTTCTATCGTCTTTTGGCCCTCCAATCTCTAAAATGAGAGACACAAGGGAGGCAACGCCGCCTCCGGTAAGGAAAGGAATCCACCCATCCAAATCAACAGGAGGAATCAAGATGAAGAAGAAACTGGCTCTGATCCTGGCGGCCGTCATGATGCTCGGTCTGTTCGCCGGATGCTCCAACAAGACCCCCACCGGCAGCGGCACGCCTTCCGGCAGCGGCAGCGCCGATGCCATGCGGGTAGACGTGTTCTACTATGACTTCTCCGATGTGTACATCTCTACCGTCCGCATCGCCATGGACGAGCAGCTCAAGGCCATGGGTATTGAGCCCAACAACTGGGACGCCGCCGGCTCCCAGCCCACCCAGACCGACCAGGTCAACACCGCCATCACCGCCGGCTCCGACCTGCTGATCGTCAACATCGTGGAGACCGCCACCTCCTCCCCCGCCCAGGACATTGTGAATGCCGCCAAGAGCGCCGGCATCCCCGTCATCTTCTTCAACCGCGAGGTGGCCGACAACAGCGTCATCAACGGCTATGAGAAGTGCGCCTTCGTGGGCACCAACGCCCCCGACGCCGGCCACATGCAGGGCGAGATGATCGGTAACTACCTGCTGGAGAACTATGACGCCGTAGACCTCAACGGCGACGGCGTGATTTCCTACGTCATGTTCAAGGGCCAGGAGGGCAACGCCGAGGCCGAGGCCCGCACCCAGTTCGCCGTGGAGGACGCCGACAAGATCCTGACCGACGCCGGCAAGCCCGCCCTGGCCTACTACGACGCCTCCGCCTCCACCAAGTACCTGGTCGACACCGAGGGCAAGTGGTCCGCCAAGGCCGCCAACGACTACATGGTGGCCCTGCTGGGCTCCTACAACGAGGGCAACAACAACATGGTGGAGCTCATTATCTGCAACAACGACGGCATGGCCGAGGGCGCCATCTCCGCCCTCCAGAACGTGGGCTACAACAAGGGCATCGACGAGAACGGCGAGCCTCTGTCCACCAACATCCCCGTCTTCGGCGTGGACGCCACCGACTCTGCCAAGGCCCTCATCAAGGCCGGCAGCATGGTGGGCTCCATCAAGCAGGACGCCGTGGGTATGGCTACCACCATCAACACTCTGGTGAAGAACGTGATGGACGGCGCCGAGCTGATGGCCAACACCGACCAGTTTTCCGTGGACAGCGACGTGGCCAAGATCCGCGTGCCCTACGCCATGTACGACGCCACCAGCGAGGGCTAAGATCAGCGCCGAGCTGAACAGCGGCATCAGCCCCTATTGAGAAGCAAACGGCCGAGCGGGGCTGCCATTGAGGCAGCCCCGCTTGCGGCCTGACGCGGAATCACCGCTTGATGCGCGGAAAACGGACCGCGGATGAAGCGATGATTCCGCAAGGTGAGAGGAGGAAGAATATGGAGCAGCCGGCACTGCTGGAGATGCGAGGCATCTGCAAGGAATTCCCGGGCGTCAAGGCCCTGGACAATGTGGACCTGACGGTCCGGCCCGGTACCGTCCACGCCCTGATGGGGGAGAACGGCGCGGGCAAATCCACCCTGATGAAGTGCCTGTTTGGCATCTACCGCCGGGACAGCGGCACTGTGACCCTGGACGGCAAGGAAGTGGAATTCAAAAGCGCCAAGGACGCACTGGAAAACGGCGTGGCCATGGTCCACCAGGAGCTGAACCAGGCCCTGACCCGCAGCGTACAGGACAATCTGTGGCTGGGGCGCTACCCCAAGAAGATGGGCATCATGGTCAGCGAGAGCGAGATGAAGAAGCGCACCAAGGAGATCTTTGAGACTCTGGGCGTCAGCGTCAACCCCAAGGCCATCATGTCCACCCTGCCCGTCTCCCAGCGGCAGATGGTGGAGATCGCCAAGGCCGTGTCCTACAATTCCAAGATCATTGTCTTTGACGAGCCCACCTCCTCCCTGACGGAGACCGAGGTGGAGCACCTGTTCCGCATCATCAACATGCTGCGGGACAAGGGCTGCGGCATCATCTACATCAGCCACAAGATGGAGGAGATCCTCCGCATCAGCGACGACGTGACCATCATGCGGGACGGCCAATGGGTGGCCACCCGTCCGGCCAAGGAGCTGACCATGGACGAGATCATCCGCCTGATGGTGGGCCGGGAGCTGACCAACCGCTTCCCGCCCAAGACCAACCAGCCCGGCGAAGTCATCCTGGACGTGCAGCACATTTCCGGCAAGTACACCCGCCTGAAAGACGCCACCTTCCAGCTTCGGAAGGGGGAGATTCTGGGCATCGCCGGTCTGGACGGCTCGGGCCGCACCGAGGTGCTGGAGAATCTGTTCGGCGCCATGACCCGGGGAGGCGGTACCATCACCCTCCACGGAAAGCCCATCCGGAACAAGAATCCCAAGGATGCCATCAAGAACGGCTTTGCCCTCCTCACCGAGGAGCGCCGGGCCACCGGCATTTTCGGCATCCGGGATATCAAGGAGAACACCGTGGTGTCCAGCCTGAAGGACTACCTCCTGGGCGGCTTCTGCCTCAGCGACAAGAAGATGCGGGACAAGACCGACTGGGCCATTCAGGCCATGCACATCAAGACCCCCACCCAGCGCACCCAGATCCGCTCCCTGTCCGGCGGCAACCAGCAGAAGGTCATCATCGGCCGCTGGCTGCTCACCAAGCCGGAGGTGCTGCTGCTGGACGAGCCCACCCGCGGCATTGACGTGGGCGCCAAGTACGAGATCTACCAGCTCATCATCGACCTGGCCAACGAGGGCAAGGGAGTCATCATGGTCTCCTCGGAGATGCCCGAGCTGCTGGGCGTGTGTGACCGGATCGTGGTTATGTCCGGCGGCCAGGTGGCCGGAGAGGTGGACGCCCGCAATACCAGCCAGGAGGAGATCCTCACCCTGGCGGCCAAGTATGTGTAAAGAGGAGGAGACTGTCTTATGAGTACCCAGTCCAAGGAGCTGGCCAAAAAGGCCCAGGGCTTTTCCGCCAAGCGGGTGGGAAACGCCCTGCTGAACAACGCCCTGATCATCATCATGCTGCTGGTGGCCGTGTATGTGGCCGTCACCCAGCCGTCCTTTCTGACCCCCCGCTCCCTCATCAACCTGCTGTCCCTGACCGCCGCCTACCTGCCCGTGGCCCTGGGCATCGCCGGCTGTATCGTCCTCACCGGCACTGACCTGAGCGCCGGCCGGGCCGTGGGCATCACCGCCTGCGTGTCTGCCTCCCTGCTTCAGGCGTCCGGCGCGGCCAACAAGATGTGGCCCAATATCGGCACCCTGCCCATCCCCGTGGTCATCATTATCGCGGTTGGCCTGGGCGCCCTCATCGGCGCCTTCAACGGCTTCTTTGTGGCCAAGTTCAAGCTCCACCCCTTCATCGTCACCCTGGCCACCCAGCTTATTCTGTATACCCTTCTGCTTCTCTACGTCCAGATGGGCAACAACAACGGCATGGCCATCTCCTCTCTGGACCAGGGCTACCGCAACTTCGTGGTGGGCGATCCCCCGCTGCTGAACTTCAACGGCGGTGAGATCCAGATTCCCAACTACGTCATCTACGCGGTGCTTCTTTCGGCGCTGATGTGGTTCATCTGGAACAAGACCACCTTCGGCAAGAACATGTTCGCCCTGGGCGCCAATGAGGAGGCCGCCCGGGTGTCCGGCGTCAACGTGTTTATGACCACCATCCTGGTCTTCGCCCTGGCCGGCGCCATGTACGGCTGGGCCGGCTTCGTGGAGTCCGCCCGCGTGGCCTCCAACACCGCCAACACCGGCGTCAACTACGAGCTGGACGCCATCGCTGCCTGCGTCATCGGCGGCGTGTCCTTCGTGGGCGGCATCGGCAAGGTCAGCGGCATCATCATCGGCGTCATCATGCTCCGCCTCATCTTCGTGGCCCTGCCTCTGGTGGGCATGGACCAGAACCTCCAGTACGCCATCAAGGGCGGCATCATCCTCTTCGCCTGCGCCCTGGATATGCGCAAGTACCTGGTCAAGAAATAAGAGGAAACAATTCCAGGACCTGTTTACAGCGGCGTCCGCCCGTCAGAAGACGGACGGACGCCAGACTGTTTTTGGGTATATTCACCGATGAAAACTTGTGTTATGATCATATCTGCTGAGGATAATGACCAAATTCTGGGGAAGAGCGGGGCCTGATGGGCCTGCTCGGTAAGGAGGAACTGCCATGGAGCCCTACCGTGTGCTGCTGGCGGACGACGAGGAGGAGATCCGCGCCGGTATCAGCCGGAAAATCGACTGGGCCGGCCTGGGCTTTGCGCTGGTGGGAGAGGCGGAAAACGGGGCGGAGGCCCTGGAGCTGTCCGAGCAGCTCAGGCCCGACGTGGTCCTCACCGACATCAAGATGCCCTTTATGGACGGCCTGGAGCTGTGCCGCAGGCTGCGCCAGTCCCTGCCCGCGGCCAAGCTGGTGGTGTTCTCCGGGTTTGACGACTTTGAGTACGCCCGGCAGGCGGTGGGCATGGGGGTGTCGGAGTACATTATGAAGCCCATCAACGCTCCCGAGATGGGGGAGGTGCTCATCCGCCTGCGGGAGCAGCTGGACAGGCAGCGCATGGAGCGCCGGGACATGGAGACCCTGCGCCGCCGGTACGAGGAGAGCCTGCCCGTACTGCGGGAGCTGTTCTACACCCGCCTGCTGGACGGGCGGATCCGGCCCGACCAGGTGGCCGACCGGGCCGCCCGGTACGAGCTGGACATGCCGGAGGGCGCCTGGACGGCAGCCCTGACCCGGGTGGGGGGCGCAGGGGAGAGCGAGGCCCAGCGGGACGAGCTGCTGCTGCTCTCCGCCCTGGCCTTTCTGGATGAGCACTTCCAGCTGCCCGGCGCCTGTGTCCGCAGCCTGCTCTACAACGACGCGGTGGCTCTGCTGGTCCGGCTGGAGGGCCCGGAGCAGGTGTACGCCCTGACGGAGGAGATGGAGCGGCTGTGCGCGCTGGCCCGCAGCATTCTGGGCATGTCCCTCACGGTGGGCATCGGCCAGCCCTGCGCCGGGCCGGGGGAGCTGCGCCAGTCGGCCGACGGCGCCCGCTCCGCCCTGGACTACCAGGTGCTGGTGGGGGAGGAGCGGGCCATCTATATCGGCGACCTGGAGCCCGACCGGTCGGTCCGGCTGTCCTTTGGCGAGGAGGACCAGCGGGCCCTGGAGAGCGCGGTGAAACTGGGCAGCAGGGAGCAGGTGGAGGCCCTGGTGGAACAGCTGACCCACCGGGTGCGGGAGACCAGGCGCTCCCTGTCTCAGTGCCACCTGTTCTTCCTGGAGATCGTCACCGCCATGATCCGCCTGGCCCGCTCCGGCGGCGACGAGGTGGAGGAGCAGTTCAGCCGCAGCTTTACCGGCATGGTGTCCTTCTCCGACTTCCACTCCCCCGAGGAGCTGGGCCGGTGGCTGTGCGCCCGGTGCCTGAAGCTGCAGGAGCTGCTGGGCCGCCAGCGGACCGACTCGGCCTGGAAGACTGTGGAGCAGGCCAAGGCCTTTATCGCCGGAAACTACGCCGACTGCGATCTGAGCGTGGAGAGCCTGTGTGCCCATCTCCATCTGTCGGCCACCTACTTCTCCACCCTCTTCAAGCGGGAGACAGGGCAGAGCTTTACCGCCTACGTCACCGAGCTGCGGATGGGCCAGGCGGCCCGCATGCTCCAGGACACCGATGAAAAGACCTATCTGATCGCAGAAAAGACGGGGTACACAGACCCCAACTACTTCAGCTATGTGTTTAAGCGCCATTTCGGCGTCACGCCCTCCAAGTACCGGGCGGGACAGCGGGCCTGAGCAGGCGGAAAGGAGGCGTTATGGGCCACGTATTTCGGCGTGTTGCGGGGCGGCTGGCGGGCCGGTACCGGAAGATGAGTATCCAGATGGTCATCGCCCTCTCCTTCACCATTGTGGCAGTGGTGGGGGTGGTGTTTATGGGCCTGAGCCTGGTGCTGCGGTTCTCCAACGCCACCTCGGCGCTGCTGGAGAAAAACACCCAGCGGGTGCTCCACCAGGTCAACCTGAACCTGGACAGCTACCTGCGGCGGATGATGCGCATCTCCGACACCATGTACTACCGGGTCATCAAATACACCGACCTGTCGGGCGGCAGCCTGTCCGACGGCATGAATCTGCTCTACGAGGAGAACCGGGACGCCCTGGTGTCCATCGCCGTCTTTGACGGCGGCGGGGCGCTGGTGTCCGCCGCGCCTCTGTCCGGGCTGAAGAGCTCCGCGCTGCCCCAGGAGAGCGGCTGGTTCCAGGCGGCCGTGGACAAGATGGAGAATCTCCACTTCTCCGCACCCCACGTCCAGCGGCTCTTTGACGACCCGGACTACCGGTACCGGTGGGTGGTGTCCCTGAGCCGTTACGTCCAGCTAACCCGGGGCGGCGTCACCGAGAGCGGCGTGTTGCTGGTGGACATGAGCTTCGCGGGCATCGAGCAGGTGTGCCGGGATGTGGAGCTGTCCAACGGCGGGTATCTCTACCTGATCGACGGGGACGGGGAGCTGATCTACCACCCCCGGCAGCAGCTGATCTACGCCGGGCTCCAGCAGGAGAACAACCAGGCGGCCGCCGCCTACCGGGACGGCACCCGCTGGGAGACCTTTGAGGGCAGCCGCAGGCAGGTCACGGTCAAGACCGTGGGCTACACCGGATGGAAGCTGGTGGGCGTGGTACCGGCGGACAACCTGGCCGCCGGGTCCCAGCAGCCACTGCTGTTCGGACTGTCACTGCTGCTCTTCTCCGCATTTCTGCTGGCCTTTCTCAACTTCCGCATCTCCGCCTATATCGCCGACCCCATCCGGCGGCTGGAGCAGTCCATCAAGGAGCTGGAGGCGGGAAAGGAGAACGTGGAGATCGAGGAGGCGGCGGGCTGCTATGAGGTGCGGCGGCTGAGCCACTCCATCCGCTCCATGGTGTCCACCATGCGCCACCTGATGGACGACATCATCGAGCAGGAGCGGCAGAAGCGCCGCAGCGAGCTGGAGGTACTCCAGTCCCAGATCAACCCCCATTTTCTCTACAATACCCTGGATTCGGTCATCTGGATGACCGAGGCAGGCCGGTACGACGAGGCCATCCAGATGGTCACCTCCCTGGCCCGCCTCTTCCGCATCGCTCTGAGCCGGGGCAAGAGCGTCATTCCCCTCAAGGACGAGCTGGAGCACGCCCTCCACTACATGACCATCCAGGAGATCCGGTTCAAGAAAAAATTCTCCACCCGCATCACCGCCCATCCGGGCACCGAGGGGCTGTACACCCTGAAGCTGATCGTCCAGCCCATCCTGGAGAACGCCATCTACCACGGCATGGCGGGGGCGGAGGACGACGGGCTCATCACCGTGGACGCCCGGCGGGAGGGGGACGACCTGGTCATCGACGTGGAGGACAACGGCATGGGCATGCGGCCGGAGGTGGCAGCCTCCCTGCTGGACGAGAACCGGCCGGAGATGCGCACCACCGGCTCGGGTATCGGCGTGCGCAACGTCCACCGCCGCATCCGCCTTACCTTCGGCGAGGGGTACGGCCTGACCATCTTCAGCGAGCCGGACGAGGGCACCCGGGTGCGGCTCCGGCTCCCGGCTCTGGACGAGGAGCAGGCGGCGGCCTGCCGGAGGGAGGACGGCCTATGAAAAAGAGACGCAGAGACCTGATCCAGCTGTCCATCCTGGTGGTGCTGGGTGCGGCGGTGATCCTCTCCCTGGTGCTGCCCCAGCTGCCGGGCAGAGGCCGGGAGGTGCAGCCCCTGGAGCTGTCGGTCATCTTCCGGGAGGCGGACACCGCCCTGTGGTCCAACACCCGTCTTGGCATGGAGCAGGCGGCAGGGGATCTGGGGGCGGAGCTGCGGTTTCTCACCCTGACCCGGACCGGGGACAGCGTCGAGCAGACGGAACTGCTCCGCCGGGAGGCCGACGGCGGCGCCGGCGCCCTGGTGGTGGTGCCGGCTGACCCGGAAAATCTGAAGCTTCAGCTGAGCGAGACCGTGGGCAGCTGCCCGGTGGTGAGCATTGAGTCCCCGCTGGAGGGGGCCGGGCTGGTGGTGGCCCCCGACAACGAGGCCCTGGGCCGGGAGCTGGCCGAGGCGGTGCTGGAGGACTGGAGGGGCGGCATGGTGCTGCTGCTGGACACTGCCGTCGGGAGCACCGGCGTGGCCGCCCGGCTGGACGGGGCAGAGGCGGTGCTGACGGCGGCGGGGGTGCCTGTCTTCCGACAGACCGCTGCGCCCGGGCGGCTGGCCGCCGGGCTGAGGGTGCTCTCCAGCGTACAGAAGGCGGAGGCCATCATGGCCTTTGACCCCTACGCCACGGAACAGACCATCCGGGCCGTGGAGGCCGGGGGCCTGGGCCAGCTGGTGTACGGCGTGGGGGTCAGCACCTACGTGGTGGGCGCGCTGGAGCGGGGCAGCGCCGCCGCTGTGGCCGCCTGGAGCGATTACGCCGCGGGCTATCTGGCCGCTGAGGGGGCCATCCGCCTGGCCCGGGGCGAGGCGTACACTGCGGAGGAATTGCCGTTTACCGTTGTGCGAGGGGAGGATATCTATGAGGCGGACAACCAGAAGCTGCTCTTCCCGGTCACGTCCTGACCGCCTGGCGGCGCTGGCCCTGGGGGCGGCTATGCTGCTCACATTGGCGGCGGGCTGCCGGGCCGACGGCGGCGGCAGGGACAACACCCTGCGGGTGGGGGTGGCCCTGTACACCCAGGACGACACCTTTATCTCCACAGTGGCCCAGGACCTGGAGCGGCTGGCCCGGGAGGCCGAGGGGGAGGACGGAGAGCTGAAGATCAACCTGTCCGTGGCCGACGGGCGGAGCAACCAGACCACCCAGATGGACCAGGTGGACCAGTTCCTCAGCCGTGGCTGCGATGTGCTGTGCGTCAACATTGTGGACCGCACTGCCGCCGCCGTGCTCATTGACAAGGCGGAGGAGGCGGGGGTGCCCGTCATCTTCTTCAACCGCCAGCCGGTGGCGGAGGACATCCAGCGCTGGGAGCAGATCTACTACGTGGGCGCCCGGGCGGAGGAGGGCGGCGCCCTCCAGGGCCAGCTGGTGCTGGAGGCGTGGCAGGCCGACCGGGCCCGCTGGGACCGGAACGGAGACGGCGTGGTCCAGTACGCCATGCTGGAGGGGGAGCCCGGCCATCAGGACGCCCTGCTGCGCACGGAATACTCGGTCAAAGCCCTCACCGACGCCGGGCTGGAGGTGGAGAAGCTGGCCAGCGACACCGCCAACTGGAACCGGGGCCAGGCGGAGGCCAAGATGAAGCAGTGGCTGGAGGAGTTTGGGGAAGAGATCGAGGTGGTGTTCTCCAACAACGACGATATGGCCCTGGGGGCCATTGACGCCATCCGGGAGGCGGGACTGGAGCCGCCCCTGGTGGTGGGGGTGGACGCCACCGCCCCGGCTCTGGAGGCGGTGGCCGCCGGTACGCTGCAGGGCACCGTCCTCAACGACGCCCAGGGCATCGCGGGAGCCATGCTGGACCTGGTGCTGGCCCTGAACAGGGGAGAGGACCCGGGGGAGGCGGTAGACCTGGAGGACGGGCACTATGTCTGGCTGCCCTACCGGCAGATTACCCGGGAAACGCTGGCGGAGGAAGGGCAGTTGCCCTTACCTGCAAACTGAAAAGGAAGAGCGCCTGCGAACTTGGTTCGCAGGCGCTCTTTTGTGCGCTGATGGGAAAATCAGATGTTCTGGCAGAAGCGGCTGAGGATGGCGGCCGCCTCGGCGCGGGTGGCAGTACCGGCGGGGTCCAGCAGGTTGCCGTTCTTGCCGTTGATCAGGCCCTGGCCGTTGGCCCACTTGAGGCCGTCGGCAGCCCAGGCGCTGACAGAGGCGCTGTCGGCAAAGCCGGAGAGGTCGCCGCTGACAGTGACGTCAAGGCCCTTGTACCGGGCATAGCCGTACAGGATGACGGCCAGCTGTTCCCGGGTGATGACATCGTCAGGCCCGAAGAGGCCGGTGTCATAGCCCTTCACAATGCCGTTGGCGGAGGCCCAGGCCACAGCCTCGGAGTAGTACTGTCCGGTGGGCACGTCTCCGAAGGGGGCCGCGCCGCTGACAGCGGGGGAGCCCTCCAGCCGGTAGAGGATGGTGACGATCATGCCGCGGGTGGTGAACATGTCGGGGCTGAAGGTGGTAGCGGAGGTACCGGTCATCAGGCCGGTGCTGCAGACATAGCGGATGTCGGGGTAGTACCACTCGCCCTCCTTCACGTCGGTGAAGGGGTTGACCCAGGTGAGGGCGGGATCGTAGCCGATGACATACTTGGAGAAGTGGCCGGTGACAAAGGTGACGGTCTTGTCCACAGCGTGGTAGGTGGTCTCACAGGGGGTGAGAGCGCCGTCCTCAGCCATGTAGTAGACCACGATGCACTCCGGCTTCTGGCCGTCCTCAGCGGCGTAGGGGAGGGTGACGGAGGCCAGGCCGCCGCCCAGGTCGCTGATGGTGACAGAGCCGCTGGTCAGGGTGATCTCGTATACGGGCATGCCGTTGGCGGCCGCCTTCTGGGCGTCGGTCAGGTCGTCCTCAGACAGAAGGGAGATGGTGAGGGTGACGGACCGGCCCTCCACGGCGGAGGCGGCAGCCAGCGCGGCGGAGTCCAGCGTGATGGTGCCCAGACCGGATACGACCCGCAGGGAGGCGTCCGCGTTGGCGCTGAGGGTCTTGAGACCGTCGGTGGGGAGGGTGATCTCCACGGTGCCGGCCTGACCCTTGACCACGAACTCCACCACGGGGGCAGAGCCGTTGGCCTGGGCGGCGGACAGAGCGCTGTTTACCGCCCGGTTCATGGTAAAGGTGGTGACGCTGACGGCGGCAGTGCCGGCGGAGACACCGGGCCAGAGCTGGGTGGTGACCGTGGTGGTGCCGTCGCTGGTGACCGGGCTGCCGGGCATGGGGATGGTGGACTGGGAGTCGCCGTCGTAGGACCAGCCTGCGTACAGGGTGATGGGGGCGGTCACAGGGGTATCGAAGTCGTAGCGGTTTTCACAGGCGGCCTCGGTGTACCAGCCGGTGAAGATGTAATCGGTACGGGTGGGGGCGGTGGGCTCGGCGGCCTTCTCGCCCTCCTTCACGGTCTGAGCGGCCACGTCGCTGCCGCCCTGGGAATCAAAGGTGACCACAAAGGTGTTGCCGGAGGGGACCATGGCGGCATCCAGGGCCTCGATGGCCTCCACCACGGACTTCCAGGTGGCAAGAGGCTCGCTGGCGGCCTCCGCCAGGGCGATGGCGGCGGTCAGCTCGGCGCTGGGCTGCTCCACGGCCTTGGCCTCGGCCAGCTTGGCCGCCAGCTGGGTGACAATGGCGGCGTCCATGTGGCCCTCGTTGGTGGTGCGCTTGGGGATGATCTTGCCGTAAGCGTCGGACAGAGCCTTCAGAGCGGCGTCCACCGCGGCCTGCTGGGCGGTCTCGTCCTTCAGGAGCGTCTCAGCGTCGCTGCGGGCCTTCAGGAAGGCTGCCACCTCGTTGCCGTCCACCACATCGTTCTGGGGGATGGCGGCGCAGAGGGTGTACAGCTCCTGGAGCTTGCTCTTGTCCACCAGGCTGTTCAGGGCGGCCTTGGCGTCCCGCAGGGCCTGGATCATGGCGTCCACCTGGGGAACGGTGACCTGCTCGGTCTCCTTGAGGGCCTTGGCCTCGGCGATCTTGCTCTGGAAGGCGGTCCACTGCTCATCCTGCTGGTAGTAGTCGGAGGAGACGGCCTCCATCTCAGTGATGACGGCCTGGAGTCGGTCCAGATCCTCCGCCTTGGCGTAGGCCACCAGGGCGTCCTTGGCGGACTGGAGGGCGTCCTGAGCCTGCTGGAGCTGCTCCTGAGTGGGCGCGTCGGCATCCAGGACAGCCTTGGCGGCGGTCATCTTCTCGGCGAAGACAGCCCAGGTCTCGGGGGTGTAGTCCGCCTGGACCAGCGCCTCACACTGGGTGTACAGGGCCTGGAGAGAGTCCTTGGAGGCCTCGGAGATCTCGTCCACAAAGAAGTTGTCGATGGCGTACTCAGAGATGCTGCCCGACTTGGTGATGTCCACATAGTAGTCGTCGTAGTCGCCGGTGGTGAAGGTCAGGGTGACGGGGGCGTTCTCACCCCAGTTGCCCACGGCGGAGCACACGAGGGAGCCCACCACGGCGTTGGCGGTGTCCTGAGCGGCGGCGGCCTTGTCCGACTTCACAGCCAGGGTGAAGACCTGTCCGGCGCTGCCGGCGATGTACTCCAGGCCGATGGTGTACTTGGTGTTGGGCTGGAGGCGCAGGGTGTGGGGCAGGGTGCGGAAGTAGTCGCCCGCTCTGGTCTTCAGGGAGAATCTTCCGTCAATGGTGTCGAAGGTGTAGGGCGCGTTGGTCTCGGAGAGGTGGCTGGTGTCCGACTCGGTGGACACGAAGGGGCCGTAGCCCTCGGTCACGTTCTCAAAGTCCTCGTAGAAGTAGTGGGAGCCGTAGTCGCTGGGGGTGTGCTCCACGATGCGGACGTCGTCAAAGTGGACGTAGGAATTCTCGCCGGTGCCGTTGGTGCCGGTGAGGGCCAAGGTGACGGTGCCGCTCTCGGGGGCGGTGAACTCCACCCACATCCGCTGGAGGTAGCGCTTGTACTTATCGGTGTGGTGGATGCCGTAGACCACGTTGCTCTCGGTCATGTAGTTGGTGGCCAGCTGAGTGTCGCCGTCGCTGACGGTGATGGAGGCGGTCTTGCCGCTGACCTCGGCCCACACGGAGGCCTGATAGGTCTTGCCGGGGGTCAGGCCGGTGATGGTCTGGGTGGCGGAGCCGTCCTGGCTGCCGTTCATGACCAGGTAGGTGTTCTCGTGGTCGTTGTCCCAGAACTGGGCGTTTTCCACCGTCCAGCCATAGCCGGGGGTAAAGCTGTCAAAGCCGGCGTCCTTCACCAGGCCGCCCTCGCCCCAGTTGTAGCTGGTCAGGCTGCCGGTCACATCCACATCGGCGTCGCCCTTGTAGATGACGTAGGGAGTCTTGGCGTCGGCATTGATCTTGACCTGATTGCCGTTGATGACCTCCACGGTCTTCATGTCGGTGCGGCCCTTGTCGGAGAGCTTGAACACCTTCACGCTGGTCTGGCCGGCGAAGGTGGCGGGCAGGGTCCAGGTGCTCTCGCCGCCGGAGGGGTTCCAGTGGTAGATCTTCTCCACACCCTCCACGGTGAAGGGGATGAAGATATTGTTGCCTCTGGCCACCTCGTTGCCGTCCAGGGTGATGACGTTGGTGCCGTTCTCCATCTTGGTGACCACGTTCAGCTTCTCACCCAGCACCACCTCGTTGGTGTTCTCCCACTGCATGATGGGGTACTGCACCAGGAAGCGGTTGGGCAGGACGCTGGTGAAGAAGTGCTCCAGGGAGCCGTTGTAGTCGGAGGCGCCCTGCCAGCCGTTGATGCCGGAGACACGGTTGGTGCCACGGAACAGATTGCTGCTGCCGAAGATGTCCTGATACTGGTTATTGACGAACCGGATCAGGTTGCCGGCCAGGCTGTCCTGGGTCACATGGGCGCCCACATGGTGGGCCCACACGCTGTGCTGGTCCACGGCGCTGGGGTACTCGGTGGCCATGGCCATGCCCATGGAGTTGATCTTGCTCACCAGGGTGTACATGGGCCAGCGGGTCTTGTGGTACACGTCCACATAGATGAGGTCCAGCATGCCCTCGGTGTCCTCGTTCAGCTGGTCCAGACGGGCGGTCATGCCCTCATCGGACTTGTCCAGGGAGTCGTTCTCGTGGTTGATGAGCCGGGCCACATCGTACCAGGGCCAGCCGCCCAGGGAGGTGGCCAGACGGCCGTAGGTGGAGCTCTCGGGGTAGGTCTCGGTCTCGTTGATGTGGATACCGATGTTGGTGTTGTAGTCCTCAGACACGGACAGCAGGGTCTTGAAGTCGGTCAGACCGCCGGCCGCCTGGTTGTAGTTGGCGAAGTCGTTGTTGTTGGAGTCGTGTCCCTGGCCGTTGTAGCCCTTGATGATGACGGTCTGGGGGAAGTTGTCCAGACCCAGGGACATCTTCTTGATGTTGTCCAGGATGCGGAGGAAGGGGTACTGGGCGGCGCTGCCCACGTCCATGGCGATGGTGTTGTAGCTGCCCATGACCACCTCGTAGCCGTAGGCGTCGGAGGTCTGGCCGTCCTTCTGGCAGTCGTCGCGGCGGGCGATGGCGCCGTCCTGGTAGTCCACCTTGTTGTCCTGGTTGCGGTCGCCGGTGACGGCCACCTTCACCCAGGGCTCAGCGAACATGATCTCGTCGTCCAGGCCACGGTAGGGGAAGCCGGTGCTCCACAGGCCGGTGGTGGTGTGGTCGCCGTTGCGCATGGTCTGGTAGGAGATGCCCCGGTGGCCGTTGTAGGTCTCGTTGTTGATGCTGGCCGCCAGCTCGTTGTTGCTGATGACCACGATGGAGGCCGACTGGTACATGTCGGCTGCGGGGGCGGTGGTCAGGTCGGTGCGCACCTCGCTGGTGCTGTAATTGGCAGCCCGCAGCTCGGCCCCGGCCTGGGCGCTGGACACGGACACCAGGCTGTGGACCGGGAAGTTGATGTTGTAGAGGTGGTAGGCGCTGTCGTCGATGTTCTTCAGCTTCATCTGAAGGACGTTGTTGGTGACAGTGAACTCCACGTCAAAGGTGACGGTCTGGGTCTCAGACACGTTCACGGTCAGGTGGTAGGTGGCGGTGCTGCCGGTAAACTCGGAGGTGACCGCAGGCCTGTACTCCTTGTTGTTCAGCTCCACCACATAGTAGGGGATCTCCTGGCCGTTCAGGGTCTTGCCGTCCAGGGTGTAGCTGATGACCCGGGGGAAGCTGCTGTCCATGGTGACGGACATGCTGTCGGAGGAGATGACCTTCTCCTCACCGGTGGACTCCTCAGCCACGGGCATATCCACGGAGGTGACCTTGAAGCTGAGCAGCTCCATGGTGGCGCCCTTCACGATGATGCCGGGCAGGCCGTTGCCGCCGTTGAAGCAGTCCACGGGGCCGGACCAGACCTCGTAGTTGTCCACCCACACGACGGCGTTCTTCTCCAGGAAACGGACCCGGACCGTGTAGGGCACTGTGCGGTTGCCGAACATCTGGTTGCCGTCGTCATAGTTGGGCAGGCTCATGTTGCCGGAGCTGGAGGTGGGGCCCATGGCCACGTAGCTGGAGGTGCCGGCATACCGGGCCAGAGCGGAGAAGGAACCCGAATCGGTGGTCAGATTGAAGGTGAACTCCACGTCGCAGTTCTTCAGCTGGGGGGCGCTCTGGTCCACCAGGAAGGCGTTGGAGGCGTTGGAGATGATGAGGGCCTGCTTCTCCGCGTCATAGCGCAGGTTGGCGCTGCCGGAGAGAACGGCCATGGGGTTTTCGCCCTGGGTGGGGTCGGTGGTGAAGTCCCGGACGTAGTTGATCTGGCTGTCCTGGGGCTTGGCCTGGACCAGCACGTGGAAGGAGGCCTCAAAGCCGTCCTGGAACACAAAGGTAAAGGCGGCGCCGCCGGCTTCCTTCATCTCCTCGGTGATGAGGGAGCCCTTCAGGGTGACGGTGCTGCCGGACACAGTGTAGTCGGTGTCCTTTGCCAGCTCCTGCTCGCCCAGTTTGACGGCGGTCAGCGGGTTCTGCTCGGCGGTCTCGCCCAGACGGACGATCATGTCGGCGGTACCCGCCTCGGCATAGGTCAGGGAGTACTCCTCAGGGCTCAGTTCCACGGCGACCCGCTGGCCCACCACGATGTTGTCCAGCTTGGCCTTGCCCTGGTTGTCGCCGGAGTCATAGCCCCAGACCACCGCGCCTACCTTACCGGAGCCGGTGCCCGCCAGCTCGGGGATGTCCTGAGAGAAGACCCGGCTGCCGTCGATGGTCACAGTGACCTTGGTGCCGGCGAAGTCCACGCGCAGGTTCTTGGTGGCGTTTTTGTCCCAGGAGCCGGCGTCGAAGGAGGCGACCTGGGTGCCGTTCTTGGTGATCTGCCAGGAGCTGCCGATGTCGTAGACCACGCTGACATAGTTGCCGTTGTCCTGGAGGCGGAAGGCGATGCCCAGACGGCCGCCGGACAGGTTGGTCACGTCGGCCTGGAGGAAGCCGTTCTCCACCTCGGGGGAGCGGCCCACCACAAAGAGCGCCTTGGTCAGCATGCCGTCCACCTTGGACACGGTGGCGTAACCGTTGGCGCCCTCGCCGTCCTGGAAGGTGACGGTGCCGTCGCCCGACTTGAGGGCCAGCTCACCGCGCTTGGAGGCGTCGGTAAAGGTGACCAGGTAGTTGCCGTCAGCGTCGGTCTCGTCCACGGGCTCCACAGGCTCCACAGGGGGCTCCTCGGGCTCGGGCAGGGGCTCCACCTGGACGGCGCCCATCTCAATGGCGCTGACCTTGATGTGGCCGCGGGCGCTGTCGTCCCCGTCGCCCCACACCCGGAAGCCGATGTGGCCGGCCTCCTGGCTGATGGCGGGGTCGTCGATGGTGCCGTGGGCCACCTGGATGCCGTCCACCAGCACCCTCACGTCGGCGCCGCTGAAGACCAGCCGCAGGGTGAAGGGGGTGCCGGCCTCCACGGCATAGGAGGCGTCGGCAGTCAGGCCGCCCCACTTGTTGCCGCCGTTGCCGCACCAGCCCCATTTGCTGTCATCATAGCTGATGCCGGTGTAGTGGGTGCTGTCGGTGTACCGGTAGAGCAGGGCAAAGCGGGAGGTGGTCACAGGGGTGATGGTGGCCTGGACGTAGCCGTTGGCCAGGGCGGGGGACTGGGCGTCGCAGTAGGCGGTGTTGCCGTTGGCGCCCGTGCCCCACAGCTCCATCTCATTGTCGGCAAATGCGATGGTGCCGGTGCCGCTGTCCGCGCCCACCTGCCAGCCGCCGTGGGATTCCTCGGTAAAGGAGGAGAGGGCGTAGGGCTCCTCCACGTCGGCCTGGGTGACCCGGATCTCGGCGGCGGAGGCAAACTTGGCGCCGCCCTCATCACAGGCGTTTACAGCCACCAGCTTGATGTACTGGATGTAGTAGGGCGTAAAGGAGGCGGTCTTCCACTCGTGGTCTGCCGCCCAGTCGCCGGAGGCGATCTTTACAAACTGATCGCCGTCAGTGCTGGCCCAGATCTCATACTGGGTGATGGTACCGTTGAGCTGGTTGCCCTGACGGGGCAGGTACCGCAGGCCGTCCACCGGGATGTCGCGGCTCTCGTCGCCCATATCGGCAGCGGCCAGGGGAGAGACCTGGGCCTCCGCTGCCGGAGCGGCGCCGGCAGGGGTCTCCACGGCCAGGGCCGGCATGCCCAGCAGAAGGCTCAGGGCCAGCAGGCCTGCCATCTATCTTCTTGCCATTCTTTTCATATACACGCTCCTTCTCTGATCAGTGTATTCCTTCCTGTGTACCCTTCGGCGGCCTCCTTTCCTGGGGGATTCCGTTCACCTTGGCACAGTATGCGCCGCCGCTCCCCACAGCGGTTTTGCATATGCCCCAAATTCCATATTGTGTTTTAAATTCAAAAGTGTGAGCAGGGAGGATTTGTGCAAAGTGAACATGGTGATCTCACGCCCAGCATATCATAAAATCTGGATGAAGTCCACTTTATCGGAGAAATCAGCAATATAGTCACAATATTCTACAAAATAAATAACGTAATCCGCGTATTTCGACATCTTGACCAGATTGCGGCGGAGAGAGAAGGGAATAACTGTGAGGAAAATAAAAAACGGCTGGAAAGCCGAAAGGCTTTCCAGCCGGAAAAAGACTGGAGCTGGAGGCAGCTATTTTGTGTTGGCGACGGAGAAGAAGTACCGCTCCGCCGAGGGGTCCAGCGCGGAGATGGCGCCGTAGCCGTCGAAGGACAGGTTGAAATTGCTCTCAGCCACGGTCAGACTGTCGCCGTGGATGACCTCCAGCTCCATGGCCTCCAGCGGCGGGCTGCCCGCAAAGGCGGGAGCGAAGTCGAAGCCATAGGGGGCGCTGGAGACCAGGTAGCCGTCCTCGTCTCTTGTTTGGGTGCAGCTGGGCGAGATGTGCTGGGTGGCCTCCAGGACCACGTGTCCGCCTGCCGGGATGGTCACGTCGTAGGTCCAGAAGAGGAACCGCATCATGCCGGAGGCGGTGGAGATCAGGTCGTCCACCCGGATAAAGGCGGCGTTTTCCGCGTAGAGGTCGGCCATCACGCCCTGATCTGGGTCGCCGTACACCGCTGTGGACAGGGCGGGACCGCAGACATAGAGGAGGATCAGGTCGCACAGGACCCGCTGCACCGTATCCTCGGTGTAGTAGACGCTGCCCTCGGGCTGGTAGTAGAAGTCCTCCACACAGCCCAGAAGCGCGTCGGAGAGGGAGAGATTCTCTTTGACAGATACCTGTCCGGTGAGCTCCGGCACTGTCTGGGCGCAAGAGCCGTCGGTGTAGCAGGTGACAGGGCCCATCTCCAGCGTGCCGCCCACCACAATGATGCGGTGGAGCGCCCGGCTGCTGTCATTGCAGGAGAAGGAGTAACGCCGGCTCAGACCGTCGCTGGAGAGGGGCTCATAGCCGTTGAAACCGTAGACAAAGACCTGGGCCTCCGGGTTGGAGAGGGTGCAGTCCACCGCCAGAGTGGCGGACCAGGGGTCGTCCAGGCTGTCCCGGACGGCCTCATAGCCCTGACTGGGCACAATGTCGTACACCGCCACTGGCACGCCGGCCAGCATTCCCACCGGGTCGGCCTTGGCCCCGGCCAGGGCGTCGCCGCTGTCCATAGCGTTCCGGTAGTCCACCCAGGTGGTGAAGGTACCGACCCAGCTGTCGCTGGTGTCGGGGAAGAGGGCCCCGCCGATGAGGGGCGTGTTGTCCTGCTGGTAGCCGTCCAGGGTGATGGCGGGCAGGGAGGTGGAGTAGGCGGTCAGGTTGTTGGCCTGGGGGTAGCAGAGGGTGACGGTCAGAGCTCTGTCGCTGCTGTTCTCCACCACGTACCGGTCGGTCACTCGGGGCGTGGGCGTGCCACTGTCATAGTCCTGGCCGTAGAGCAGGTCGTCGGTAAAGTCCACGGTCAGCTTCCGCCAGGTCCGCAGGCCCGCGCTGTCCCCGTCCACAATGAGGGGCAGAACGGGGGGATTGTACCACTCAAAGCCCACTGTGGGCTCGGTCTGGGTGGGATATGTGATGCCGATGAGGGGGGCCTGGTCTTCCGCGCCCAGGGGTAGGTAGCACAGGTAGACCCACTGGCTGTCCTCGTCGCCCGATGCCGCGTCCCAGTCGGGGTTGCGCGCATAGAGGTCCAGCCCGGCGCCGTTGATGACCCCTTTGTGGTCCTCCCAGAAGGTGGTGCCCTCCTGGAACATGGTCTCCGCACCCTGGGGAAGGTTCTCCGCTCCGAGGGCAGTCTCAGGCAGTTCGGTTACGGCGCGCAGCTTGCTGCCGTCAAAGACGAAGAGAGCGGCAGTACAGTCCTGGCGGCCGTCTTCATGAACGGTCATGTTGGTGCACAGCAGATACCGCTGGAGGGTGGTCAGGTCGTCCCAGACGTAGAGACAGCCGCTATCGCCGTAGATGATGGTGGCCGGGTCCACCGGCTCCCTGGTCCGGTTGTCAAAGACGCACAGAATCAGATTGTCCCCACCCACGCCTGGGAGGTGGGAGGTGTAGAGCAGCACGCCCAGGGTGCAGCCGTTGCCGGCGGCGGAGTAGTACATCTCCCCGCCCCCGCCGGGATCGGGAAGCTGATCTCCCAGCAGCGTACACAGCTCCTCGTTCGGTATGGTGTCGCTGGAGCCGGTAGCCACCGGAGGCGGGGTGATCTCTCCGCCGTGGTGGAGCCCCCGGAGGAGCACAGGCAGGACCACCGCCAGCGCCACCGCCAGCACCAGACAGGCGGCCAGGGAGAGCAGCCTGCCCCACCGGAAGGAGCGGGCGGTCCGCCGGCCGGGGAGGGAGGTGATCCGGCGGCGCAGGTGGTCGGGGGCGCGGAGCGCCTCCACCTCTCTGATATAATCCCGCTTATTCATCGTCAAACCCTCCTATCATCCGTTTCCGCAGGGCTTCCCGGCCCCGCCGCAGCCAGGAGAGGGCCGTGCTGGTGGTGCCGCCCATGATCTGGGCGATCTCGGCGGCGGTGTACCCCTCAAAATAGTGCAGGTAGATGGCGTTCCGGTACCGCTCGGGCAGGCGGCGCACCTCATCCAGTACGGAGCCCTCCTCCCGCTCCGGGGCGGGCAGCGTCTCGCTGAGGGCCACCTCCCGGCGGTTCCGGAACAGGTTTTTGCACCGGTTCAGGGTGCAGCGGATGAGCCAGGCCTTCAGGTGCTCCTCATCGGCGAAGCCCTTGCGGCAGGTGAGCAGCCGCTCAAAGACCTCCTGGGTCACGTCCTCCGCGTCCTCCGCCGACGGGGCGTTGTGGACCGCCACCCGGTAGACCGTGTCCATGTAGTGGTCGCAGGCGTAGGAGAACGGGCACTCCCGCTGGAATTGTCCGGTCATAGGCTTCCTCCTCCTTTCACCCCTAACACACCTGAGCAGGTCAGATTATTGCGGGATAAAAAATCTTTTTTCCGTTTATTTCGCAGCCGGAAAGTTTACAGTCCATTTACCGAAATTTCAGGTTGCTTTCAGCTTTGACTGCTATACTTGCTCCCATCCTGAGACAGAAAGGAACTTCAGTTATGCGGAACAAATGGATTCCCGCGGCTCTGATATTGGCGCTGCTGCTCTCCTGCGGCGGGTGCGCCGGACAGGAGGAGGCCCACACCGCCGAGGAGGCGGTCGCCCACACGGTGGTCACCATCACCCAGCCCGGCACCTATCGTCTCTCCGGTACCCTCTCCGCCGGACAGGTGGCGGTGGATCTGGGGGAGGACGCGGAGGAGGACCCGGATGCAGTGGTCACCCTGATCCTGGACGGGGTGGACATCACCTGTACGGTGGCTCCGGCGGTCATCTTCTACAACGTCTATGAGTGCGGCAGCAAGGACACGGAGACCGCCTCTCCCACGGTGGACACCTCCGCCGCAGGCGCCAACGTGCTTCTGGCCGACGGTTCGGTGAATACGGTCACCGGTTCCCACATGGCCCGGATCTACAAGGAGGGCACCGACAAAAAGCTGCACAAGTACGACGGCGCCTTTTACTCCAAGATGTCCATGAATGTGGACGGGGAGTCGGACGAGTCGGGCACCCTCAACATTATCGCCGACAACGAGGGCCTGGACAGCGAGCTCCACCTGACCATCAACGGCGGCAGCATCTTCATCACCGCCCAGAACGACGGCATCAACACCAATGAGGACGGCGTGTCCGTCACCACCATCAACGGCGGGCGGCTGTCCATCAACGCCGGCCGGGCGCGGAGGGAGACGGCATCGACTCCAACGGCTACCTGACCATCAACGGCGGCGAGGTGGTGACCGTGGCCAACGGCCAGTCCGGCGACGGCGGCATCGACTCGGACAGCGGGATCTACCTCAACGGAGGCAGCGTTCTGGCCCTGGGCAGCCGGAACGACGCGGCGGATACCGCCTCCGGCCAGGCCTACATGGAGATGTCCTTTGCCGGGGAACAGGCCGCCGGCAGCAATCTGGTCATCAAGGACAGCGAAGGCAACGAGCTGGTCAACTACACCGCCCAGCGGGTGTTCTCCTCCCTGACCTACACCGACGCCGCCCTGGCCGACGGGGCCACCTACTCCGTCTATGTGGACGGGGTGCAGCAGCAGTTCACCGGCCACAACTTCGGCATGATGGGCGGCGGCGGTCCCCAGGGCGGGCAGCCCCCTGAGGATATGGGGGAGCCGCCCGAGGGGATGGAGAATCCTCCTGAGAACATGGGAGAGCCCCCGGAGGGCATGGAAAATCCCCCTGAAGGCATGGGAGAGCCGCCCCAGGACGGCGAAATGCCGGAGGGAGAGCGGCCTGAACCGCCTGAGGGCGCCGGTGAGGACGGCCAGCAGCCGCCCCAGCCCACCGACGGCGGAGACCGCCAGCCGCCCCAGGGCGGCATGACGGACGACGGGGAAGGAGAGGCGTCCACCGAGTTCACCCTCTCGGCGGACACCCACAGCTTTTCCGGCGTGAGTGACGCACAGAGTGAATAAGACAAAACAGCGCCTCCGGGTCCAAGCCCGGAGGCGCTTGCTGTTTACAGGGCCTGGGCGATGGCCTCGGCCACCCGGATGCCGTCCACGGCGGCGCTCATGATGCCGCCGGCGTACCCGGCCCCTTCGCCGCAGGGGTACAGCCCCCGGACAGGGGACTGGAAGGTGTCGTCCCGGAGCATGCGCACCGGGGAGGACGAGCGGGTCTCCACGCCGGTGAGCACCGCCTCGGGGGCGGCAAAGCCGTGGAGCTTCCGGTCAAAGAGGGGCAGAGCGGCCCGGAGGGTGCCGGTCACAAAGCCGGGCAGGCAGCGGTCCAGGTCGGCGGGGGTGACGCCGGGCCGGTAGGTGGGCACGATGCTGCCCAGCTTCCTGGAGGGAACTCCCGCCAGAAAGTCCTCCACGGTCTGGGCCGGGGCCCGGAAGTCCCCGCCGCCCAGCTGGAAGGCCGCCTCCTCCCACCTGGCCTGGAAGGCGGCGCCCGCCAGAGGGTGGTCGCTGCCGTAGTCGGCGGGGGAGACCCCCACCAGGAAGCCGCCGTTGATGAGGGCGCCGTCCCGGGCCCGGCAGCTCATGCCGTTGGTCACCAGCCGCCCCTGCTCCGACGCGGCGGCCACCACCGAGCCGCCGGGACACACGCAGAAGGTGAAGGCGCTGCGGCCGTCGGGCAGGTGGCAGGAGAGCTTGTAGTCCGCGGGAGGCAGCTGCTCCCAGGCGGGGCCGAACTGGGCCGCCGACACCGCCGCCTGGCTGTGCTCGATGCGCACGCCGATGGCAAAGGGCTTGGGGACCATGGGCACCCCGGCGTCCATCAGCATCTGGAAGGTGTCCCGGGCGGAGTGGCCGGGGGAGAGCACCAGGGCGTCGCAGGGCAGGTCGTATTGCCCGGTGGGGCCGTCCACCGTCAGGGAGGCCACCCGGCCATCCTTCAGCCCCAGACCGGCCAGCCTGTGGCCGAAGCGGACGTCGCACCCCAGGCGGATCAGCTCCAGGCGGATGGTTTTCACCACGTCCCGCAGCACGTCGGTGCCGATGTGGGGCTTGTGCTGGTAGAGGATGTCCTCCGGGGCGCCTGCCATCACCAGAGTGCGGAGCACGGTGGAGATGCGGCTGTCATGGGTGCCGGTGGTCAGCTTGCCGTCGGAGAAGGTGCCCGCGCCCCCCTCACCGAACTGGACGTTGGAGGCCGGGTCGAGCACGCCGGTGGACCAGAACCGCTCCACATCGGCGGTCCGCTCCTCCACCGGGCGGCCCCGCTCCAGCACGATGGAGGGGATGCCGTTGCGGGCCAGGTAGAAGGCGGCGAAGAGCCCGGCGGGGCCCATGCCCACCACCACCGGCGGCAGGGCGGAGGTGCGGCGCACCGGCGGGAAGGTATAGGGGACATTCTCGTGGAGGGAGACGTTTTTGTCCCGGCAGCGGGCCATGACCCCGGCCTCGTCGGCCACGGTCACGTCCACGGTGCAGACGTAGTGGACGTCGCTCTTTTTCCGGGCGTCGATGGACTGCCGGGCCAGAGAGAGACGGACGACGGCGTCGGGCTTTATACCCAGGATGCGGGCGGCCTTCTTTTTCAGCTGCTCCTCACCGCCGCCGATGGGCAGGGGGATGTTTTGGATTCGAATCATAGTACCTCCGTATGGAAGCGCCCGGACACCGGCCGGGCGCAATAAAAAATGGTATAATGGCTGGAACACAGCCATTATACCATTGCAGAAGGGCAGACACAACCCGCCGGAGTCTGGAGAACTCAGACGCAGACGGGGTAATTGTCGGTGAAGCAGCCGTCGCAGAAGCCGCAGTTGGCCTGGGGCGCGATCTTGTGCAGGCCCTCCAGACTGAGGAAGCCCAGGCTGTCGGCGCCGATCATCTCCTTGATCTCCTCCACCGAGTGGTGGCAGGCGATGAGGTTTTTCCGGTCGGGGATGTCGGTGCCGAAGTAGCAGGGGGCGATGAAGGGGGGCGCGGAGGAGCGCATGTGGACCGCCGTGGCCCCCGCCTCCCGCAGCAGGGAGACGATCTGCCGGGAGGTGGTGCCCCGGACGATGGAGTCGTCGATCATGACCACCCGCTTGCCCGCCACGCAGCTGGCCAGGGCGCCCAGCTTGATGCGCACCGCCTGCTCCCGGCTCTCCTGGCCGGGGGTGATGAAGGTGCGGCCGATGTACCGGTTTTTCACCAGACCCACGCCGTAGGGGATGCCGGAGGCCTCGGCGTAGCCCATGGCGGCGTCCAAGCCGGAGTCGGGCACGCCGATGACCACGTCGGCCTCCGCCGGGTGCTCCTGGGCCAGCAGGCGGCCGGCGTTTCGCCGGGCCTCATGGACCGACTGGCCGCAGAGCACCGAGTCGGGCCGGGCGAAGTAGATGTACTCAAAGATGCACATGTGGCTGGAGGCGCCCACGCAGTTCTCCCGGATGGAGCGCACGCCGTCCTTGTCGGCCACCACGATCTCGCCCGGGTCCAGGTCCCGCTCGAACTTGGCGCCCACCGCGCTGAGGGCGCAGGTCTCGGAGGCGAAGATCACCGCGTCGCCCCGGCGGCCCATGCACAGGGGACGGAAGCCCCAGGGGTCCCGGGCGGCGATGAGCTTCTGGGGGGACATGACGATGAGGGAGAAGGCGCCCCGCAGGCCCTTCAGGGCCTGGCACACCGCCTCCTCGGCGGAGGCGCAGCGCAGCCGCTCCTGGGCGATGGCGTAGGCGATGAGCTCGGAGTCGGTGGTGGTCTGGAAGATGGCGCCCCGGTACTCAAAGGCGGTGCGCAGGTCGCCGGCGTTGACCAGGTTGCCGTTGTGGGCCACCGCCAGGGTGCCCTTGACGTACTTGAGGGTGAGGGGCTGGGCGTTCTCCCGGCGGCTGCCGCCGGTGGTGGCGTAGCGCACGTGGCCCACGGCCATGGTGCCGCCCAGCCGGTCCAGGATCTCCGGGGTGAATACCTCGCCCACCAGGCCCAGGTCCTTGTGGAAGGACATCTCCCGGTCCTGGATGGAGGCGATGCCGCAGGCCTCCTGCCCGCGGTGCTGGAGGGCGAAGAGCCCGTAGTAGGTGGTGCGTGCGCAGTCTCCGGCGGGGTCCAGCACGCCGAAGACGCCGCATTCTTCATGAATGGACACGAATATACTTCCTCTCTCAAAGGGATGGGGATGACGGTATGATTTGGCTCAAGACACGACGATTAGCCCTCTGACAGACTGTTTTTCCGGGAACCCCAATGGGGATTCCCGGAAAAACAGCGCTGCCGAGAGGGCAAAGCCGGCCGCCGAAGCGGCTGAATATGTTCGGACGGGTCCGATTATACGTAGAACAGCAGGTCCCGGTAGGTGGGGAAGGGCCAGTGGGCGCGGTCCACGATCAGCTCCAGCTGGTCGGCGATGGCGCGGGCGGCCTCCATGGCGGGGAGGACGGTCTCGGCGCAGTAGCGGGCGCTCTCCTTGACACCGTCGGGCACAGCGGCCACGGTGGCCTCCAGGGCGTCGGTGCGGTCCATCAGGGCGCTGGTCTTGTTGGTGATGGAGCGGACCAGAGCGATCTCGCCCTCGGCGGAGACGCCCAGGGAGCTCTTTACCGCCGCGCCGTCGGCCACCTGGCCGGAGTAGGAGATGCAGGCGGGGATGATCTGCTTGCGCAGGATGTCCAGAGAGGTCTTGGCCTCGATGAGGATGGTCTTGGCATACTCCTCCTGGGCGATCTCCTGACGGGAGTGGATCTCCTCCAGGGTGTAGATGCCCTGGGAGGTGAAGAGGGCCACGTTCTTCTCGTCGTCAAAGTGCTCCAGGGCCTCGGGGGTGTTGTGCAGGTTCATCAGGCCCCGGCGGGCGGCCTCCTCGGGCCAGTCGACGCCGTAGCCGTTGCCGTTGAAGAGGATGCGGCTGTGGGCGGAGAGCTCCCGGCGGACCAGGGCAGAGAGGGCGGCGTCAAAGTCCTCGGCCTTTTCCAGCTCGTCGGCGTAGAGCTGCAGGGACTCGGCCACCGCGCAGTTGAGCATCACGTTGGGGCAGGCGATGTTGAAGGAGGAGCCGGGCATACGGAACTCGAACTTGTTGCCGGTGAAGGCGAAGGGGGAGGTGCGGTTCCGGTCGGAGTTGTCCAGGGGGATGGGGGGCAGGGCGGTGACGCCGATGTCCATGCTGCCAGGGGCGGCGTCGCTGTGGCCCACGCCCTGGATGAGGGCGTCCACCACCTCGGACAGCTCATCGCCCACGTAGACGGACACGATGGCCGGAGGCGCCTCGTTGCCGCCCAGGCGGTGGTCGTTGCCCGCGCTGGCCACGGAGATACGCAGCAGATCCTGGTAATTATCCACGGCGCGGATGACGGCGGTCAGGAACAGAAGGAACTGGGCGTTGTCCATGGGGGTCTTGCCGGGGTCCAGCAGGTTCTCGCCGGTGTCGGTGGACAGGGCCCAGTTGTTGTGCTTGCCGGAGCCGTTGACGCCTTCAAAGGGCTTCTCATGGAGCAGGCAGACGAAGCCGTGGCGGTCGGCCACCTTCTTCATCACCTCCATGGTCAGCTGGTTCTGGTCGGTGGCCAGGTTGGCGGTGGTGAAGATGGGGGCCATCTCATGCTGGCTGGGGGCGACCTCGTTGTGCTCGGTCTTGGCGTAGATGCCCAGCTTCCACAGCTCCTCGTCCAGGTCGGCCATAAAGGCCTTGACGCGGGGCCGGATGGAGCCGAAGTAGTGGTCCTCCATCTCCTGGCCCTTGGGGGCGGGGGCGCCGAACAGGGTGCGGCCGGTGAGGATCAGGTCGGGGCGCTTGGCGTAGTCGGCCTTGTCGATGAGGAAGTACTCCTGCTCAGGGCCCACGGTGGCGGTGACCCGGCGGACCTCCTTGCCGAACAGGCGGAGCACCCGCACGGCCTCACGGCTAAGCACGTCCATGGAGCGGAGCAGGGGGGTCTTCTTGTCCAGGATCTCGCCCCGGTAGGAGCAGAAGGCGGTGGGGATGCACAGGGTGTCGTCCTTGATGAAGGCGTAGGAGGTGGGGTCCCAGGCGGTGTAGCCTCTGGCCTCAAAGGTGGCGCGCAGGCCGCCGGAGGGGAAGGAGGAGGCGTCGGGCTCGCCCTTGATCAGCTCCTTGCCGGAGAACTCCATGATGCCGGTGCCGTCCCCGCAGGGGGAGAGGAAGGCGTCGTGCTTCTCAGCGGTGACGCCGGTCATGGGCTGGAACCAATGGGTGAAGTGGGTAGCGCCCTTCTCCACGGCCCAGTCCTTCATGGCGGAGGCCACCACGTCGGCCACCGCCGGGTCCAGGGCCTTGCCCTCCTTGATGGTGCGGCACAGGGCACGGTAGGCGTCCTTGGTCAGACGCTCTTTCATCACGGACTCGTTGAACACCATGCTGCCAAACAGCTCGGGAATCTTCTTCATAACGCTCACTCCTTGAATTGATACCTTGGAATTGTGCAGAAATTTATGTAAAAGGACGCTGCGGCAGGTGCCGCAGCGCCTTTGCTGCCATGTTATGGGGGGATGAAAGACTGGGGTACGGGCCGTCAATGGCCCATTCCGGCGCCCTTGCCGGTGCTGGCGTAGAAGGCCTCCACCTCGGCCTCCTCCCTGGACAGTCCCTTCTCCTCGTACTGGGCAATGGTGTGGAGCATCCGGTCGTAGTCCCGGGGGAGAATCTTCTTGAACAGGGGGAGGTAGTGGTCGAAGTCGGCCAGAATGAGCTTGGCCTTGGGAGAACCGGTGGCCGCTGCGTGGGCCTGGATCAGGGAGCGCAGCTCCTCGGCGTCGTGCCGTTCCTTTACCGGGTCCATGGACACCAGCTCTTTGTTGATGCGCAGGTACAGGTCCCGCTTCTCGTCCAGCACGTAGGCCACGCCGCCGCTCATACCGGCGGCGAAGTTCTTGCCAGTGGGGCCCAGGATGACCACACGGCCGCCGGTCATGTACTCGCAGCCGTGGTCTCCCACGCCTTCCACCACCGCGGTGGCGCCCGAGTTGCGCACGCAGAACCGCTCGCCGGCCACGCCGTTGAGGAAGGCCTTGCCGCTGGTGGCGCCGTACAGCGCCACATTGCCCACCAGAATGTTCTCCGACGGGTCGAACCGGCTGCCTCTGGGGGGATAGACCACCAGCTTGCCGCCGGACAGGCCCTTGCCCAGGTAGTCGTTGGCGTCGCCCTCCAGCTCCAGGGTCACGCCGGCGGGGAGGAACGCGCCGAAGGACTGGCCGCCGCCGCCGCTGCACCGGATGAGGAAGGTGTCCTCGGGGAGGCTGTTGCCGTGGAGCCGGGTGATGTCGGAGCCCAGGATGGTGCCCACGGCCCGGTCGGTGGAGGACACCGGCAGGGACAGCCGTGTGGGCTTGCCCTCATACAGGGCCTCGCCCAGGGTGGGCTCCAGGATCTTCAGGTCCACGGTGTTCTCCAGGTGGAAGTCGTAGATATCCGCGGGGTTGAACCGCTGGCCCGGCTGGCCCGCATAGGGGTTGTGAAGGATGGCGGACAGGTCCACGGTGGCGGCCCGGGGGTTGGCCGCGGGGGTGCGGACGGCCAGCAGGTCGCTGCGGCCAACCAGCTCATCCACAGTGCGGACGCCCAGCTTTGCCATGTACTCCCGCAGCTCCTGGGCGATGAACCGCATAAAGTTCACCACATACTCGGCCTTGCCCTTGAACCGCTTGCGCAGCTCCGGGTTCTGGGTGGCCACGCCCACGGGGCAGGTGTCCAGGTTGCACACCCGCATCATCACGCAGCCCAGGGCCACCAGGGGGGCGGTGGCGAAGCCGAATTCCTCGGCGCCCAGCATACAGGCGATGGCCACGTCACGGCCGGACATGAGCTTGCCGTCCACCTCCAGCATGACCCGGGTGCGCAGGCCGTTCTGGATCAGGGTCTGGTGGGCCTCGGAGAGGCCCAGCTCCCAGGGCAGGCCCGCGTTGTGGATGGAGGTGCGGGCCGCGGCGCCGGTGCCGCCGTCATAGCCGGAGATGAGCACCACCTGGGCGCCGGCCTTGGCCACGCCGGCCGCCACGGTGCCCACGCCCGCCTCGCTGACCAGCTTCACCGAGATGCTGGCCTGGCGGTTGGCGCACTTCAGGTCATAGATCAGCTGGGCCAGGTCCTCGATGGAGTAGATGTCGTGGTGGGGCGGGGGGGAGATCAGGGTGACGCCCGGGGTGGAGTGGCGGCACTTGGCGATCCAGGGGTACACCTTTCCGGCGGGCAGGTGTCCGCCCTCGCCGGGCTTGGCGCCCTGGGCCATTTTGATCTGGATCTCCTTGGCGCTGACCAGATACTCGCTGGTGACGCCGAACCGGCCGGAGGCCACCTGCTTGATGGCGGAGTTGCGCTCCGGGTCGCGGAGCCGGTCGGGCTCCTCGCCGCCCTCGCCGGAGTTGGACTTGCCGCCCAGCAGGTTCATGGCCCGGGCCAGGCACTCGTGGGCCTCCTGAGAGATGGAGCCGTAGCTCATGGCGCCGGTCTTGAACCGCTTGACGATGGAGTCCACACTCTCCACCTCGTCCAGGGGGAGGGGCTGGGCGGCGTATTGGAACTCCATCAGTCCCCGGAGTGTGTGGGGCCTGGTCTCGTCGTCCACCATGGCGGTGTACTGCTTGAAGACCTCGTAGTTGCCCTCATGGGTGGCCTGACGCAGCAGGCGGATAGTCTGGGGATTGAAGAGGTGGTCCTCGCCGTCTCCGGGGCGCTTGGGGGAGGCGGGCTCCTCCTCGGGGGGAGCCTCAAAGGCCTTGGAGTGGTTCCGGTCCACCATGGCGCCCATCTCCTCCAGCCCGATGCCGCCCACCCGGGAGACCGTGTTGGTGAAGTGGCGGTCGATGACGTCCTTCCGGATGCCCACCGCCTCAAAGATCTGGGCGGACTCATAGGACTGGAGGGTGGAGATGCCCATCTTGGCGGCGATCTTCACGATGCCGTGGAGCACGGCGGAGTTGTAGTCGGCCACGGCGGAGTGGAACTCCTTGTCCAGCTTGCCCGACTCGATGAGGTCCACGATGGTCTCCTCCACCAGGTAGGGGTTCACCGCCCGGGCGCCGTAGCCCAGCAGGGTGGCGAAGTGGTGGACGTCACGGGGCTCGCCGGTCTCCACCAGGATGGACACGGCGGTCCGCTTCTTGGTGCGGATCAGGTGCTGCTCGATGGAGGACACGGCCAGCAGGGAGGGGATGGCCACGTGGTTTTCGTCCACGCCCCGGTCGGACAGCACAATGACGTTGGCGCCCTCCCGCCAGGCCCGGTCCACCAACAGGGCCAGGTGGTCCAGAGCCTGCGCCAGGGAGGTGTTTTTATAGTAGAGCATGGACACGGTCTCCACCCGGAAGCCGGGCTGATCCATGGCCTTGATCTTCATCATATCGGTGGAGGTGAGGATGGGGTTGTGGATCTGGAGGACCCGGCAGTTGTCGGCGTTCTCCTGGAGCAGGTTGCCGTCGTCGCCCACATACACGGTGGTGTCGGTGACCACTTCCTCCCGGATGGCGTCGATGGGCGGGTTGGTCACCTGGGCGAAGAGCTGCTTGAAGTAGCTGAACAGGGGCTGGTCTTTGGGATCCAGCACAGCCAGGGGAATGTCCACGCCCATGGCGGCAGTGGGCTCCACCCCGGTCTCCGCCATGGGGAGGATGGTGCTGGTGATGTCCTCGTTGGTGTAGCCGAAGGCGGTGCGCAGCCGGACTAGGTCCTGGTGGCTGCGCCGCTCCACCCGGCGGTTGGGGATGGGCAGGTCCCGCAGGTGGATCAGGTTCCGGTCCAGCCACTCGCCGTAGGGCTGGCGGGCGGCATAGGTCTCCTTCAGCTCGTGGTCGGAGATGATGCGGCCCTGGACCGTGTCCACCAGCAGCATCCGTCCGGGCTGAAGCCGGTCCTTGCGGACGATCTCCATGTCGGGCAGATCCAGCACGCCCACCTCGGAGGAGAGGATGAGCCGTCCGTCGTCGGTCAGGTAGTACCGGGAGGGCCGCAGGCCGTTCCGGTCCAGTACCGCGCCCACCACGTCGCCGTCGGAGAAGAGAATGGAGGCCGGGCCGTCCCAGGGCTCCATCAGGGTGGCGTAGTAGCGGTACAGGTCCCGGCGGGCCCGGGAGATGTTCCGGTCCTCACGCCAAGGCTCGGGGATGGCCACCATCACCGCCAGCGGCAGGTCCATGCCCGCCATCATCATGAACTCCAGGGTGTTGTCCAGCATGGAGGAGTCGGAGCCGGAGGCGTCGATCACCGGCAGCACCTTGTCCATGTCCCCGGCCAGCAGGGGGGTGTACATGGTCTCCTCCCGGGCCAGCATACGGTCGGCGTTGCCCCGGATGGTGTTGATCTCGCCGTTGTGGGCCATGAGCCGGTTGGGGTGGGCCCGCTCCCAGGAGGGGTTTGTATTGGTGGAGAAGCGGGAGTGGACGATGGCGATGGCGGACTCGTACTCCTCGCTCTGGAGGTCGGGGTAGAACCGGCGGAGCTGGTGGACCAGGAACATGCCCTTGTAGACGATGGTGCGGCTGGACAGGGAGGGCACGTAGGTGCTGCCGTTGGAGTGTTCGAACACCCGGCGCACCAGGTAGAGCTTCCGGTCGAAGGGAAGGCCGGTGGGCAGGTCGGCAGGCTTGCCGATAAAGGCCTGCTCGATATAGGGCATCTTGGCCAGGGCCTTCTGGCCCAGAATCTCGGGACAGACCGGCACTTTCCGCCAGCCCAGGAAGGTGAGCCCCTCGCGGGCGGTGAGCAGCTCAAACATCTTCTTGGCGCGGCGGCGGACGTTCTCGTCCTGGGGGAAGAAGAACATGCCTACGCCGTACTCTCTGGGGCCGGGGAGGAAGATGCCCACGTCCCGGGCGGCGTTGACGAAGAACCGGTGGGAGATCTGGAGCAGGATGCCCACGCCGTCGCCGGTCTCACCGGTGGCGTCCTTACCGGCCCGGTGCTCCAGCTTCTCGACGATCTTCAGCGCGTCGTCCACCGTCCGGTGGCTGGGCCGGCCGTGGATGTCCACTACAGTGCCGATGCCGCAGCTGTCATGTTCAAAAGAGGGGGAGTAGAGCCCCCGCTGTCGTTTGGTTTTCATCGTGGTTGCCCCTTTCCGGGCGGACCGGGGAGTATCCTCCGGCGCCGCGCAAGGCGTGTCCGGCCGGGCGGACCGATCACACCTGCCGCAATTGGCCGAAAATAGAAAAACGAAGATGCTCCGCCCATGGGGGTCGGAACACCTTCGTTCTCAACTGATAGCGTAAGTATAGGAGCTGAAAAGGCATTTGTCAAGAGGAAATTTTCGCAGGCCGGACATTTGTCCCGGAGAGAAGGAGCCGGAGGACAGCGCCTCCGGCTCCCGGTCGATCACTCAATATGGACATGGTTGTGGATATGCTCGGAGCAGTAGCAGTAGTAGCCGTTGCATTTGGAGCAGTAGCGGAACTCCTCGTCGGGGTAGTCGGTGTCGGTCTTGCCGCAGACAGCACACTTGTGGATATACCCCTTCTGCTGCTGGGCGTGGCGGGTGGCCTGCTTGAAGTTGATGGTCTGGCGGGAGGTCTGGTGCTTGGCCCGCCCAATGGTGCGGGTGAAGAACCCGGCGATGTCTGACCAGAAGAAGAGCAGGTAGTTGAGCATGGCCACCAGAGGCGGGATGACCATCACCAGCATGAAGGGCCCGTACATCACGGTGTACGCCAGTCCCTTGCCGATGCCGAAGAGGAAGAGAGCCGCGTCAAACCAGGCCAGCCACTTGGACTTCAGGGGGATGACAAAAAAGAGCAGGATGGTCAGATCGGGGAACAGGGTGGCCATGGAGAAGAAGAGGGACATGTTCAGATACTCCGCGCCGGCCAGGGTGGGGAGGGGAGTGGTGAAGCCGCCCAGGAACAGGGCCAGGATCAGCCCGGCCAGGATGTTCATCAGCACACCGGTGCCGTAGAACACGGTGAATTTGGTGGAGCCCCACTCCCGCTCCACCGCGCTGCCGATCCACCAGTACATGTACAACGAGAGGATAAACAGGAGGGGGTTGTCGTCCAGGGGGATAAAGATAAAGGTGATGAGCCGCCACACCTGGCCGCGGATAATGTAATAGGGGCTGAAGGCCAGATAATTGGAGATGGGGAAGGGGCCGAACTGGTCCAGAACATAGACGATGGCGGTACCGATGACAATGTACATCATCAGGTTGGGGATGGCCAGCCTGGGATGCTTCCGGCAAAAGCGGTCAAACCAGCTGTCGATGGAGCGCAAGGCAAATCCTCCTAACAATCAGATTGTGTTGTGCATCATTCTACCCGCTTTTCTTAGTAAAGTAAATAAAAAATCTGTGAACATTCTTCCGCCCGGCGGAAAAGTATGTTAAACTGAAAAAACCGACAAAACACACCTTGAGGAGGCATACGCCATGAGCGTGGTAAGAGATATGTCCCTGGCCGAGTCCGGCCGCAGGAAGATTCAGTGGGTGCGGGACTTTATGCCCGCCCTCAGCGGGATCGAGGCCCGCTTTGAGAAGGAGAAGCCCTTTGCCGGGCTGCGGGTGACCGTGTCCGTCCACCTGGAGGCCAAGACCGCCAACCTGGGCCTGGTGCTGGCCAAGGGCGGCGCCCAGGTGCGGCTCACCGGCTCCAACCCCCTGTCCACCCAGGACGACGTGGCCGCCGGTCTTGCCAGTCTGGGGGTGGAGACCTTCGGCATCCACGGCGCCACGGCGGAGGAGTACGAGGACCATCTGGTCCAGGCCCTGTCCCACAAGCCCCACCTGATCGTGGACGACGGCGGCGACCTGGTCCACCTGCTGGGCGGCAAGCGCTCCGACCTGGCGGAAAACCTGATCGGCGGCTGCGAGGAGACCACCACCGGCATCCTGCGCCTGCGTGCCCGGGAGCGGGAGGGCATCCTGCCCTGCCCCATGATGGCGGTCAACGACGCCAAGGCCAAGCACTACTATGACAACAAGTACGGCACCGGCCAGTCCGTGTGGGACGCCATCATGCACACCA
>NZ_CALXEG010000021.1 GCF_944387275.1 uncultured Pseudoflavonifractor sp.
GAGGGCGTGTTCGCCGGCGGCGACGCGGTGACCGGCGCGGCCACGGTCATCCTGGCCATGGGCGCGGGCAAGAAGGGCGCCGAGCAGATCAACGCCTACCTGTCCAAGTGAAAAAGCGCATAGCCTGTACATAAAATGGGACAGGGCCGCAGATGCGGCCCTGTCCTGCTGTCTGTCAGGGGGTACTTACCTGCGGGATAGTAGCTATCCAAGGGGTGCGTACTTGCAATAGGGGACAGAGATGTTATAAAGTAGAGGCAGAAATGCTGTAAGGAGGACGAGCACATGAAGATTCTGATGGTAAACGGAAGCGCCAACCAGCGCGGCTGCACCTATACGGCCCTCAGCGAGATCGGCGCGGCGGCCCAGGAGCTGGGCGCGGAGTGGGAGATCTTCCAGCTGGGCGGACAGCCCATGCGGGACTGCATCGGCTGCAACCAGTGCAGCGGGAAGGGCAAATGCGTCTTTGCCGACGGCGGGGTGAATGAATTCCTGGAGAAGGCGGCGGAGGCGGACGGCTTTGTGTTCGGCACGCCGGTCTACTACGCCCACCCCAGCGGCCGCCTGCTCAGCTTCCTGGACCGGGCGTTCTACGCCAGCTCGGGCAATTCGCCCTTTGCGGGCAAGCCGGGCGCGGCGGTGGCGTCCGCACGGCGGGCGGGGACCACCGCCTCCCTGGACGCAGTGAACAAATATTTCGGCATTACCTCCATGCCCGTGGTGTCGGGCACCTACTGGAACATGGTCCACGGCCGCTCGCCGGAGGAGGTGCGCCAGGACCTGGAGGGCCTCCAGACCATGCGCAACATCGGCCGGAACATGGTGTGGATGATCGAACAGCTGAAGAAGGCGCCCATGCCGGAGCAGGAGCGGGGGACATTCACCAACTTTATCCGTCCCGCCGGACAGTAAAAACCACATACACAGCAGGACCGCGCCGGGCACATCGCCCGGCGCGGTCCTGTTTTCAAAGATGTTTACCAGTTGAACCAGCCGCCGCTGTCCCTGGCGTCCAGCACCTCCAGGGCGCCCAGGAGCATCTCGGCCGCATCGGCCCGGGTGAGCTGCTCGCTGAGCCCCAGGGCGCCTGCGCTGTCGGCGGTGAGCACGCCGCAGGTCTCCAGGTTGGCGGCGGACTGGACCGCCCAGGCGGGCACCAGCTCGTCCACCAGCGCCCCGGTCTCGGCCACGTCGGACACCTGGAGGGCCCGGTCCAGCAGGACGGCGGCCTCTGCCCGGGTGATGGTGTCCTCCGCGTTGAAGACGATGCGGCCCGCCTCATCGGCGGCGCCCTGGACCACCCCCGCCTTCAGGGCGGAGGCGGCGTAGCCCTTGGCCCAGGTGGGAATGGCGGCGTCATCGGCAAAGCCGGTGGTGGTCACGTCCTCCAGGGCGTCCAGCCCGGCGGCCTTCATGGTCATGGTGAGGAACTCGCTGCGGGACACGGGGGTGTCGGGGTTGAAGAAGTACTCTCCGCCCATGCACTCGCCCACAAAGATGCCCTCCTCGGCCAGGCGGATGGCCGCTTTATAGGCGGGGATGCCGTCCATGTCCGCGTAGGTCACCTTGGTGGAGGCCTTCTCAATCTTCACCTTCACCGTGGCCGGGGCGGAGGTGTTGCCCACCGCGTCCACCGCCACGTAGGTGAAGGAGTCCTTGCCGGTCTTGTTCTCATAGGGGGTGTAGACGAACTCGTTGGAGCCGTCCTCCGGCATGGTGACGGCGCCCCGGGCGGGCTTCTCCACCAGCTGGAAGGTGAGCAGGTCGCCCTCCGGGTCGGTGGCGGCAAAGCTGGCGGTGATGGCCACGTTCCTATAGGTGCACAGCTCCAGGTTTTCCGCAATGGGGGCGCTGTTGGCCTCGCTGAGCAGGTGGAGGTTCACCTCCACCGGGCTGCCGGAGACGCCGGAGGAGAACACGGGGGTAAAGGAGAAGGCGGCGGAGGTGACGGCGGAGCCGGTCAGGGGCTGGAAGGACAGGCCGGACACCGCGTTCATGGTCACCACATCCCCGGCGTTCAGGGGCTGTCCGCCCAGGGTCAGGACGCCGGCGGCCTGGTCAGGCAGGGTGGAGATGACGATGGCGTCCAGGGCGCCGCCGCTCTGGACCACAAAATCGTCGGCGGAGAAGGAGATGGCGCTGCCGACGGGGCCGTTCTTGGAGAAGGCGGCCACCGACGGGGTCTCCGCCTCCTCACCGAGACCGAACAGGGCAGAGGCGGGCAGGGCGAAGGTGAGGAGCAGGGCTGTCATGGAGAGCAGGGGAAGGGAGCGGCGCAGAAATGCACGATGCTTCACGGAAAAGACCTCCTTGGTAAATGGATGGGGACTGGATTCAGCCTTATTCTTTACCAATGGAGAGAGATTATGCTAAGACAAATGGAAAAAATGAGCGGCCTGCCGGTACATCCCGGCAGGCCGCCCATACAGGCCTGAGGGCTGTGGTTCAGCCCTTCTTGTTTTTCTTGTAGAGAATGTTGAGCCCCTTGAGGAGCAGGTTTTTCTCCAGCTTGATGTCCCGCCTGCACAGGGGGACGATGAACTGGGCGATGCCGCCGGTGGCCACTACAGTGGTGGGCTTGCCCAGCTCCTCCTCGATGCGGTCCAGCATGCCGTCCAGCATGGCGGCGGCGCCGTACATGATGCCGCTGCGCATGCACTCCACCGTGTTCTTGCCGATGATCCGGCGGGGCTTGTCCAGCTGGATGCCGGGCAGCTGGGCGGCGTGGTTGGACAGGGCCTCGGCGGACACCCGGACGCCGGGGATGATGCAGCCGCCCAGGTAGGTGTTGCCGCAGTCCACCACCTCAATGGTGGTGGCGGTGCCCATGTCCACCAGGGTGAGGGGCGGGGCGTACTGCTGGAGGGCGGCCACGGCGATGACGATGCGGTCGCTGCCCACCGAGCTGGGGTCGTCCATGCGGATGTTCAGCCCGGTCTTGATGCCGGGACCCACCACCATAGGTGTAAGGCCGGTCAGCTTGACAAGCCCTGTGCGCACGGAGTTGAACACCGGCGGAACCACCGAAGAGATGATGCAGTCCTCCACCTGGGACAGGGGGACGCTGAAGAAGTCCAGCAGGTTCTTGATCTCCACGCCGTACTGGTCGGAGGTCTTGATGTGGTCGGTGGCGATGCGGGCCTCGAAGCGGATCTGGTCGTGCTCAATGCCGCCGATGACGATATTGCTGTTTCCGATATCAATGGCCAAGAGCATGGGGCTTCACCTCCAAAAAACAGTTGTGGCGCTCAAGCCGCCTGGAGCCGGGGCTTGGCGAACCGGAGCAGATTTTTTCCGATGACCGCCACCAGAACAGTGGCCACAATGGCCTCGGGGATGCCGTTGACCACCACGGTGGTGAGGATCAGGCCGGAGACGGCCTCCAGGGCCACCGCCTTGGCCTGGGCGTACTGCTGGGTAAAGAGCAGGAAGATGCTGCCCATGACGGTCACCGTGTTGACCATGGAGCCGGCAAAGCCCACGATGGACAGGGCGGTCCAGCTGTTCATGTTGGTGCGGGACAGGGCCCTCCACAGCCAGCCGGCCGCCACGCCGATAAGGACCCGGCAGCCCACCGCCACCCACAGGGCCTTCACCGCGCCGGGCAGGCCGGTGGTGCTCATGAAGGGGGAAAAGGCGAAGGAGGTGAGGGCCGGGGTAAAGGTGTTGATGATGACGGAGCAGATGCCGAACACGCCGCCCAGGATGCCCCCCGCCAGGGGCCCGAAGAGGATGGCGCCCAGGATCACGGGGATGTGGACGGTGGTGGCCTTGGTGATGACCAGTGGGATCATGCCCAGGGGGGTGTTGGCCAGCAGCACGACAATGGCTGCCATCATGGCCACGCCGGCCATCCATTTGGCGTCTTTCCTGCGGTTTTTCATATTCAATTACCTCCTGCTGTCGCTCCTCTCATGAGGATGCAACGCAATTTCGAAGCGCAGCTTTGCCGCGCATTCCGACCCACTATTATACCGGAGCCGGGGAGGCTTTGCAAGACGGAAGGGGCAAACGCGCCCCGCTCAAAGGGAGAAAAGGGCGCTTTACAAGGGGCGGTTTCTATGTCATAATGCCGGTGGAGGCTGTGCACGCCTCCGCATTTCACGGAAAATGAGGGTTATATCATGCTGCAGGGAAAGACGGTTCTTCTGGGCGTAACGGGCGGCATCGCCGCGTACAAGGCGGCGGCGCTGGCCTCCGCGCTGGTGAAGCAGCACTGCTGCGTGGAGGTCATCATGACGGCCCACGCCACCGAGTTCATCACCCCCCTGACCTTTGAGCAGCTGACGGGGAACCGGACCATGGTGGACACCTTTGACCGGAACTTTGTCCACCAGGTGGAGCACGTGTCCCTGGCCCACCGCACCGACCTGGTGCTGGTGGCGCCCGCCACGGCCAACGTATGCGCCAAGCTGGCCCACGGTCTGGCCGACGACATGCTGACCACCACAGTGCTGGCCTGCAAGTGCCCCAAGCTCATCGCCCCTGCCATGAACACCAATATGTTTGAAAACCCGGTGACCCAGGACAATCTGGACATCCTGCGCCGGTACGGCTGGGAGGTGATCCAGCCCGCCTCGGGCCGCCTGGCCTGCGGGGACGTGGGGGCGGGCAAGCTGCCCGAGCCGGAGCAGCTGCTCCAGCACATCCTGCGCCGCCTGGCCCTGCCCCACGACCTGGAGGGCAAGCGGGTGCTGGTGACGGCGGGTCCCACTCAGGAGGCCCTGGACCCGGTGCGCTATTTGACAAACCATTCCACTGGCAAGATGGGCTACGCCCTGGCCAGAATGGCCATGCTGCGGGGCGCGGAGGTGACGCTGATCTCCGGCCCCACCGCCATTGACCCGCCGCCCTTTGTGGAGGTGGTGCCGGTGGTGTCGGCGGCCGACATGTTCGACGCGGTGGCAGAGCGCAGCGCAAATGCCGACTGGATCTTCAAGGCCGCCGCCGTGGCGGACTACACCCCGGCGGCGTACAGCGGCGACAAGGTGAAGAAGAAGGAGGGGGACATGAGCATCCCCCTGACCCGCACCAGGGATATCCTGCAATACCTGGGGGACCACCGGCGGCCGGGCCAGTTCATCTGCGGCTTCTCCATGGAGACAAAGGACCTGCTGGAAAACAGCCGGGCAAAGCTGGAGAAGAAGCACGTGGACATGATCTGCGCCAACAACCTGAAGGTGGCGGGGGCCGGCTTCGGGGTGGACACCAACGTGATCACCCTCATCACCGCCGGCGGCGCGGAGGAGCTGCCCCTGATGAGCAAGGAGGCGGCGGCCAACCGGATTCTGGACGCGGCCAAGGCCCATGAAAAGGCTGAACAGGTATAAAACTTTACAGGTACTGAGAACAGAGAACGGGGGCCATCCGGAAGAGGGATGGCCCCCGTTCTTGGGCGTTGAAGAAAATTCAGGATTGCAGATTGCTCCGGTCGGACAGCCAGCTGGGCAGGGAGCGCATTTTGATGCTGGAGACCAGGCCCATGGCGGCGTACATGGTGACGACGGAGGAGCCGCCGTAGCTGATGAAGGGGAGGGTCAGGCCCACCACAGGGAAGATATACAGGCACATACCCACGTTGACCGCCACCTGGGCCAGCAGCATGCCGGCGAAGCCCATGGCGATGAGGGCGGACTGGAGGCTGCGGGCCCGCTTGGCCACCCAGATGCACCGCAGGATGATGAGGGAGAGGATCAGCAGCAGCAGGACGCAGCCCACCAGGCCGAACTCCTCGCCGCACACGGCGAAGATCTCGTCGGTCTCCCGGGCGGGAAGGGAGGTCTTGTATAGGCTCTGGGTCTGGGGGCCCTGGAGGTACCCCATGCCGGTGAGGCCGCCGCTGCCGATGGCCATAATGCTGCGGGTCTGCTGCCAGCCGATGTCCTGGGTCTGCTCGTAGAGGGTCTCCTGGTTGCCGGTCAGGTGGTCGATGACCACGGTGAAGCGCTGGAAGCGGTAGTCGTCGCTGACGTGGGGCCAGATGAGCACCACCGCCGCCACGCACACCACGATGGCCAGCAGGAACCACCGCTTTTTCACGCCGCCCGCCCAGGCCACCACCACAAAGATGAACAGGTAGGTGAGCACCATACCGAAGTCGCCGGAGGAGACGGCGATGAGCCCCGCCATCACCAGGGTGTGCCCGGCGATCTGCAGGATGGACGTGGGCCGGGAGAGGCCCCGCTCCCGGAGCTTGACGCACTGCCAGGCCAGCAGGAGCACAAAGGAGAGCTTGACGATCTCCGCGGGCTGAAGGTTCACCGGAAAGCCGGGGATGTGGATCCAGCTCTGGTTGCCGTTTACGTTCACGCCCAGGGGTGTGCGGGTGAGGAGCACGAACACAAAGTTGAAGGCCAGCAGGAATTTCCATGACCGCTCTGTGATGAGCTCCACGTCCACGGAGGAGATGAAGATGTAGACCAGGATGCCCAGCGCCACGGCGACGGACTGGACGATAATATTCCGATAACCGCCGATGTAGCGGGTGGCGCTGTAGACCAGCACCAGGCCGTAGGCGGAGGCGGCGATGCACAAAGTGAGCAGCAGAAGATCTCCCTTTCGGAAGAACTCCCGCAGGGAGTCGGTAATCCAGGACAAGAGGGGGCCTCCTTTCGGGGGAATGGGGATAGAGCCGACCTGTTTTGCATGGAAAGCCGGGGCGTTCCATGGGTACAGTTCTGCTCAGCACGCATTATTCTACCATCTTTTTTAAAAAGCGTAAACAAGTTTTGCGCAGTGTTCACACATATGTTATAATGACCCACAGAAGCAAGACTGCCGGAGGGCCCAGCGGGCCGTTTTGGCAGGAATCCGAGGTGTGATATGGAATACGTTTCAAACTCCCCGGCGGAGACCGAGGCGCTGGGGGCGGCTCTGGCGGACAAGCTGGCGCCGGGGGCAGTGGTGGCCTTCAGCGGGGACCTGGGGGCGGGCAAGACCGCCTTTGTCCGGGGCATGGCCCGGGGCCTGGGCATTACCGAGCGGGTGACCAGCCCCACCTTTACCATTGTCAATGAGTATGAGGGGGGCCGTCTGCCCCTCTTTCACTTTGACATGTACCGCCTGGGCAGCTCCGACGAGCTGTTCGATATCGGCTGGGAAGATTACCTGGTCCGGGGCGGCGTGTGCGCCGTGGAGTGGAGCGAGAATGTCTCCGACGCCCTGGAGGGGGACTGCATCCGGGTGGACATCCGCCGGGGCACCCACGACAATCAGCGGCTGATTACCATAGAAGGAGGGGACGCGGCATGAAGATCCTGGCGCTGGAGACCTCGGCGGTGGCCTGTTCTGTGGCCCTGTGCGAGGACGAGAAGCTGCTGGCCCAGTTTTTCCAGAACAACGGCCTGACCCACAGCGTCACCCTGATGCCCATGTGCCAGGCCATGCTGGCCGGGTGCGGCGTGAAGCTGGAGGACGTGGATGTGATCGCAGTGGCGGCGGGGCCCGGGTCCTTCACCGGCCTGCGCATCGGCGTGGCGGCGGCCAAGGGCCTGGCCTGGCCGGGTGACAAGCCCTGCGCCGGGGTGTCCACCCTGGAGGCCATGGCCTGGACGGTGGCCCATATGGAGGGCGCGGAGATCTGCGCCGTCATGGACGCCCGCCGGAACCAGGTGTACAACGCCCGCTTCGCCGCTGTGGACGGCGCGCCGGTGCGTCTGACCCCGGACCGGGCCATCAGCCTGGCCCAGCTGGGGGAGGAGCTAAAAAACAGCGGAAAGCCGCAAATAATAGTTGGAGACGGAGCCGGGTTATGCTATAATAATTTGAACGGGTGTGGGCCGGAGTTCCGCATGGCGCCGCCCCATCTGCGCCTTCAGACGGCGTGGGGCGTGGCCCGGGCCGCCCTGGAGCAGGCGCGGGCGGGCACGCTGACCACAGCCCAGAACCTTGCGCCCGACTATCACCGCCTCTCCCAGGCGGAGCGGGAGCGGCTGGAACGGGAACGCACGCAAAAGCGGGCGGAGACCGCCGCGACCACGAAATAAACATACAAAGGGGACGTTGACGATGGAAAAGATGGATAAGGTACATGTGCTGGACCACCCTCTTCTGCAGCACAAGCTGAGCATTCTGCGGGACGCGCGCACCGGCGTGAAGGATTTCCGCGAGGTGGTGTCTGAGATCGCCACGCTGATGTGCTACGAGGCCACCCGCGACCTGCCTCTGGAGGAAGTGGAGATCAAGACCCCCGTGGCCACCGGCAAGTTCAAGGCCCTGTCCGGCAAGAAGCTGGCCATCGTGCCCGTGCTGCGGGCCGGCCTGGGCATGGTGGACGGCATCCTCACCCTGATCCCCTCCGCCAAGGTGGGCCACATCGGCCTGTACCGTGACCCCCAGACCCTGGAGCCTGTGGAGTACTACTGCAAGATGCCCAACGACATCTCCGAGCGGGACGTCATCATCCTGGACCCCATGCTGGCTACCGGCGGCTCCGCCTCCGCCGCCATCCAGTTCCTCAAGAACTACGGCGTCAAGCACATCAAGCTGATGAACATCATCGCCGCCCCCGAGGGCATCGAGCGGGTGCATAAGGACCATCCCGACGTGGATATCTACTGTGCCGCCGTGGATGAGAAGCTCAACGACCACGGCTACATCGTGCCCGGCCTGGGCGATGCCGGCGACCGCATCTTCGGCACGAAGTAAGTTTTCCCTCGGCGTCGCCCGGCGCCGCGCCTTTTGGCGCGTTCAAGCGTTTTGCGGTAGGCAAAACCTTGCCGCAGGGGCAATTCATTTGCCCCGAGGATGTAAGATTTGGGGTCCACGGCCGGTGTCAGCCGGCTGGGGCCGATGCCGGCGACCGCATCTTCGGCACCAAGTAAGACACCCATACAGCTTCATAATACAGACAGCGGCCTTCCGGCGATCAACCGGAAGGCCGCTGCCTTTTCAGAAAATTTTCCCGGTTCATCGCTGACAGGGAGAAAACGGTTGAGTATTGAAAGAGGAAGTGCTATAATATTTTCCAAGTGCGTAAACATAAGAAAGACTGTTCCGAGAGGAGTTTCCTATAATGAAAATCGTGGTTTTGGCCGGCGGGCTCTCGCCGGAGCGGAATGTATCCCTGTCCACAGGCACCATGGTGGCCGAGGCGCTCACCAGTCTGGGCCATGAAGTGGCCCTGGTGGACATGTTTTTCGGCGTGAAGGAAAAGGGGGCGGCGCTGTCCGGCCTCTTCGGCGCGCCCATCTCCGAGGAGCACAAGCGGGTGAGCCGTCAGGCCCCCGACCTGGCGGCGGTGAAGGCCAGCCGCACCGAGGGCGGGAACAGCATGTTCGGCCCCGGTGTGCTGGAGCTGTGCGGCATGGCCGACCTGGTGTTCCTGGCCCTCCACGGCTCCTGCGGCGAGGACGGCCGGGTCCAGGCCGCCTTTGACCTGATGGGCATCCCCTACACCGGTTCCGGCTACCTGGGCAGCGCCATCGCCATGGATAAGGACCTGACCAAGCGGATGGTGGCCGACGTGGTCAGCACCCCCGGCTGGAAGACCGTGTCCTACACCGCCGCCGACATCGACGAGCTGGTGGAGAGCGCCCGGCTGCCCCTGGTGGTGAAGCCGGTGGCCAGCGGCTCCTCCATCGGCGTGTCCATCGCCCACACGGCGGAGGAGCTCCGCGCCGCCCTGACCGACGGCCTGTCCCTGGGGGGGCGGACCGTGCTGGAGCAGTACGTAAGGGGCCGGGAGCTCCAGGTGGCCATCCTGGAGGATAAGGCCCTGCCCGCCATCGAGATCATCCCCAAGCAGGGGTTCTATGACTACGAGAACAAGTACCAGCCCGGCGCGGCCGAGGAGGTCTGCCCGGCGGACATCAGCCCCGAGGCGGAGCAGAAGCTGCGTGACGCGGCCGTGCGGGTCTATGAGACCCTGGGCCTGTCGGTGTACTCCCGGGCGGACTTCATCCTGGACGCCGACGGGGAGCCCTGGTTCCTGGAGATCAACACCCTGCCCGGCATGACCCCCACCAGCCTGGTGCCCCAGGAGGCGGCGGCGGTGGGCATTGACTACAACACGCTGTGCCAGCGCATTGTGGACGCGTCCCTTGCGGCGCGGAAGCAGGGCCGGTAAGACAGGAAAACAACTGGACACAAGGAGAAGCATATGGAACCGATCACCATACGGGATATTCTCACGGCGGCAAAGGGCCGGATTCTGGGCGATTTTGACAACCTGGACCTGGAGATCAGCCGGGTGGAGACAGACAGCCGCACCATCCATCCGGGCTCCCTCTTTGTCCCCCTCATCGGCGAGCAGTTTGACGGCCACGCCTACATCACCTCCGCTCTGGAGGGGGGCGCGGCGGCCTGCTTCACCCAGCGGGACCGGGAGAGCTATCTGCCCGGCAAGTGCTACATCCGGGTGGACCACACCCAGCGGGCCCTGCGGGACCTGGCGGTCTGGTACAAGAAGAAGTTCGACATTCCGGTGGTGGCGGTGACGGGCAGCGTGGGCAAGACCACCACAAAGGACATGGTGGCCGCCGTCCTGGGGGAGCACTACAAGGTGCTCAAGACCGAGGGCAACCTGAACACGGACATCGGCACCTGCCGCACCCTGTTCCGGCTGGACAAGAGCTACCAGATCGCCGTGCTGGAGATGGGCATGAACCACCCCGGCGAGATCGAGGTCATGTCCGCCATTGCCCAGCCCGACGTGTGCCTCATCACCAACATCGGCGACTCCCACATCGAGCACCTGGGTTCCCGGGAGAACATCCTCAAGGCCAAGTGTGAGATCTTCAGCCACGCCAAGCCGGGCTGTCTGGCGGTGCTCAACGGAGACGACCCGCTGCTGCGTACCCTGGAGGGCAAGCTGCCCGGGCCCATCCTCTGGTGCGGCGGCGCGACCGGGCTGGACTATACCGCCGACAACCTGGTGAGCGACGGCACGTCCAATGTACGCTGTGAAGTAAAAACCCCTCACACCAGCTGCCAGGTGGAGATTCCCGCCCTTGGCAGCCACATGATCTACCCCACGCTGATGGCGGCGGCGGTGGGGGAGCACTTCGGCGTCACGGCGGAGGAGTTCCGCCGGGGCGTGCTCCACTTCGCCCCCACCAAGATGCGCATGAACATCATCCAGCGGGGGGAGGATATCACCATCCTCAACGACACCTACAACGCCAACCCCCAGTCCATGCGGGCGGCGGTGGAGGTGCTCTCCAAGACCCACGGGTCGCCGAAGATCGCCGTGCTGGGGGATATGTTCGAGCTGGGCACCCTGGCCCCCGCCCTCCACGCCGGCGTGGGCACCTATCTGGGCAAGGCGGGCATCGACTGCCTGGTGGCCGTGGGCGAGCTGGCCAGGAACATCTACGACGCCGCGGCTGAGGCCAAGGTGCCGGAGGTCCACTACTGCGCCACAAAGCAGGAGGCCCTGCCCGTCCTGGCGCAGGTGGTGAAACCACACGCGACCATTCTGGTCAAGGCCTCCCGGGGCATGGCGTTTGAAGATCTGACGGAATACCTGAAGAGCATCACCCAGGAGCCCTGAGTCAGCCGAAGAGCTTGGCCAGGTTCTCCTTGAAGGGCGGGTAGACGACCCCCTTTTCGGTGATGATGCCGGTGAGCAGCTGGTGGGGGGTCACGTCAAAGGCCGGGTTCCAGGTTTGTACCTGCTCGGGCGCGGTCTGGACCCCCGCCAGGTGGGTCACCTCCACGCCGGGGCGCTCCTCGATGGGAATGCCGCTGCCGTCCTCAATGGACAGGTCAATGGTGGAGGAGGGTAGGGCAGTGTAGAAGGGGATGCCGTGGTAGCGGGCGTTGACCGCCACCGAGTAGGTGCCGATCTTGTTGGCAAAGTCCCCGTTGGCGGCCATCCGGTCGCAGCCCAGGATCACCAGGTCCACCTTGCCCTGGGCCATGAGGAAGCCGGCCATGTTGTCGGTGATGAGGGTGCAGGGGATGTTGTCCTTCACCAGCTCATAGGCGGTGAGCCGGGCGCCCTGGAGCAGGGGACGGGTCTCGTCGGCGTAAACCATATCCACTTTACCCTGACTGAAAGCAGAGCGAACCACGCCCAGCACCGTGCCGTATCCGCCGGTGGCCAGGCTGCCGGCGTTGCAGTGGGTGAGGATGCGGGCGTGGTGGGGCACCACTGCCGCGCCGAAGTCGCCCAGGGCGTGGTTCATGGCCACGTCCTCCTCGTGGATGGCCTTGGCCTCCCGGATGAGGGCGTCAATGGCCTCCGGCGTGCCGCCGTTGGCCTTCAGGCAGTCGGCCATGCGGCGCAGAGCCCAGAACAGGTTGACGGCGGTAGGCCGGCTGGCGGCAAGCACCCGCTCCGCCTCCTCCATGGCGGCGGCAAAGTCGGGCGCGTCCCGGAACTCCATGGCGGCCAGACAGTAGGCGTAGGCCGCTGTCACGCCGATAGCGGGTGCGCCCCGCACCACCATGTCGGTGATGGCCTTGGCCACGGCCCGGAAATCCGTATAGGCGATCCAGTCCTCCTGGACGGGAAGCCTTGTCTGATCGAGGAGGTAAAGTGTATTTCCTTCCCAGCGAATTGCATCCATAGCGAAGCCTCCTAAGCGCTTCGGCCGTCCCTGGGGCGGCCGGTGATAGAATCATTGTAGCACAAAGGACTGACAGGAGACAAGAAATGATAGATATATCCGTCTCAAACCTGACCAAGGAGTTTGAGGTAGGCAAAAAGATACTGGACGGCCTCACCTTCCAGGTGGACCAGGGAGAGCGGGTCGGCCTGCTGGGCAAGAACGGCGCGGGCAAGACCACGGTGTTCAAGATCATCACCGGCGAGATGGACTACGACGACGGGCAGGTGATGACCGCCCCCGGCAAGACGGTGGGCCTCATCTCCCAGATCCCGGTCTATCCGCCGGAGTACACCGTGGAGGACGTGCTGAACACGGCCTTCTCCAAGCTCCACAGGATGGAGCAGGAGATGGCCGACCTCACCGCCAAAATGGGGGAGAGCAGCGACCCGGCCCTGCTGCGGCGGTACGGGGAGCTGTCGGCCGCCTTTGAGGCCAAGGGCGGGTACGACACCGCCACTGAGCTCAACAAGGTGTGCAACGGCCTGGAAATTCCCCAGGCCATGCGGGAGCAGCTCTTCTCCGCCCTGTCCGGCGGGGAGAAGACCCGGGTGAACCTGGGCCGCCTGATCCTGGAGGACACCGATATCCTCCTGCTGGACGAGCCCACCAATCACCTGGACCTGCGGGCCACCGAGTGGCTGGAGGAGTACCTGGACAAGTTCAAGGGCACGGTGCTGGCCATCTCCCACGACCGGTGGTTCCTGGACAAGGTGGTCCACCGGGTCATTGAGATCGTGGACGGCAAGGCCGAGTTCTACGAGGGCAATTACAGCTTCTACGTGGTGGAGAAGGAGCGCCGCTACCAGGAGAAGCTGAGGCAGTACGAGAAGGAGCAGGCCAAGATCGAGCAGCTGGAGAAAGCCGCGGACAAGCTCCACCTGTGGGCCTTCATGGGCAACGACAAGCTGCACAAGCGGGCCTTCTCCATGGAGAAGCGGATCGAGCGCATGCGCACCACCGACAAGCCCAAGAAGGACCGGAAACTGGACATCCGCTTCGGCGAACGGGACTTCCGGGGCGACGAGGTGATGGTCATCAAGGGCCTGGCCAAGCGGTTTGACGGCCGGACCCTGTTTTCCGATGTGAACCTGCTGGTGGAGGGGGGCGAGCGCATCGCCCTGCTGGGGGACAACGGCACCGGCAAATCCACCCTGATCAAGATCATCATGGGGGAGGAGCAGCCCAGCGAGGGCAAGATCCGTATGGGCCCCACGGTAAAGATCGGCTATCTGCCCCAGATCATCCACTTCTCCCATCCTGAGCGCAGCCTGGTGGACACCATGATCTACGACCTGGACTGCTCCACCCAGACCGCCCGCAACCGGCTGGCCGCCTTCAACTTCCAGGGGGAGGACGTGTTCAAGCCGGTGTCCGCCCTGTCGGGCGGCGAGCAGAGCCGCCTGCGGCTGTGCATGCTGATGGACGAGAAGATCAACCTGCTGATTCTGGACGAGCCCACCAACCACCTGGATGTGGCCAACCGGGAGTGGATCGAGGAGGCGGTGGAGGACTACGAAGGCAACCTGCTCTTCGTGTCCCACGACCGGTATTTCATCAACCGCTTCGCCACCCGCATCTGGATGCTGGAGGACGGACACATCACCGACTTTGAGGGCACCTATCAGGAGTTCCAGGCCGCCCGGCAGCGGAAGCAGGCCCAGGCCAAGGCCGCGCCAGTGGTCCAGGAGGAGAAGCCCAAGAAGGAGAAGCCCAAGCGCCCCGGCGGCACCAAGGAGCTGGAGAAGCAGGTGGCGGCGGCGGAGCGGGCGGTGGCCAAGGCGGAGGAGAAGCAGTACGAGCTGTCCCTTAAGGCCGAGGAGGTGGCCTCCAACTACCTGGAGCTCCAGAAGGTGTACGAGGAGCAGAAGGCCCTGGAGGACGAAATTGCCGCCCTATATACCAAGTGGGAGACCCTGGCCGCCCAGCTGGAGGAGGCCCAGGGATGAGACGGCAGAGCGCATACCATCCCTACGGCGGGAAGAAGCTCCATCCCCTCCTGCGGGTCCTGATCGGGCTGATCGGGCTGGGCCTGATCTGCTTCGCCATTCTGGCGGGCATTGTGTACGCCGGGGAGCGGACCCATATCCAGGGCACGCCCAGGGTGATGATCATTCTGGGCTGCAAGGTGGAGGAGAGCGGCCCCTCTCTGCTGCTGAAGGACCGGCTGGACACGGCGCTGGACTATCTGAACGAGTTGGACAACCCTATCCCGGTGATTGTCAGCGGCGGGCAGGGCCAGGACGAGCCGGAGAGCGAGGCCGCCTGCATGGCGGACTACCTGACCGGGGCCGGCTATGACGAGGCATACATCTATCTGGAGGACAACTCCCACAATACCGCCGAGAACCTGGGGTACTCCCTGGCGTACCTGGAGTATCTGGGCGTGGACCCGGCGGAGGACGGGGTGCTGATCGTGTCCAACGGATTTCATCTCTCCCGGGCGCGGATGCTGGCGGAGCGGTTCGGATACGGCAATGTGTCCACCCTGGCCGCGCCCTCCAGCCATGTGCCGTCCCGGATCAGCATGTTCTTCCGGGAGCCCCTGGCCCTGGTCAAGTCCTTCCTTCTGGACCGTGAGGTCCCCCAGGGGCAGGCCGTTCAGGGAAGCGCAGCCCATACCCTCGGCTGAGGACAGCCGAACAAGACACGGAGGTTAACATGCTGGACAAGCTCAGGAGCCTGGAGCTCCACTATGAGGACCTGGTGGCCCGTCTCAACGCCCCGGAGACCTACGCCGACCCGGCGCTGGTGGCAAAGCTGAATAAGGAGCAGAGCGAGCTGGAGCCTCTGGTGACCACCTACCGGCGCTATATGCAGCGCCAGCGGGACATGGAGGAGGCCAGGGGCCTCATGTCCGACCCGGACATGAAGGAGCTGGCCCAGGAGGAGTTTGCCCAGGCCAAGGCGGAGTCGGAGGAGCTGGAGCAGAAGATGAAGATCCTCCTGCTGCCCACCGACCCCAATGACAACAAGAACGTCATCGTGGAGATCCGGGCCGGCGTGGGCGGGGAGGAGGCGGCGCTGTTCGCCGCGTCCCTGTACCGGATGTACTCCATGTACGCCGAGACCCGCCGCTGGAAGGTGGAGGTGGCCAGCCTGAACGAGACCGAGCTGGGAGGGATAAAGGAAATTTCCTTCACAGTAGAGGGGGCCGGGGCCTACAGCCGCCTGAAGTTTGAGAGCGGCGTCCACCGGGTGCAGCGGGTGCCCGAGACCGAGTCGGGTGGACGGATCCACACCTCCACCGTCACGGTGGCGGTGCTGCCCGAGGCCGAGGAGGTGGACGTGGACATCAACCCGGCTGATATTGAAATGCAGGTGTTCCGCTCGTCGGGCGCCGGCGGGCAGCACATCAACAAGACCTCCTCCGCCGTCCGGCTGATCCACAAGCCCACCGGCATGGTGGTGGAGTGCCAGCAGGAGCGCAGCCAGTTCCAGAACCGGGACAAGGCCATGCAGATCCTCCGCTCCCGGCTCTACGAGGCGGAACAGCAGCGTGTGAGCAGCGAGTGGAGCGAGGAGCGGCGCAGCCAGGTGGGGACTGGCATGCGCAACGAGCGCATCCGGACCTACAACTTCCCCCAGGGCCGCCTGACCGACCACCGGATCGGCCTCACCCTCTACAAGCTGGAGGACGTGATGAACGGCGACCTGGATGAGATTATTGACAGTTTGATCACCGCCGACCAGGCGGAGCGGCTGAAACAGAGCGGAGAGGCGGACTAAGGGCCATCCCGCGAAAGGAGATTTTTACAATGGAAATGCTGATTCACTATTCCGGACTGCCCAAGGGAATGGAGCAGGAGGAGTTCAAGCTGGCCGTGGCCAACCTTCTGGAGGAGGACGGCTGGCTCACCGGCTCGGGAGACGACGAGCAGGGCCACTATTTGGAGCTGGAGCTGGAGGACGAGAAGGTGAACCCCAAGCACTGCATCGTGGCGGTGCGGGGCTATCTGTGCGGCGCCGGGTTCCCCCGGGACACCGCCCTGGAGCTGGCCGGCGTGGCCTCCAATATCTACGGCTGAACCATCCAACCGACGGAATGAAAGAAAGGAGCCCCTGGTATGAAAAAGGTGACTGCGATTCTGAACATTCTCTCCGGCATGGCGCTGATTACCGCCGGCATTGTGGGCCTGGTCCAGGCCTGCACCGAACGGAGCACGGACGGCTGGAACTGAAATCTGATTTTCGAGGCGAACGAGCGTGATAACACAACGACTGACGGCCCAGGATACCCAGGCGGCCGCGGAGATCCTGAAGCGGGGGGGCCTGCTGGGCATTCCCACCGAGACGGTCTACGGCCTGGGGGCCAGCGGACTGGACCCGGAGGCGGTGGCCCACATCTTTGCGGCCAAGGGCCGTCCCCAGGACAACCCGCTGATCCTCCACGTCCCCTCGGCGGACTGGCTGGAGCGGTACTGTGAGGACATCCCCGCCGCGGCCTACGCCCTGGCGGAGAAGTTCTGGCCGGGCCCCCTGACCATGATCCTCCGGCGCAAGCCCATTGTGCCCGACGCGGTGACCGCCGGGCTGGACACGGTGGGCATGCGCTGCCCCAACCACCCGGTGACCCGGGCCATCATCGCGGCGGCCGGGGTGCCGGTGGCGGCCCCCTCGGGGAACACCTCCGGCCGGCCCAGCCCCACCAGCGCGGCGGACATGCTGGAGGACATGGACGGGAAGATCGACGGCATTGTGGACGGCGGCCCCTGCACCGTGGGGGTGGAGTCCACCATCATCGACCTGACTCTGACGCCTCCCCGGCTGCTGCGGCCCGGCGGCGTGACCCTGGAGCAGCTCCGGGACGCCCTGGGAGAGGTGGCCGTGGACCAGGCGGTCACCCGGCTCATGGGCAAGGACGAGCATCCCCGGGCCCCCGGCATGAAGTACCGCCACTACGCCCCCAAGGCGCCGGTGACGGTGGTGAAGGGCCCGGCGGACAGAACCGCGGCCTACATCCGGGACCATCTGGGCCCCAAGAGCGGGGTCATCTGCTTTGACGAGTTTGCCGGGGACTTCCCCGGCCACCTGGTGGAGACCATGGGCCCCGCCGGCGACAAGGAGGAGCAGGCCCGCCGGGTCTTTGACGCCCTGCGGTACTTTGACAGCACCGACGCGGCGGAGATCTGGTCCCAGTGTCCGGACGACGGGGGCATCGGCCTGGCCGTGTCCAACCGGCTGAACAAGGCGGCCGGGTTCCATATCGTGGATCTGAGCGAGACGACATAACAGACCTGGGCGGTGAGGACCATGAAAATCGTCGGCATTACCGGCCCCACGGGGGCGGGGAAGACCACCGCGCTCCGGGCGGTGACCGACCTGGGCGGCTGCGTCATCGACTGCGACCAGGTGTACCACCAGCTGCTGGAAGAGAGCGCCGCCATGAGAAACGAGTTGACGAAACGCTTCGGAAGGGGTATCCTAGACAGTGAACAGCGGCTGGACCGGAAGAAGCTGGGGGCTCTGGTCTTTCAGGACAAGGCCCTGCTGGCCGACCTGAACGCCATCACCCACCGGTATGTGCGCCAGCGGGTGGAGGAGCTGCTCCGCACCGCCCGGGCGGAAGGGCGGCCTCTGGCCGCCGTGGACGCCATCGCCCTCATCGAGAGCGGTCTGGGCGATCTGTGCGACGCGGTTGTGGGTGTTCTGGCCCCGCCGGAGGTGCGGGTGAGGCGCATCATGGCCCGGGACGGCATTTCCGAGGCGTACGCCCGCATGCGGGTGAAGGCCCAGCAGAGCGACGCCTTTTTCCGGGCCAACTGCACCGCAGTGCTGGAGAACACCGGGGAAGAGGCGGAGTTTGCCCGGCAGGCAAAGGCCCTGTTTGAAAAAATACTGAATCTCGGAGCGGAGTCCCGCCCCGAGTAAGGAGGAAATAAGATGGAAGAGAAACAGAAGACCGCGGGTGAGCTGCGGCGTGAGGCCCTGCTCTACCAGCCCAAGAACGGCTACGACCGCCTGACGGCGGAGGACGAGGCCGCCATGAAGTCTTACTGTGAGGACTATAAGAAGTACCTGGACGCGGGCAAGACCGAGCGGGAGTGCGTGGACGAGACCGTCCGCCAGGCCGAGGAGCGGGGCTTCAAGCCCTTTGTCCGCGGCATGGCCGTCAAGCCCGGCGACAAGCTCTACCGGGTCAACCGGGGCAAGGCCATCATGCTGGCCGTGGTGGGCACCGCCTCCCTCAGCGAGGGCGTCAACATCGGCGCGGCCCACATCGACTCCCCCCGCCTGGACATCAAGCAGAACCCCCTCTATGAGGACACCGAGATGTGCTTCCTCAAGACCCACTACTACGGCGGCATCCGCAAGTACCAGTGGGTGACCATCCCCCTGGAGCTCCACGGCGTCATCGCCATGAAGGACGGCAGCGTCATCAAGGTGGCCGTGGGCAACGGCGCGGGGGACCCCCTGTTCACCGTGGACGACCTGCTGCCCCACCTGGCGGCGGACCAGAGCAAGAAGACCCTGGCCGAGGCCATTCCCGGCGAGAGCCTGAACGTGCTGGTGGGCAGCCGTCCCTTCAAGGACGACGAGGGCTCCGAGCGGGTGAAGCTGGCCATCCTGGACCTGCTCAACCAGAAGTACGGCATCGTGGAGGAGGACTTCATCTCCGCTGAGCTGACCGCCGTGCCCGCCTTCCGTGCCAGCGATATCGGCTTTGACCGCTCCCTCATCGGCTCCTACGGCCACGACGACCGTGTCTGCGGCTACGCGGCTCTGGCCGCCCTCTTCTCCCTGGACGGCGCGCCCGCCCGCACCGCCGTGTGCATGCTGGCCGACAAGGAGGAGATCGGCTCCGAGGGCGTGTCCGGCATGAAGTCCGCCGCCTTCGACACCTTTATGAGCGACCTGTGCGACGCCCAGGGCGTGGCCCTGAAGGCCTGCTACGAGCGGTCCTTCTGCCTGTCCGCCGACGTGTGCGCCGCCTACGACCCCAACTTTGCCGAGGTCTTTGAGAAGCGCAACAGCGCCTATATCAACCGGGGCATGGGCCTGTGCAAGTACACCGGCGCCCGGGGCAAGTCGGGCGCGTCCGACGCCTCCGCCGAGCTGGTGGCCTATACCCGCCGCATTCTGGACGAGGCCGGCGTGGTGTGGCAGATGGCCGAGCTGGGCAAGGTGGACCAGGGCGGCGGCGGCACCGTGGCCGTGTACATGGCCGAGCGGGACATCGACACCCTGGATGCCGGCGTGCCCGTGCTCTCCATGCACGCCCCCTATGAGACCGTGAGCAAGCTGGACTGCTACATGACCTACAAGGGCATGAAGGCTGTCTTTGAGGCGCGGTAACTGAACAGGAAAAAATGGGCTCCGTACTTGTGCGGAGCCCATTTTTGCATGCACCCGGCAGGGAGCGGCCGAAAGATTCAGAAAATGGATTTCTCGAAATGTGAGGAATTATGGCGAAAAATGACAGTTAATGTTTGTTTTAGACGGAAAAGGGCGGTTTAAGTCACAGCGGAAGAAAAAAAGAGAGCGAAAATCAGCTGTTTAAATTGCAAGAAGCCGATAGTTTTGCTATAATCTTGTTAATCGTTTTAGCGGAAGTGCAGGTGAGGGCATGGGTTGGCACCGAAGCAAGAACAGCCTAAGATATGCGATTGCGTTAGCCGTGTTCCTGTGCTACCTGGCAACGGCATTTATGGTGTTCTTCGCCCGAGTGGACAGTGCGGTCAATCAAAATACAGTGGAGCTGCTCCAGTCCAATGTGCAGCAGCAGAGCTATCATTTTGAAGCGGTCATTGAGCTCCAGTTCAATACGCTGGAGGTGGCATCCAGCTATATCGGCATGCAGCCCCAGAAGCTGACCGTGGAGCAGATGGAGGACATCCTTCAGTCCCTGTCCTCCACGGACACCTTTGGGCGGACCATGCTGATCCTGCCGGACGGGACGGGATACAGCAGCGATGGGATCGTCACTCAGGTGGGGGACCGGGCGTATTTTCAGACCGCCATGAGCGGCCAGCGGGCCATGAGCAACCCGCTTTCCAGCTCGGTGGACGGGGACAACAAAGTGGTGCTGGCAGTGCCCGTGGAGCGGGACGGCCAGGTCACAGCCGTACTGGGCGGCTCCTACGACGTGGGCGCCCTGAGCAGCCTGCTGTTCGCGGATATCTACGAGGGGAAGGGCTACTCCTTTATCGTGACGGCGGACGGCTCTATTGTGAGCACAGGCACTGCCGAGGCCGACTGGTCGGAGCGGTATTTCTTCGACGCATATGGCAAGGTGAACTTCTCCAAGGGCTCCCTGGACCAGATGCGTACGGACTTTCAGAACAGGAGCAGCGGCAGCATCATCGTGGACAACCAGGGCGTGGGCAGCTATCTGGCCTACGAGCCTCTGGACTGCAACGACTGGGTGCTCTGCTATGTGGTCAGCGAGGAGGACGCCAAGGCCGGCTATGAATTCATCGCCCACTATGATCTGCTGCTGGGCGCGGCGTTCCTGCTGGGCGTGGGCGCGCTGCTGGTGTCCATCCAGCACATCAACGCCAGAGACCGGCGCAGGCTGATGCGGAAGGCGGAGGAGGATTCGCTGACCGGCCTGCTCAACAAGGAGAGCACCGCCCGGAGCATTACAGATTGGCTTAACGAGGAGCGGTGCAAGGGCTACCAGGTGCTGCTGATGGTGGACCTGGACCACTTCAAGGAGATCAACGACACCTACGGACATGCCACCGGAGATCTGGTGCTGAAGAAGACGGCGCAGGTCCTGCGGGGCGTGTTCCGTGAGACGGATATCGTGGGCCGTGTGGGCGGAGACGAGTTTATGGTGTTTCTGAAGAACGTGGGCAATCCGGAAGTGGTGCAGCGGCTGATGTCCACGGTGAACAGCCGGATCCGGGGCATCAGTGTGGACGAGATCCCCCAGGAGACCCTGTCGTGCTGCATCGGCGCGGCATTTTATCCCCGCCACGGCAAGGACTTCACGCTGCTGTATGAAAACGCGGACCGGGCCCTGTACGAGGCCAAGCGGGCCGGGGGAAACGGGCACGCGGTCTTCCAGGCGGAGGGCTGAAGGCGCTGCGCCCCGGAAAACAGAAGATGAGAAAAGGACTTGGCAGGGTATCCCGCCAAGTCCTTTTTTACGGATGAAACTCCCTGTGTCCGCAAATACTAGGGGCAGTACACAGGGAGGTGCTGTATATGACAGAAGAGACCAGGGAGACCGGAGCAGCGGAGCGCGGGGAGGAGGACAGCGGGCTCAGCGACCGCCAGCAGCAGATCGTGGATATGGGCTCGGCCACCATCAAGACGGAGCGCGGCACCGTCCACACCCTCACCATTGTGGGGCAGATCGAGGGCCATCAACTGCTGCCCTCCAACGCCAAGACCACCAAATATGAGCATGTGATGCCTCTGCTGGCGGCCATTGAGGAGAGCAGCGAGGTGGACGGCGTGCTCATCCTGCTGAATACAGTGGGGGGCGATATTGAGGCGGGGCTGGGCATCGCCGAGCTGATTGCCAGCATGCGCAAGCCCACCGTGTCTCTGGTGCTGGGAGGCGGACACTCCATCGGCGTGCCGCTGGCGGTGTCCGCCAAGGTGTCCTTTATCGCGCCTTCCGCCGCCATGACCATCCACCCGGTGCGTCTCAACGGCCTGGTCATCGGCGTGCCCCAGACCTTCTACTACTTTGAGCGCATCCAGGACCGGATCATCCAGTTTGTCACCCAGAACAGCCATGTGGACCGGGAGACCTTTACCAGGATGATGCTCCAGACCGGGGAGCTGGCGGCGGATGTGGGCAGCGTGATCTACGGGGAGGAGGCGGTGAAGATCGGCCTCATCGACCGGATCGGCGGCCTCTCCGACGCGCTGGACTGCCTCCACGGCATGATGGAGGAGGAGCGGCAGCGGCGGATGGCGGCGCTCAAGCGCTAAGAAGCAGCGCCCCCGGAGGCATCAGCCTCCGGGGGCGCGTTTGCAGGCAGAGGATCATTCCATCCCCTTGCCGTTGTTCCATTTCCAGTCTCTGATCTCGGGCATGTCCTCGCCGTAGGTGGTGATGTACTGGCGGTGCTCCACCAGCTTGTCCCGCATGAGCTGGATGAGGAAGGCACCCCGGTTGCCCAGCTGGGGCAGACGCTTGACCGTGTCCATCACAAGGTGGTAGCGGTCGATGTCGTTTTGTACCCGCATGTCAAAGGGGGTGGTGATGGTGCCCTCCTCCTTGTAGCCCCGGACGTGGAGCTTCTTGTTGTGGCGGCGGTAGGTCAGTTCGTGGACCAGGGTGGGGTAGCCGTGGAAGGCAAAGATGACGGGCTTGTCGGTGGTGAAGTAGGCATCGTAGTCCTCGTCGGTGAGGCCGTGGGGGTGTTCCGTGTGGGGCTGGAGCTTCATCAGGTCCACCACGTTGATGACCCGGATGTGGAGCTCGGGCAGGTACTTGCGCAGGATGGTCACTGCCGCCAGGGTCTCCAGGGTGGGGGTGTCGCCGCAGCAGGCCATGACCACGTCGGGCTCAGCGCCCTGGTCGTTGGAGGCCCACTGCCAGATGCCGATGCCCTGGGTGCAGTGCTTCACGGCCTGGTCCATGGTGAGCCACTGGGGCCGGGGGTGCTTGGAGGCGATGATCACGTTGACGTAGTTCCGGCTCTTGATGCAGTGGTCGAAGGTGGACAGCAGGCAGTTGGTGTCCGGGGGCAGGTAGAGGCGCACCACGTCCGCCTTCTTGTTGGCCACATGGTCCAGGAAGCCGGGGTCCTGATGGGTGAATCCGTTGTGGTCCTGCTGCCACACGTTGGAGGCCAGCACGTAGTTCAGGGAGGCGATATCCTGCCGCCAGGGCAGCTGGGAGGCCACCTTGAGCCACTTGGCGTGCTGGGAGACCATGGAGTCCACGATGCGGATAAAGGCCTCGTAGCTGACAAAGGCGCCGTGCCGCCCGGTCAGGAGGTAGCCCTCCAGCCAGCCCTGGCACATATGCTCGGAGAGCATGGCGTCCATGACCCGTCCTTCCGTGTCCAGGTTCAGGTCGTTTTCCATAAAGTCGGTGTTCCAGCGCCGTCCGGTCACCTCAAAGACCGGCTCCAGGCCGTTGGACTTGGCCTCGTCGGGGGCAAAGATGCGGAAGTTCTTGGCCTCCATGTTGAGGCGCACCACGTCCCGCATGTACTTGCCCAGCTGGTGCATGTCCTCGCCCAGGTGGTCGCCGGGGGAGGGGACATCCACCGCGTAGCTGCGGAAGTCGGGGCGGCGGAGGTCCCGGAGGACCTGGCCGCCGTTGGCGTGGGGGTTGGAGCCCATGCGCCGGTTGCCCACGGGGGCCAGCTCCCGCAGCTCGGGGACGAGCCGGCCGTTTTCGTCAAAGAGCTCCTCCGGGTGGTAGCTGCGCATCCAGGACTCCAGCAGGGCGATATGCTCCGGGTGTGCGGCGTCGGCGGGGAAGGGGATGCGGTGGGCCAGGCAGGTGCCCTCCACCGGGAAGCCGTCCAGGGACACGGGGCAGGTCCAGCCCTTGGGGGAGCGGAACACGATCATGGGCCACCGGGGCCGGGTGGGGTCGTTCTGGGTGCGGGCGTGCTCCTGGATGCGGCTGATCTCACGCACCGCCCAGTCCAGGGCGGCGGCCATGGTCTGGTGCATCTGGGGCGCGTCGTCCCCCTCCACGAACCGGGGCTCCCAGCCGCAGCCCTTGAAGTACATCTCCAGCTCCTCGTGGGTGATCCGGCCGAAGATGGAGGGCCCGGCGCTCTTGAAGCCGTTGAGGTGGAAGATGGGCAGCACGGCGCCGTCGGTGATGGGGTTGATGAGCTTGTTGCTCTGCCAGGCGGCGGCCAGGGGGCCGGTCTCGGCCTCGCCGTCCCCCACCACGCAGGCGGCGATCAGGTCGGGGTTGTCCATCACCGCGCCGAAGGCGTGGGACAGGGAGTAGCCCAGCTCGCCGCCCTCGTTGATGGAGCCGGGGGCCTCGGGGCCCACATGGCTGGGAATGCCGCCGGGGAAGGCAAACTGGCGGAAAAGCCGTTTCATGCCCTCCTCGTCCTGGCCCACGTTGGGATACACCTCGCTGTATGTCCCCTCCAGGTAGGTCTGGGCCACCACGGCCTCGCCGCCGTGGCCGGGACCGGCCAGATAGATCATGTTCAGGTCGTTGCGGGTGATGACCCGGTTGAGGTGGGTGTAGATAAAGTTCTGCCCCGGCGCGGTGCCCCAGTGGCCCACAGTGTGCCGCTTGAGGTGCTCCGGCTTCAGGGGCTGGCGGAGCAGGGGATTGTCCAGCAGATAGAGCTGGCCCACGGACAGATAGTTGGCCGCGCGCCAGTAGGCGTCCATCTTGCGCAGCTGCTCCTGATCAAGGGGCCCCCGCTTTGACATACGGGCGGCGGATTTAAGTACGGGCTTAGATTCGGGCTTTGCGGTCTTAGCCATCGGAAGAGCCTCCTCGAACGCTTGAAATCACTATTATTATGCTAAATTGTGGGGCAGAAGTCAATAGTTACGTCGGCATAAAACAGAAAAAAGAGACTGCAACAGGCGCAGTCTCTTTTTTCACGGCTCAGACGCCGCCGTTGGCGTTCAGGCGGAAGTCGGTCAGGGTGAGGGCGTCTCCGTCGTAGGACACCTGGGCGGTGAGGGTGCCGATGTCCGCGGGGGACGCATCCCCGGCGGTGATCTGGAGGCCGAACACGGCGGTATAGGCGCCGTCCTCGTACCGGAAAAACACCAGGCCGCCCACGGGGGCCAGGCCGTCGGGCTCGTTGGGGCCGTCATACCAGACGCTGATCTTCTCGCTGCCGGCGGTGATGGTGACGGTGTTTTCATCGTGGTCGTAGGAGAAGGAGAGCAGGCCGTCCAGCAGGGGGCCGTAGTAGCCGGGCAGCAGGCCGCAGTCCGCCCAGCCGCCGTCGGAAAGGGGCCGGTAGACGTGGAGCTCGAACACGCTGGACCCGGCGGAGTTGGACACCAGGTAGACCACGGCCAGCTCCCCGCTGCCGTCGCCGTCCAGGTCGTCCCACCGCAGCTGGGGGAGCATGGGGTGCTGGGCGGAGAGGCAGACCTGGTCAAAGGGGGTGAGGGTGTCGCCCCGGGCCAGGAGAACGCCGCAGGGCGCGCCGTCGGAGTCGCCGCCGTAGCCGTAGAGGACGATGTCCTGGTCGGGCAGCTCGGCAAGCCGGTAGAGGCTGCCGCTGCCCGCCTGGACGTCCTCCGCGGCGGACAGGGTGTCCGGCAGGTCCTCTGTGGAGATATTCTCCCACCAGGCGGGGGCCTCCGGAGCGTCCGAGGAACTGGGAGGCGCATCGGAGGGCCGGGCAGAGGAGACGGGGGCGGATTGGGACGGGGAAGGGGAGACGGCCGTCTCGCCGGTGCAGGCGGAGAGGAGCAGCGCAGCGGCCAGAAGCGCGGGAAGCAGGGACTTCATAGAATGACCTCCTCAGGAAGCTGCCCCAAGGGGCAGGATTTTAGCGTGGTAGACCCAGCGGTACAGGACAAGGGCCACGGCGCAGGAGACCGCCTCGGCCACGGGCAGGCACCACCAGACCAGCTCAGGGGCGGTGAACACGAAGAACAGGCAGACGGGCAGCACGATGGCGGCCTGGCGCAGCACGGAGAGGATCAGGCTGAACATGGGCACGCCCAGGGCCTGGAAGGCGGCGCCCAGGATGATAGACACCCCGGCGAACAGGAAGGAGAGGGAGATGATCCGCAGGGCCGGTACGCCCATGGCCATGGCCAGCTCCGGTGCGCTGAAGATCCCCATGAGCAGCCAGGGGAAGAGCAGGAAGATGACCATGCCCACCCCCATGATGCACAGGGCGGCGGCCAGGGCGAAGCGGACGCCGCCGGCGATGCGCTCCCGCTGCCGGGCGCCGTAGTTGTAGCTGAGGATGGGGGTGAGGCCGTTGTTCATGCCGTAGACCGGCATGAAGACGAAGGACTGGAGCTTGAAGTAGGCGGAGAGGATGAACACGGGGGCGTCGCCGTACAGCACCAGCATTTTGGGTAGGCTGAGGATCTTGTTCAGGCCCAGGGTCATCACCGTGCTCAGGGACTGCATCACAATGGCGGGGCCGCCGATGCGGTAGATGTCCAGGATGGTGGCCGGGCAGGGGCGGAAGCCCCGCAGGGTGAGCCGGATCACCCTGTTTCGGGCCACCAGCACAAAGCCCACCGCCATGCCCACCAGCTGGCCGAAGACTGTGGCGATGGCGGCGCCCGCCACCCCCAGGGCGGGGAAGGGCCCCAGGCCGAAGATGAGCACCGGGTCCAGGAACAGGTTGACCACCGCGCCCACGCCCTGGATGATCATGGGCCCCACCGCGTTGCCCGTTGCCTGGAGCACCCGCTCGCCGGCGAACTGCATGCATACGCCCAGGGAGAACACGGTCACAATGGTGAGGTACTGTCCGCCGTATTCCCGCACCAGGGGGTCGCTGTTGAAGAAGCCCACAAAGCGGGGACCCAGGGTCAGGCCGAAGAGGAGGAAGACCACCCAGGAGAGCAGATAGAGGAAGTAGCCGTTCAGGGCCACGGCGCAGGCGGCCTCCGGTTTTTTCTCTCCTAGGCGGCGGGAGAGCATGGCGTTGACGCCCACGCCGGTGCCCACGCAGATGGCCACCATCATGGTCTGGGCCGGGTAGGCCAGTCCCAGGGCCACAAAGGCGCTGTCGTCGATGAGGGAGACGAAGTAGCTGTCCACCATGTTGTACAGGGCCTGGACCAGCATGGAGAGCATCATGGGCCAGGACATGTGGATGATGAGCCGCCGGATGGGCATGGTGCCCATCTTGTTTTCCATCAAATTCATCTTCCTTTCGTAAAAAACAACGGGTTTCCCTCTGTGAGGAAAACCCGTTGATACAGTGGTTTTGATCCCTGTGGGCCGCCGGAAAAGGCGAGGGGAAAAACGGACGGCCATTTACTTATGGCACTATTATAATGCCCTGGTGTACCGCAAGTCAACACAAATGGCGTCAGGCGGGAAGGGAATATCTGCATGGGTGCCGTCCCACTGGAAGCCGTGGGCGGCGTAGAACCGCCGGGCGCCGCTGTTCTCCCGCAGGACGAACACAAAGGCGTTGCGGAAGCCGTCGGCCTTCAGACGGCGGAGGGCCTCCTCAAAGAGCAGGCCGCCGTACCCTTTGCCCCGGTGGTCCGGGTGGGTGTAGAAGGAGATGATCTCCCCCCAGCCCCGGTAGGCCTCGTTGGGGAAGTCGGAGCCCTCGCTGGTGCCTGCATTGTAGTTTTCCGTGCGGGCGGGGCCGTAGTTGATGGCGGCCACCGGGGTGTCGCCGCTGTAAAGGAGAAGTCCATGACAGCGCCCGGTCTGGTAGTCCTCCCGGAAGAACTTTATCCACCGGTCATCGGTAATTTCCCGGGCCATATAGTCGTCGGGCACATAGCCTACATAGGTATCCCGCCAGCCCAGCGCATGGATGAGGGACATGGCGGCGAAGTGCTCGTCGGTGCAGGCATCTACAAAGCGGAGGCCGTTCATACGCCGGCGGGCTCCTGCTCCCGGGCGGCCTCCTCCTCGTGCTGCTTGGCCAGGCCGCGGGCGTTGGCCAGCATGAGCTTGATCCGGTTCTCCTGGTTGATCTTGGTGGCACCGGGATCATAGTCGATGGCCACGATGTTGCTCCAGGGGTAGTCGTCCTTCAGCTTGCGGATCATGCCCTTGCCCACGATGTGGTTGGGCAGGCAGCCGAAGGGCTGGGTGCACACGATGTTGGGCACGCCGGTGTGGATGAGCTCCAGCATCTCAGCGGTGAGGAGCCAGCCCTCGCCCATCTTGTTGCCGTCGCCCAGATAGCCCTTGATGTAGCTATGGAGCTCGTCAAAGTCGCCGGGGGCGCGGAAGCGGCCGGAGCGCTTGATGGTGTCGATCATGGCCCGCTGCTTCTTCTTGATGTACCCGGCGAACACCCGGCACACCGCCTGCTTGATCCACTTGCCGCCGTAGATGTCCACATCCACGTCACGGTTGAAGATCTTGAAGATGACGAAGTCGGCCAGGCCGGGCACCACGGGCTCGGCGCCCTCGGAGAGGAGGAACTTCTCCAGGTTGTTGTTGCCCAGGGGGGAGTATTTGACGTAGATCTCGCCGACCACGCCCACCCGGACCTTCTGCTCTCCGGCCACGGGGACGGCCTTGAACCGGTCGATGATGCGCTCGAAGTTGGCGATCATGGACTTGTGGTTCATGCCCCTGCCCACGTTCATCTCCGCCAGGAGGAAGTCCATGCAGTCCTCGATGGCCTGATCGGTGTCGCCGGGGTTGACCTCATAGGGCCGGACCTGGTTGGAGATATTCATGAGGATGTCGCCGTAGAACACGGCGAACACGGCCTTGCGGATAAAGCCCAGGGACAGCTTGAAGCCGGGGTTGTGCTCCAGGCCGGACAGGTTCACCGAGATGACGGGCACATAGGCCAGGTCGGCCTTTTCCAGGGCCTTGCGGAGCATGTGGATGTAGTTGGAGGCGCGGCAGCCGCCGCCGGTCTGGGTGATGACCAGGGCCACCTTATGGGGATCGTACTTGCCGCTCTTCACCGCGTCGATGAGCTGGCCGATGACCAGAATGGCGGGGAAGCAGGCGTCGTTGTGGACGTACTTCTGTCCGTAGTCCAGGATGCTCTTGCCGGAGGTGTTGAGCATCTCCACCTTGTACCCCTCGGTCTGCATGATGCGCACCAGCATGGCGAAGTGCATGGGCAGCATCTGGGGCACCAGAAGGGTGTACTCCTCCTTCATCTCCTTGGTGAAGAGAAGGCGGCCGGTCTTGTCGTATTCCAGTTTTGCCATAGAAAGCTAAGTCCTTTCCGCATACATTCACGCCCCTGGGGCGTGGGGGATTCTGAGAGGAAGGGGCCGCCCTGTCAGGCGTTGGCGGCGTCCTGGCCGCTGCGGGCCTGCTGCTTGCGGGCGTCGATGGCGGCGATGAGGGAGCGGATACGGATGCGCACCGCGCCCAGGTTGCTGATGTCGTCGATCTTCAGCTGGGTGTACAGCTTGCCGCCGCTCTCCAGGATGGAGCGCATCTCGTCGGTGGTGATGGCGTCGGTGCCGCAGCCGAAGGAGACCAGCTGGACCACCTGCATGTCGGGCTGGGTGCAGACATAGCGGGCGGCGTTGTACATGCGGCTCTGGAAGGTCCACTGGTTGAGCACCTTCCGGGGGGCGTAGCCCTCCAGGTAGGAGAGGGCGTCCTCGGTGATGAGCACAAAGCCGAAGGAGGTGATAAGGTCGTTAATGCCGTGGTTGATCTCCGGGTCGATGTGGTAGGGGCGGCCGCAGACCACCAGGATGGGCATGTTCATGGCCCGGGCGTACTCGATGTACTTCTTGCCGGTGGAGCGCACGTCGTGGACGTAGGCGTCGTAGGCGGCATAGGCGGCCTTGGCCGCGGCCAGGGTCTCCCGCTTGGGGATGGAGAACTCCTCCTCCATCATCTTGGCGATGCGCTTGGCAAAGTCCTTGTGGCGCCACAGGCCCACGTAGGGGTTGAGGAACTTGGTCTGCTTCAGGGCGGGCACGTTGGCGGCCAGCAGCTCGGGGTAGTAGGCCACCACGGGGCAGTTGTAGTGGTTGTCGCCGATGCCCTCGTCGTTGTTGTAGGACATACAGGGGTACCAGATGGCGTCCACGCCCTCCTCCACCAGGGCCTCCACGTGGCCGTGGAGCAGCTTGGCGGGGTAGCACACCGTGTCGGAGGGGATGGTGTGCTGGCCCTTGATGTAGAGCTTTCGGGAGGACTCGGGGGAGAGGACCACCTCGAAGTTGAGCTTGGTGAAGAAGGTAAACCAGAAGGGCAGGTTCTCGTACATGTTCAGGCCGAAGGGGATGCCCATCCGGCCCCGGACGCCGGTGCCCTCGCCCTTGCCGTGCATGGCCCGGAGCTTCTTGTACTTGTAGTTCATCAGGTCGGGCAGCTCCACCTTCTCCTTGCCCAGGGGGCGGGAGCAGCGGTTGCCCGAGATGAACTTCCGGCCGCCGTCGAACTGGTTGACGGTGAGGGCGCAGTGGTTGGTGCACAGGCCGCAGGTGACGGGCTTAGCGGTGTGGGTGAAGGACTGTAAAGCCTTTTCGCTGAGCAGGCCGCTGGCGTTCAGATGCAGGTCACGGGCGGCCAGGGCGGCGCCGAAGGCGCCCATGATGCCGGCGATGGTGGGGCGGGTCACGTTCCGGCCCAGCTCCAGCTCAAAGGCCCGGAGCACCGCGTCGTTGTGGAAGGTGCCGCCCTGGACCACAATATGCTTGCCCAGGTCGTCGGCGCTGGCGGCGCGGATGACCTTGTACACCGCGTTCTTGACGATGGAGATGGACAGACCGGCGGAGATGTCCTCCACGCTGGCGCCGTCCTTCTGGGCCTGCTTCACACTGGAGTTCATGAACACGGTGCAGCGGGAGCCCAGGTTCACCGGGTGCTTGGCGAAGAGGCCCAGCTTGGCGAAGTCGGCGATGGAGTAGCCCAGGGCCTTGGCGAAGGTCTCGATAAAGGAGCCGCAGCCGGAGGAGCAGGCCTCGTTGAGCATGATGGAGTCCACGGCGCCGTTGCGGATCTTGAAGCACTTCATGTCCTGGCCGCCGATGTCGATGATGAAGTCCACGTCGGGGTTGAAGTGGCGGGCGGCGTTGTAGTGGGCCACGGTCTCCACCAGGCCCAGGTCGCAGCCGAAGGCGTTCTTGATCAGGTCCTCGCCGTAGCCGGTGACGGCGGAGCCCTTGATGGTGATCCGGTCGCCGCACAGCTTGTAGATCTCCTTCAGCTGCTCCAGCACCACGGCCACCGGGTTGCCCAGGTTGGAGTGGTAGTAGGTGTAGAGCAGGCCGCCGTCGGGGGCGATGAGGGCCACCTTAGTGGTGGTGGAGCCGGCGTCGATGCCCAGGAAGGCGTCGCCGGTGTATGTATGGATATCCGCCTCGGGGGGGTGGTTGGCGTTGTGGCGGGCCAGGAAGGCGTCGTAGTCGGCCTTGTCGGTGAAGAGGGGGGGCATGGTGTCCACCGTATTGGTGGCGTCCACGCTCTCCTCCAGGCGCTTGAGCAGGTCGTCAAAGGGGTGCTCGGGGTAGTCGGAGGAGCACAGGGCCGCACCGATACCGGCGAAGCAGTCGCCGTCCTCGGGGAAGATGGCGTGCTCATCGTCCAGCTTCAGGGTCTCCACGAACCGCTGCCGCAGGCCCATGAGGAAGTGGAGGGGGCCGCCCAGGAACACGATCTTGCCCTTGAGCTCCCGGCCCTGGGTCAGACCGGCCACGGTCTGGTCCACCACGGCCTGGAAGATGGAGGCGGCCACGTCCTCCTTGCGGCCGCCCTGGTTGAGGATGGGCTGGATGTCGCTCTTGGCGAACACGCCGCAGCGGGAGGCGATGGGGTAGATCTTCTCGTGCTTCAGGCTCAGCTCGTCCAGCTCGTTGACGGAGACGTTCAGCAGGGTGGCCATCTGGTCGATGAAGGCGCCGGTGCCGCCGGCACAGGAGCCGTTCATCCGCTCCTCCAGGGCGCCGCCGAAGAAGATGATCTTGGCGTCCTCGCCGCCCAGCTCGATGACGGCGTCGGTGTCCGGGTAGTAGGCGCGGACGGCGGCGGCGGTGGCGTACACCTCCTGGACGAAGTCCACGTCGGCGGCCTTGGCCACGCCCAGACCGGCGGAGCCGGTGATGACCATCCGGACCATCTGTCCCTTCAGCATATCCTGAATGGAGTGGAGGGTCTCGCAGGCCCGCTCCCGGGCCTTGGAATAGTGCCGCTCGTAGGAGCGGAACAGCAGCTTGTTCTGTTCATCCAGCACCACGACCTTGACGGTGGTGGAGCCGATGTCGATACCGATGCGCAGGCTCATAGGGTCACTCCTAAAATCCCATGGTGGGTTATTTCGGTTGTTCATTACATAATATAACAAAAACGCGGAGATTACAAGCCTAACCTAGTAAATTACCGGGTATTCCGAACATGGAAATTTAAGAAGCGGAACGGAACGAAATTTGGTGAAAACGTGGGAAAAGGGACAAAAGAGAGGAATTGTTTTCCGGGCAAGGAGAAAAACGACATTAGGGGGAAAGGAGAACGCAAAAACAGGAGAACAGGCGGATTTTCATCTGATTTTAAGAAGCTCTCAATGGTCCATAAAGAAAAGACCGATATAATAAAAATATAAAATCACCGCGTTGGGGGTCTGTCGCAGGACATACGCCGGTGCAGGGACAGGGGGAACCGACATGAGCGAGCAGGAGTATCTGGGTCAGCTCTCAGACTATCTCACCGGCCGGATATCCAACCGGCAGCTGGAGAGCATCCTGAAGTATTATAAGGAGTACTTCGAGGAGAAAGGACCCGACCAGGCATGGAGGGCGGAGGAGGAGCTGGGCACGCCGGACGAGGCGGCGGCCCGTATCCTGGGCGCCATGCCCCGGACCGGCGGACGGGACCTGCGGGAACCCCGCCGCTGGACCGGCGGCCGGATCGCGGCGGTCATCGTGCTCTCACCCATCTGGGTGCCTGTGCTGCTGACGGTAGTGGTGGGCCTGCTGGGGATAGGGGTCTGCGTCGCTGCCGGAGGAGTGGCCTGTGTGGGCGGCGGGCTCTTCAGCATGTGGTGCGGCTTTACCCAGGTCTTTTACAGCATCCCCACCATGGTGTTCTTCTGCGGCCTGGGCTTCCTTGCGGCGGCAATGGGGCTGCTGCTCTTTCTGGGCGGCGCGGCGCTGTGTGTGCTCTGGTATAAGGGAATGGCGGCTCTGGTGCGCCGCATGTTCTCCGGCGGCGTGAGAGAGGGGGAAGCGGCATGAAGAAATTCGCCAAGGTGATCGCTGGCATTGCCGCGCCGCTGTTTCTCATCGGCGGAGTGCTCACCGGGATCGGCTGGTACATGGGGGCGGACACCCACATCGAGGTCCCGGTGGGGAAAGAGCACATCCGCGTAGGCTGGGACGGGATCCGTTTTTCCGGCTGGAATTCTATGGAGGAGGTGGCGTCTGTGGAGAAAAATATGGAGCTGGAGCCGTTCACCAGACTGGAGGTCAACTTGTCTGCCGGCAATGTCACCGTCACGACCGGCGAGACCTACGGCATGCGTCTGCGGGACGGAAGCGTGGAGCTGAAGTACGCGCTGGAGGACGGTGTGCTGAAGGTGTGGGACGACCGGCCCGCAGGGGTGCTGTCGACGCAGAAGGGGGGCAGCGTGGAGATTTTTCTGCCTGACAGCGCTGCCCTGACGGACGCGGATATCGCCAGCAGCCTGGGCAGCCTGACCCTGGACGGCCTCCGGGCAGACAACCTGACCGCTACGGCAGACCTGGGCGAGGTGAACGGCAGCGAGCTGCGGGTGGACAGCGCAGTGCTGACGCTGAACTGCGGCTCCCTGAGCCTGACGGGCATAGAGGCGGGCGAGCTGGAGGCGGAGCTGGCCATGGGAAATATGACGGCCACCGGCATGGCAGTGGCCGACCGTCTGACCGTCACCGGCAGCACGGGCTCGTTCTCCCTGGAGGGCGAGCTGGGCGAGAAGGTCAGCGTAACGGCGGACCTGGGCGATATCAGTGTGAAGCCGGCCCGGGAAGAGCAGTGGTACGAGTACGGCCTGAGCACGGACCTGGGCCAGGTGATGGTGAACGGCCGGAGCCTGGGCACATCCTTTTCCCAGGATGGTGAGCGGGGAAGCATGGAACTGTCCAGCGGAATGGGAGATGTGTCGGTCCAGTTTCCCTGAGAGAAAGCAGCCTGTTGAGCGCGTTCCGGAGATACCCGGAACGCGCTCTTGACAATCTATGATTTTTGGCGGTAAATGCCGTTGACAGGCCGGAGGAAGGACGTTAAAATAGCACCTGACTGTAAGAAAAATTCTGCCCTGAGGGTGAATCGATTGGCCAAGAAGAAGGGAAAACATAGCGCGCTGGAGGCGCGGCGGCGCAAGAACCGCCGGCGGCAGAACGCCGAGCGGGCCGCCCGGATGGCGCGGGAGGGGCTTGTGCCGGAAGAGGAGCGGGCGGTTGCCCTGGCCGCTCCGGCGGAGCCCCAGGGCGCGGGCACGGCGCCCATAGCCCCGGGGCCGGTTGAGTCCGGCGGGGCGCAGGATGGAGGCAGGCGGCGTTTTTCGCTGTGGAGGCGGGAGAAAAAGCCCCGGGCGCCCTGGCGGTATCACCCCTGGGTGTGGTATCTGATGGCCTTTCTCATCCCGCTGGCCATCCTGGTGGCCACACAGCTCATCACGATCCAGTCGGTGGAGGACACCGTGGCCTGGATCGGGCAGAACCCGGCCGCCTTTGGGCTGGGATACCTGCTGCTGCTGGCCTGTGAAGGGATCCTGCTTGCTATAACGGGCGGCATCTTTTCCGCCGGACTGATCCTGACGGTCCCCCTGCTGACCATGGCCATTGTCAGTTATTTCAAGGAAGTGGTCAACGGCGTGCCTCTGATGGTCAGCGACCTGGCCATGGCCACCCATATGGGCACCATCGCGGGCTTCATGCGCCCGGGCATGAGCTTCGGCGCATGTACCGTCCCGTCGGTGCTGGCGGTGCTTGGATTGCTGGCGCTGACCCTGCTCTTTGCCAAGCGGCCCCGGCGCATCCGGTGGTATGCCTCCCTGACCGTGGGGCTGTGCGGCCTGCTGGTGATGGTGGGGTCGGCCAATCTGCCTGCGACCCGGGACTTTCTCAGCGGGCCGGGGGGAGAGATCCAGGCCGAGCGGAACGACCGGCTGGGCTTTCTGGCGGGCCTGTACAGCGGCGTGCTGGACAGCGCGGTGCAGGAGCCGGACGCGTACAATGAGAACAACATGAACGCCATCCTGCTGAAGGTGAAGCAGAACGCGGCGTCCACGCCGGCGCCGGAGGTGCAGCCCAATGTGATCATGCTCATGTCCGAGAGCTTCTGCGACCCGGAGGCGGTGCTGCCCGGCGTGGAGTTTGAGGACGATCCCATCCCCAACTACCGGGCCCTGGCGGCTGAATGGCCCTCGGGCAAGTTTCTCTCCAATACATACGCCGGAGGCACCGGCAACGTGGAGATGGAGGTCATGACCGGCATTCCCATTGCCTTTGTGGGAGAGGGGGAGGACCTGACCTCCCTCCAGGACGAGACGGCCTACGACCGTGCGCCGTCCATCATCAAGGCATTCTCAGCCCAGGGCTACGCCACCGAATTCGTCCACTCCTACACGTCGAAGCTGTACAACCGGGAGGAGAACTTCCAGCGCATCGGCTTTGACAAGCTGGTGTTTGAGCCGGACTTCCCCGAGGACGCGGAGCGGGAGGGGCCCTATCTGTCCGACATGGCCCTGACCGAGATGATGATCTCGGAGTTTGAGAACCGGGACAAGAGTAAACCACTTCTCCTTTACGGCCTTTCCATGGAGAACCACCAGCCCTACTACACCGGGAAATTCGAGGACAGCTCCGGTCTGGACTTCTCCAGCGACAAGCTGGGGGAGGAGGAGCTGGGCTCCATCGACGCCCTGCTCCACGGTATCCACGACGCGGACGCGGCCCTTGGGGCGCTGCTGGACTATTTTGAGCAGTGCGAGGAGCCGGTGATCGTGATCTTCTGGGGCGACCATCTGCCCGGGCTGTCCATGGACGAGGAGAACACCATCTACTCGGAGCTGGGCTACTCCACCACGGCGGACACCCAGTCCTGGTCCCCGGAGGAGCTCAAGCGGATGCACACCACCCGATTCCTGGTCTGGAACAACTACGGCGCGGAGCTGGATGTGCCCGAGACCCTGAGCGCCACAGGGTTGGGGGTGCATATTCTGGACTGGGCCGGGGTGCCCCGCCCGCTGTACTTCCAGTGGGTGGATATGGCCCTGGAGGATATGCTGCTCTACCGCCAGCGGCTCTTTGTGGCGGCGGACGGCACGCCCTACTACGAGCCGCCGGAGGAGGACCAGAGGACGGTGGAGACCTACCGCACCATCGTCTACGACATTCTCTACGGCCAGGGCTACATCGCCCAGGCCATGACCGAGCCGGTGCAGCGGAAATAAGCATTGCCATACAGAGCGGCGGCTCAGGGAGCCGCCGCTCTGTTGTCCGTAAACAGATTGTTGACATAATCCAAAGAAAAATGATGGAAATGTCAGGCTGCTTGTGGTAATATAATCTATATGCACCCGCCCGTCCCTGATGAGGCGGGACTACATATGTATGGAGGAAAATCTATGAATTATCTGATGTCCATCCTGATGGGCGTGATTCAGGGTGTGGCGGAGTTTCTGCCCATTTCCAGTTCAGGACACCTGACCCTCTTCCAGGCCTTTTTCAGCATGGAGAACATGGAGGAGACCCACATGCTCTTCACCGTGCTGCTCCACTTCGGCACGCTGATCTCCGTCTGCATCGTGTACTGGCGGGACATTGTGGATATGATCCGGGAGTTTTTCCTGGGCATCCGCGCCCTGGTGGTGCGGGATGAGAGCGCGGGCAAGCCGCCTGCCGCCCGGCGGATGGTGATGCTGATCATTGTGGCCACCCTGCCGCTGTTCGTGATGATCTTCTTCAAGGACGCCCTGGAGCGCTTCTTCTCCAACCCCATCCCGGTGTCCTGCATGCTGCTGCTCACCGGCTTCATCCTCTTCTTCTCCGACCGGCTGGCCCGGGGCCACAAGACTGCCAAGAACGCCACCGTGGTGGACGCCCTACTGGTGGGCTGCGCCCAGGCGGTGGCCATCATCCCCGGCATCTCCCGCTCCGGCTCCACCATCTCCGCCGGCATGCTGAGAGGTTTTGACCGGGACTTCGCCGTCCGCTTTTCCTTCCTCATGTCCCTGCCCGCCGTGGTGGGCGCCACGCTGCTGGAGCTGAAGGACGCCGTGACCGCCCCCAATTTCAGTGAGCAGGTCCTGCCCCTCCTGCCGGTCTATCTGGTGGGCGTGGTGGTGTCCGCCGTGGTGGGCTACTTCGCCATCCGGCTGGTCAAGTCCCTGGCGGACAAGGGCAAGTTCGGCAACTTTGCCTACTACTGCTGGGCGGTGGGCGCCGTGTCGCTGATCGCGGGCATCCTCAAGTTCGTGATCTTCGCCTGAGCGGACCCGCCCTCCCGTTCTACCATAATGTCTGCTGGATAAACCGCAGATTGGTTTATTTGCGCGGTGGCAGCCGCGCAATTCCATAAAAACGGCTCAAAGGAGCTGCTTTTATGGAATTCAGCCATTGTTCAGTACGCATTACCATACTCTCCTGAAAGGAATGACGCTCCATGGCCACGGCACAAAAGAAAAGCACCGGTGGAAAGCGCACTGCGTCCTCCTCCGGCAAGCGGACAAGCGCCGCCGGGAAGAGCGCCTCCGCCGGCCGGAAGAAGGCGGTCAGCCAGCCCAAGCCCATCCGCAGGGAAGTGGGGGCGGTGGTCTGCTTTCTGCTGGCCATCTTTGCCGCCTTTGGGTATTTCAATGTCCACGCCATCTTCATCGACTTTTTCTGCGGCCTTGCCAAGGGATTGATCGGATACGGCTTCTGGCTGGTGCCCCCCATGCTGCTGGTGTCCAGCGTGGTGTTGATGTTCCACCGGGGACGGCCTGTGCGGCTGCGGGTGTGGTGCGCCATGCTCCTCCCGGTGCTGGTGGGCGCGCTGCTCCACCTGATGCTGGCCAAGGGCAGCTACCAGTGGGACGGCGCACTGATCAAGACCCTGTGGACTCAGGGACAGGCCATGTCCAGCGGCGGCCTGCTCAGCGGCATCATCGCCATGGGCTTCACCGCCGTGTTCAGCAAGATCGGCGCCGGCGTGGTGTTTGTGCTGTGCGGGGCCATGATGGTGATGACCGTGTGCAACGTGACCGTTGTGGACATTGTGGACGCCATCCGCAACCGTCCCCACCCGGAGTACGAGGAAGAGGAGCTGCCCGAGCCCCGGCCCCGTGGCCGGCGTCCCGCGCCCGCCCCAGCTCCTGTGGCGGCTGAGAAGCCCCCTGCCGCCGGGCGCAGGCGTCCCGTGATCGACATCCCGGTGGATGAAGCGCCCGCTGAGGCGGCGGCCCAGGAGACGACCGAGCAGCCCCCGGAGGAGGAAAAGCCCAGAAAGAGCGGCCTCTTCAACCGCCGTCCCTCTGTGCCCACCCCCGACCAGGTACTCACCGCCTCTGCGGCGGAGGCAGAGGAGGAGCCACCCTTCTCCCAGCCGGAGCCGGAGCCCCAGCCTCAGCCTGTGGAACCCGCCGTCAGTCCGGCGGCTGTGCGCCAGCCCGAGCCCTTCCAGCCCGTCCCCGTTGCCCCCGCCCCTGTGCCTCCCATGCCGGAGATCGAGCGGGAGCCCGCCGTACCCAAGGCCAAGGGCAAGGAGACCGCCCAGGCCGCCGCGGAGGTGGCCCAGGAGGTGGAGAAGAACCTGGGCCAGAGCGGCGGCGCCTATCAGTATCCGCCTCTCTCCCTGCTGAAGGAGGGGGACAGCATCGTGGGCGCCGAGGCCATCGGCGAGCTGAAGGCCAACCAGGCCCGGCTGTCCGATACCATCCGCTCCTTCGGCATTGACGCCAACATCGTTAACGTGACCCGGGGCCCGTCGGTGACCCGGTACGAGCTGGAGCTGGACCAGGGCGTCCGGCTCAACAAGCTGACCAACCTGTCCGACGACATCGCCCTGGCCCTGGGCGCCACCGGCGTGCGCATCGCCCCCATCCCCGACAAGATCTCCATGGTGGGCATCGAGGTGCCCAACAAGCTGGTGTCCCCGGTGTACATCAACGAGGTCATCGGCTCCCGGGAGTTCCGGGACAACCCCTCCAAGGTGGCCTTTGCCGTGGGCAAGGACATCGGCGGCAACTGTATCGTGGGCAACATCGCCAAGCTGCCCCACCTGCTCATCGCCGGTACCACCGGCTCCGGTAAGTCGGTGTGCACCAACTCCCTCATCATCTCCCTGCTCTACAAGGCCACCCCCGACGAGGTGCGCCTCATCATGGTGGACCCCAAGATGGTGGAGCTGGGCATCTACAACGGCATTCCCCACCTGCTCATCCCGGTGGTCACCGACCCCAAGAAGGCCGCCGGCGCCCTCCAGTGGGCGGTGGTGGAGATGATGAAGCGGTACCGGGCCTTCTCCGAGGTGGGCGTCCGTGACCTGGCGTCCTACAACGCCCACGCCGCCCGCACCGAGGGCATGGAGAAGATGCCCCAGATCGTGGTGGTTATCGACGAGCTGGCCGACCTGATGCTGGTGGCGGCCAAGGAGGTGGAGGAGTCCATCTGCCGGGTGGCCCAGATGGGCCGTGCCGCCGGCATGCACCTGATCATCGCCACCCAGCGCCCCTCCGCCGACGTGATCACCGGCCTGATGAAGGCCAACATCCCCAGCCGTATCGCCTTTGCCGTGGCCTCCTCGCTGGAGTCCCGCATCATCCTGGACACCACCGGTGCCGAGAAGCTGGTGGGCAAGGGCGACATGCTCTACTTCCCCCTGGGCACCGGAAAGCCCAAGCGGGTCCAGGGCTGCCTCATCTCCGACGAGGAGGTGGCCGCAGTGGTGGACTTCATCAAGAAGCAGAGCGGCTCCGCCGAGTATGACGAGTCCATCATCCACGAGATCGAGAAGCACGCCGCGGAGAAGGACAAGCAGGGCAAGGGGGGCGGAAGCTCCGCCTCCGAGGACGCCGGCGGGGACTACGACGAGCTGCTGCCCTCCGCCATCGAGGTGGTGGTGGAGACCGGCATGGCCAGCGTGTCCATGCTCCAGCGCCGCCTGAAGCTGGGCTACTCCCGTGCCGCCCGTCTGGTGGACCAGATGGAGGAGAAGGGCGTGGTGGGTCCCTTTGAGGGCTCCAAGCCCCGCCAGGTGCTCATCACCAAGGAGCAGTGGCAGGAGATGCAGTTCCGCCAGGGCATGGTGGACACAGCCCCCGACGCGGGTCCCGTCCCCGACGAGCTGGCCTTTGAGGGGGACGCCATCCCCCAGAGCCGGGAGATGCCTCCCTTTGATATGTAATGTAAAAAGTGGTCCCGCCGGAAGCTCCGGCGGGACCACTTTTGTTATTTGACCTTCAGCGCCCTTGTGGCGTTGAGGATGGCGATGACGGACACGCCCACGTCGGCAAAGACGGCCTCCCACATGGTGGCGTCGCCGGTGGCGCCCAGGAAAAGCACCAGCAGTTTGACGGCCAGGGCGAAGACGATGTTCTGGAGCACGATGCGGCGGGTCCTGCGGGCGATGCGGATGGCCACGGCGATCTTGGAGGGCTTGTCGTCCATGAGCACCACGTCGGCGGCCTCGATGGCGGCGTCGGAGCCCAGAGCGCCCATGGCGATGCCCACGTCGGCCCGGGAGAGGACGGGGGCGTCGTTGATGCCGTCGCCCACAAAGGCCAGGGTGCCCTTGGCGCTCTTCTCCTTCAGCAGGGCCTCCACCCGGTCCACCTTGTCTGCCGGGAGCAGCTGGGCGTGGACCTCGTCCAGGCCCAGCTCGGCGGCCACCGCCTCGCCCACGGCGGCGGTGTCGCCGGTGAGCATGACGGTCTTGCGTACTCCGGCGGCCTTCAGGTCCCGGATGGCCTGGGCGGCGTCCGGCTTCACCTGGTCGGAGATGACGATATGGCCCAGATAGGCGCCCTGGGAGGCCACGTGGACCGTGGTGCCCACCTTGTGGCAGGGGTGCCAGGTGACGCCGATCTCGTCCATCAGCTTGCCGTTGCCCACCCAGACGGGCACGCCGTCCACCTGGGCGCACACGCCCTTGCCCGAGCGCTCCTCCACGCCGGATACCCGGCTCCGGTCCAGCTCCATGCCCCAGGCCTCCCGGAGGGAGCGGGAGATGGGGTGGTCGGAGTAGGACTCGGCCAGGGCGGCCAGCTCCAGCAGGTGCCGCTCGGAGCACTGGTCGGGGTGGATGGCGGTGACGTTGAATACGCCCTGGGTCAGGGTGCCGGTCTTGTCAAAGACCACGGCCTCGGTGTTGGCCAGGGCCTCCAGATAGTTGCCGCCCTTGACCAGGATGCCCTGCCGGGACGCGCCGCCGATGCCGCCGAAGAAGGAGAGGGGCACCGAGATGACCAGGGCGCAGGGGCAGGAGATGACCAGGAAGATAAGGGCCCGGTGGATGCTCTCCGCCCAAGTGACATGGATGAGGAAGGGGAGGAGCAGGGCCAGCAGGGCCGCGCCGATGACCACGGCGGGGGTGTAGATCCGGGCAAACTTGGTGATGAAGTGCTCGGCCTTGGCCTTCTTGCTGCTGGAGTTCTCCACCAGGTCCAGGATCCTGGCCACCGTGGACTCCTCAAAGGCCTTGGTGACCTGTACCCGCAGCAGGCCGGTCAGGTTGACGCAGCCGCTGATGACGTCGCTGCCGGGCTCCGCGTCCCGGGGAAGGGATTCGCCGGTGAGGGCGGAGGTATTGATGGTGGAGGAGCCCTCCAGCACCACGCCGTCCAGGGGCACCCGCTCGCCGGGCTTGATGACGATCACGTCGCCGACGGCCACGTCCTCCGGGTCCTCCTGGACCAGCTGGCCGTCCCGCTCCACGTTGGCGTAGTCGGGCCGGATGTCCATCAGCTGGGAGATGGATTTGCGGGACTTGTCCACGGCGCAGCTCTGGAACAGCTCGCCCACCTGGTAGAAGAGCATGACGAACACGGCCTCGGGGAACTCGCCGGTGAAGAAGGCGCCTACCGTGGCCAGGGCCATGAGGAAGTTCTCGTCAAAGACCTGGCCGTGGGCGATGTTGCGGATGGCCCGCCACAGCACGTCCCAGCCGATGACCCCGTAGGGGACCAGGAATACAGCCAGGCGCAGCAGGGGGAGATTGCCGAGGGGGAGGAGAACCGCGGCCAGCAGCAGGGCCGCGCTGAGAAGGATGCGGAAGAGCATCCGCTTCTGTTTCTTGTTCATAGTGCCTCCTGAGAGACGGAGCTTCCGGCTCCGGGCGGATTCGGGCGCCACCCGTAATCAATCAGAGGACAATGGTACAGTCGGGCTCCACCCGCTTGCAGGTCTTGACCACCTGGGCCATGATGTCGTCCAGGCGGCTCTCGTCGGCGTCAATGGTCAGCTTCTGGGTGAGGAAGCTGACGGACGCATCGTGGACGCCGTCGATTTTGCGGATGGCGTCCTCCATTTTGGCGGCGCAGTTGGCGCAGTCCAGGTCCACCATTTTGTAGCGCTTCTTCATGGGGAAAACTCCTTTCCAAATCTCTGTTGTTATCGGGGTAGGGGTGGGCAGGGAAGGCGGCTCACTCGGCCACGTGCTCCATGCCCTGGTCCAGGATGGAGCGGACGTGGTCGTCGGCCAGGGAGTAGAACACGGTCTTGCCCTCCCGGCGGTACTTGACCAGTTTGCTCTGCTTCAGGGCCCGCAGCTGATGGGAGATGGCCGACTGGGTCATGTTGAGCAGCTGGGCGATGTCACACACGCACATCTCCGACTCAAAGAGCACGTAGAGGATCTTGATGCGGGTGGAGTCGCCGAAGATTTTGAAGAGCTCAGCCAGGTCGTAGAGAATCTCCTCGTCGGGCATGTTCTCGTTGACCTTAGCGATGATGTCCTCGTGGGCGTGGATATAGTCGCAGCGCTCGATGGCGGTTTGCTCGTCCATGGAATCCCTCCTAAAAACAAATGAGCTATTGTTCATATATTATTATATTCGCGGGCATAGGAATGTCAAGAGGGAAGCGAAAATTTTTTAAAAAAGTCCGCGGTGTCTGGGAGGAGACACCGCGGACTTAAACAGGAATTAAGTAGCGTTTTCAGACTGGGCAGCGGTTTTTTTGCGGCCCCGCCGTCTGAGCAGGAGCAGCAGGAGCACCAACAGGACTGCCGCGCCTCCCGCCGCACCGGAGACGATGAGGGACACAGGGGTGGTGGGGGAGAGGACCGCCACCTGGGCGGAGGCGGGGGCGGAGAACACCAGATAGCTGCCGTCCCGCCTGCCGTCCACCTGCACCAGCCTGCCGTCCTGAAGGATGGCTGCCCGGTCCTTTTCGCCGCAGCGGAGCCGCAGGGTGAGACTGCCGCTGTCGCCGGCGATGCCTTGGATCTGGTAGTCATAGCCGGCCGACACCTGATAGCCCTGGGGGACGGCGGTATCGGGTGTCCAGCTCTGGGCGGTGATGGACGCGTCGGGGGTAAAGCTGCCCTCGGCCAGCAGGACGGGCTGGGCCTCTCCGGTGGAGATGGTGGAGACCAGGGGGGTGTACACCGCGTGGATGACGGTGCTGCGGAGGATGTTTTCCGTGTTAGCCTCCTCCCAGGCGGCGGAGCAGCCCTCACGCTCGGGCAGCGCCGGGAACTGGCCGGTGCTGACGCTGCCGCCGTACTCCACGGTGATGGTCTTGAGCACCTGGCCGTCGGCCTCAAAGGTGACCTGAAGGGTGTGGAACTCCTCCGGCATGCCCTCCAGGGCGATGAATTCCTCATAGGGCAGGGAGACGGCCTCGCCCTCATAGTCCACGCCGTCGATGCCGCCCAGGGACTCCCGGACAAAGAAGTTGTCCCGGGCCGTGCCGTCAATACCGCCGGCGATGGCGCCGGTGCGCTCGCCGTCGCTGTCGATGCGCACCATGGCGCGGCACTCCTCCACGTCCCGGCCTGCACCCACGATGCCGCCCATGTCGTCGTGGCCGGTGAGATCGCACAGGGCATAGCACCGGCGGACGGGGATGCGGGCCTGGCCCGCGATGCCGCCGCACAGGTTGCCGCCTGTGGTCTCCACAGCGCCGTAGCTCTGGCAGTCCAGCACCGCGCCCAGGTCGCCCCGGCCCGTGATGCCGCCTGCACAGTCATTCTTGGCAGTGACGGCGCCGTCGTTGCGGCAGTCCAGCACTGTGGCCCGGATGACCGCTGTGGTGTCCACCAGCAGCTTCCCGGCGTCCAGATCCAGGTCCTCCTCCGGGTCCGGGTCCAGCTCCAGGGCCATGATGCCCGCGATACCGCCCACATTGGCGTCGCCGCTGACGGCGGCCTCGTTGCCGCAGGAGACCACCCGTCCGCTGCCGCTGCTGTCCTCCTCACTGTCGGACACGTCGTCAACGGTCTTGGTGGGGGTCTCCTTCAGGCCGGAGGCGGCCAGCCGCACCGCGTCCAGTTGGGCGATGATGGCGTTAGTGGTGGCGGTGATGGAGGCGTTGGAGGCGGAGAACTGGTCGTTCAGAGCGGATACATGGGTGTTGATGGTGTCCAGCTGGGCGTCGATGCTGTCAAAGGCGGCCCGGCCGCCGGTGTCGGTCTGGTCATACCACACACTCAGCGTGTCCTCAATGACGTTGACCGCGCTGTTGACGGCGGACAGGCGGTCCGCAGCCCCGGCGGAGAAGTCGTTGAACCTGTTTTCCAGGGTGGTGGAGGCGGTCTTCAGGTCGTCCAGGGCCTTGTTGACCTGCTTGTAGACCTGATCTCCCAGATCGGAGAGGCTGCCCTCGGTCTGCTCCAGTCTGTCCCGGATGAAGCCCGCCTGGATGAAGAGGTCCTCCAGCGCGCCGCTGATGCCGGAGATGGGGGAGGCCAGGTCGAAGCCGTTGAGCAGCGCCACCGCATCATGGATGGCGGCCAGCTTTTCGATGGGGCCCATGGCGCTGTCGGCAGATATCTCATTGAGCCGCTGCTGGAACTGCCGCAGCTTTTCCAGGGAGGCGGACAGGCTGTCCAGCTCCTTTCGGAGGGTGGACAGGTCCCGCTCGATGGCGTCCAGATAGAAGGAGAGCAGGCTCTGGGTGGTGTCCAGCTGGTCGTCCCCGCTGGTAATGCCGGAGTTCACAGCCTTGCGCAGGTCGGAGAGGGCGGTGTCCATGCCGGTCAGGGCGTTGTGGGCGTCGGCGCGGAAACTGTCCGCCTCTCCGATCAGGTTGTCCAGGGCGCTGTTGATGTTCTGGGCCTCCCGATAGATGGTGTCCAGGGCGGCCTTGGCGTGGTCGGCGCCCTGGGTGCCGCTGGTGTGGGCGGTGTCGGTGATGGAGCCCAGGGCGGTGTTGATGGCGGAGACCTCCTCTGTAATGCTGCTGCCCGCGCCGGAGACCTGGGCGGTCAGCTGGGAGAGGAGGGGCGTCAGTCCGCCCAGGGCGTCGGAGAGGGCCTGGGTGGGGTCTTCTCCGTAGATTAGATTGGTGTCCGGCTCGAACTGGCCCACAATGCCGCCGATGTCCTTCCGGCCCTGGATCACGCCGTGGTTCCGGCAGTTCTCAATGACGCCCTTCTGGCGGCCCGCGATGCCGCCGGTGTTGTACCCCGTGTGCTGGTAGCCCACGTCGGCGTGGTTGGTGCAGCCGGTGATGGTGCCGGAGGAGTATCCGGCGATGCCGCCGGTGTCCATGGCGTTCTCGTTTGCGGCGGTGTTGACCTGGCCCTGACCGGTAGAGGCGTCGATGACGCCCTGGTTGGAGCCTGCGATGCCGCCGGTGTGCAGCTCACCGGTCACCGCCGCCTGGCTGACGCAGCCGGAGATCAGGCCGGTGACCGTGTTGCGGCCGGCAATACCGCCCACGTCCTCGTCGCCTGTCACAGTACCGGAGACGGTGCAGCCGGAGATGGTGCCGCTGTTTTCCCCGGCGATGAGGCCCAGCCCGGACTTGCTGCCGCCGGGGGTGAGGGTGCCCTCCACCGTCAGGTCCCGCACCACGGCCCCGGCCTGGAGGTAGCGGATGAAGCCCTGGTCCGAGCCTTTTGCTGTAAAGGAAAAACCACTGACAGTGTGCCCCGCACCGTTGAAATCGCCGCAGAACACAGGGATGGGGGCAAAATCAACGCCGGAGAGGTCGATGTCCGCGGTGAGCACCACGGTCAGGTTCCGGGAGTAGGCGTCCAGGGTGCAGTCTCTGGACAGAAGGGCCAGCTCGGCGGCGGTGGAGATGTAGAGGGTCTTGGGGCTGTTTTCCGCGGCCCGGGCGGTCGGTACGGCGGGGGACAGCAGTCCCAGGCACAGCGCCAGAGCGGCGGCCAGGGCCCCGATGCGTTTACTGGTGTTCCGTCTCATCGTCGTACACCTCTCTTTCCTGGTATTTGCTCTCGATCAGCGCGTCCACGCTGCCCCGGATGACGCCCTTGATCTCGCCGTCCACAAAGCCGGACACGTGGCCCCGGATGTGGCCGTCCAGCCGGACCACGCCGTTGTTGAAGCGCTGCTTCCGGTTGCGGGTCAGGGTGATGGCGGTGCGCTCGATGAGGGCGTCGCCCAGCAGCAGGAACTGGGGCAGCACGGTCATGACCAGGATGATGGAGGTCAGGGTACCCCGGCCCAGGGTGGTGCCGATGGAGCTGATGATGGAGTCGGTGGAGAGCTTGCCGATGAGGAACCCGGCCACCGTCATGATGGTGCCCGAGGTGAACACGGTGGGGAAGCTCTGGTTGAGGGATTCGATCACCGCCTCCCGCCGTCCCATGAACTGCTTGAGCTCCAGGTAGCGGTTGGTGATGACGATGGCGTAGTCGATGGTGGCGCCCATCTGGATGGCGCTGACGATCAGGTAGGACAGGAAGAACAGGTTGGTGTGGGTCAGGTAGGGGAAGGAGAAGTTGATCCAGATGGAGCCCTGGATGGTGAGCACCAGCAGGACGGGCAGTCCGGCGGATTTAAAGGTGAAGAGCAGGATGACCATGACGAACAGCACGGTGAACACGCTGATCTTCATATTGTCGCCGGAGAAGGAGTCGGACAGATCCCGGGCGTTGGTGGAGTTGCCTACCAGCACCACGTTATCCCCGTAGTACTCGGCGGCGATGGAGCGCATCTGGTCCAGAAGGGCGTAGGTCTCCTCGCTCTCCTCGGGCAGGTCGGCGGTGAACACCAGCCGGCTCCAGTGCTCGCCCTGGAGCTGGCTGAGTCCGGCGTCCAGGGTGTCCTGGAGCTCCTCCACCTTGGCGGCCTGGTCGCCGCTGAGATTGACCACGCCCTTGTCCTTCTGCTCCAGCAGGAACTGGAACACGTCCAGCAGGGGCACGGAGTAGCTGTCCGGGTCCTGGAAGATGGCGCCGTACTCCTCCACGCTCAGGCCGTAGGCCTGGTAGAGCAGCCGGGCCAGCTCGATGTCCACCCCGGCCAGCTCGGCGAACTGGCGGGGACTGGTCTTGTCGGTGAGCATCCGGCCCTCCTCCACCTCGATGTTGGCCAGGCCCAGGGCGCTCTTGACCCCGGGCAGGGCCTGGATCCGGCGGAGCACCGCGCCCTCCCTGTCGTAGTCTCCCCGGGGGACCAGCACGGCGATGGTATTGTTGTAGCCGAAAGTCTCGTCCATCTTATCCATGGCGATGCGGTAGGCGGGCTTGTTGCCCGAGTTGGTGGAGTTGGTGGAGAAGACGTAGTCGCAGCGGTTGGAGCAGTAAATGCCGCATACCACGATCACGGCGAAGATAACGGGGAGCACGAACCGGGTCTTGACCACGGCCTTGCCCCACAGAGAGATGCGGGGCACGAAGTTCTTGTGCCGGGTGCGCTCGATGCCCCGGTTGAAGAGCATCAGCAGGCCGGGCATCAGCAGGAACACGGTGAGCATGGAGCAGATAATGCCCTTGGAGAGCACCAGTCCCATGTCCAGGCCGATTCTCAGCTGCATCAGCATCAGGGCCACCAGGCCGGAGATGGTGGTCAGGCTGGAGGAGGAGATCTCCACAATGGCCTTGGACAGGGCGGTCACGTCGGCGTCCCGGGCGCTCAGGCCGTTGTCCCGCTCCTCCATGTACCGGTGACAGAAGATGATGGCGTAGTCGATGGCCAGAGCCAGCTGGAGCACCACGGCGATGGCGTTGGTGATAAAGGAGATGGAGCCGAACCAGTAGTTGGTGCCCATGTTCAGAATGGCGGAGACCACGAATACGATCAGGAACACCACCACCTCCAGGTAGCTCTTGGAGGTGAAGAGCAGCACCGCCACAATGACCACCGCCGCGATGAGCAGGATGTAGCTCATCTCCTTCATCAGGGTGGCGGAGTCGTACTGTCCGGCGCTGGTGGTGATGTAGCTGTCGTAGCCCGCCAGGGCGTCCTGGACCGCCTGGGTGGCCTGGGTGACGGCGGGGGTGCCGTCCTCGCCGTCAAAGCTGACGTTGAAGAGGGCGGAGGCGTCCCTGTAGTGGTCCTCGCTGTCGTCAAAGGTGACGGAGTCCACGCCTTCGATCCGGGACAGCTGGTCGGAGAGCTGACAGGCATGGTCGTAGGTGATGTTGGAGACCATCACGTTGGCGGAGGCCAGGGTGGTGAACTCCTCATCCATCAGGGTGAGGCCCCGGCGGGTCTCCGTGTCGGCAGGGAGGTAGGAGGTGATGTCGCTGTTGATGACCACCTTGTTGATGGATGCGCCGCAGAAGATCACTGCCGCCAGAAAGACCAGATAGAAGGCCTTTCGCTTGTCGACAATGAAGCCCGCGATTTTATCCATGGTACTGACGGTTTTTTTCTCGCTGGACATAAGAAGATCAGCCTTTCTGGGAAGAGAGTTCGGGGAACAGCCCCGCCTGGTCCATCTGCTGGAGTAAGGCCTCCTCAGAGAGATTGGTATCCCGCTCTATCCACCACCGGACAAGGGAGAGAATGCCGCCGGCGTAGAAGTGGGCGGTTATCTCTGCCCGAGCGGGATGGGCCTCATCAGCGGGGAGGCGGGAGAGGAGCTGTTCGGCCACCAGATCCTCAAGGGTCTGAATGTCCATGCTCCCGCTGGACACGGCGGAGCGGTACAGGCCCTTGTGGGCCCGCACAAAGGAGAGGGCGTTCTGAAACACGGAGAGGAGGTAGCTCCGGGGGTTGGCGCGCAGGTCCTCGGCAGTGGGCTCAAAGGCCCGGTAGAGCCGGGCCACAGCATAGCGGAGGAGGGCGTATTTGTCCTCAAAGTGGGCGTAAAAGGTGGTGCGGTGGATCATGGCCCGCTGGCAGATGTCCACCACGGAGATCTCGCTGAAGGGACGCTCCTCCATCAGAGCCAGGAGAGCCTCGGTGAGGAGCTTTTTGGTTCTGCGCTGCCGCAGGTCCTCTTTGGGCTCCTCAGTTGGCTGGTTCCGCATGGCAATGCCTCCTTTTAAACAACATATTATTATAATGTGAAGGTTATCTATACAGACAGGGCCGAAAAAGAGCCCCGCGAGGTGGAGGCACTATACCATGCAACCCTGCAAATGTCAAGATAATATACATATGTCTTTTAGTATACGGGTGTATTGCAGGGCCGAGAGCCGGAGGATAGAACGGACGAAAAGAAAATTTTGAAAAACTTCGAAAAAACACTTGCATAATCTGGGCAGCTGTGCTATCATATCAAAGTCGCCTGAAGCGACAACAATATGAGATATCCGGGTGTGGCGAAGTTTGGTATCGCGCTTGAATGGGGTTCAAGAGGCCGCTGGTTCGAATCCAGTCACTCGGACCAAACTCATAAAAGAAGTTGGCAGAATGGACTGTCAACTTCTTTTATGAGGGATATAAAGTTGTCAGCGAATGGTAAAAGTGAATATCCGGGTGTGGCGAAGTTTGGTATCGCGCTTGAATGGGGTTCAAGAGGCCGCTGGTTCGAATCCAGTCACTCGG
>NZ_CALXEG010000022.1 GCF_944387275.1 uncultured Pseudoflavonifractor sp.
GGCTGGTGGAGTACACCCGGCCGGGGCTCTTGAGCAGCAGCTTGAGGATGTTGTACTCAATGGGGGTGAGGGACACGGCCTCCCCGTCCACGGTCACCGCTTTGGCCCCGTCGTCCAGGGCGATGCCGCCGTTGCGGATCACATGGTCCTCGGTCTTCTCCCGGCCGCCCAGGGTGGTGTATCGCCGCAGCTGGCTCTTCACCCGGGCGATGACCTCGATGGGGTTGAAGGGCTTGGTGATGTAGTCGTCGGCGCCGATGTTCAGGCCCAGAATCTTGTCCGAGTCCTCGCTCTTGGCGGTGAGCAGGATGATGGGGATGTTCTTGCTCTCCCGCAGCTTGGCGGTGGTGCGGATGCCGTCCAGTCCGGGCATCATCACGTCCAGCAGCACCAGCTGGATGTCGTACTGGTCCACCATCTTCAGCGCCTCCAGGCCGTCGTAGGCCTTGTAGGTCTTGTACCCCTCGCTGGTGAGGTAGATATCCAGGGCGGAGACAATGTCCCTGTCGTCGTCACAGATGAGAATGTTGTACAACTTGTTCACCCCATGTCTGAAATGATACTAGCATGAAAACTTTAAGCGGCAAGAACGGAAAGGTTTAAGAACTTTTTAAGATGTCCAAGGCCGCCGGACATCCCGCACCATTGTACCCCATCCTGCCCCGGGAGGCAAATGAAAAACGCCGCCCTGACAGAAAGCGCATTGCCCTGGCTGGAAAAATCGCATATAATAGAAGTCCCACCTCTCCCCGGCGGAGAGGCGGCGAGAAGGGAGGTCTGCGCCATGAAGACCTACTGTTTCCGGCTCCGGCGGGGGGACGACCTGCTGGAAAAGCTGGAGGAATTCGCCAGAGAGCGCCGCATCCCGGCGGCCGCGGTGGTGTCCGGCGTGGGCTGCGTCACCAGGGCCCGGATACGGGACGCCTCGGGCGTCACCGTACGCACCCTGGACGAGCCCCTGGAGATCGTCTCCCTGATGGGCACCCTGTCCGAGCGGCGGACCCATCTGCACATCTCCCTGTCCCGGGAGGACCTCACCACCCTGGGGGGCCACCTGATGGCGGGGTGCATCGTCAACACAACGGCGGAGATCGTGGTACTGGAGCTGCCCGATGTCCGCTTTGACACAGAATTTGACCCGGAGACCGGCTACGACGAGCTGGTCATCCGGCAGGAGGAACAGCCATGATACTCAATCTGCTGGCCGTGGGGGACGTCACCTCCGACGACGGCCTGAACTATCTCTCCAAGCACCTGCGCCAGGTAAAGCGCCTCCACGACGTCCACTTCACCGTGGTCAACGGGGAGAACGCCTCCGGCGTGGGCATCCTGCCCCGGCAGGCCCAGGACATCTTTGATGCCGGAGCCGACGTCATCACCCTGGGCAACCACACCTGGAACCGCATCCAGATCGCCCCCTTCCTGGACGAGAACCAGTACATTCTCCGTCCCGCCAACTACACCAGCCGGGTGCCCGGCCGGGGCTGGGGGGTGTATGAGGGCCCCAGGGGGGTTCGCATCGGGGTGATGAACCTGATCGGCCGGTGCGAGATGGACTCCAACTTCGACAACCCCTTCACCGTGGCCGACCGCCTGCTGAAGGAGGGCGGCGCCGACATCGCGGTGGTGGACTTCCACGCCGAGGCCACCAGCGAGAAGGGGGCCATGGGCTACTATCTGGACGGCCGGGTCCAGGCGGTGTGGGGCACCCACACCCACGTGCCCACCGCCGACGCCCAGATCCTGCCCAAGGGCACCGGCTTTGTCACCGACCTGGGCATGACCGGCCCGGTCCGCTCCGTACTGGGCATCAAGCCCCAGCAGTCCATCAACCGCTTCCTGGGGGGCCTGCCCCAGCGGTACGAGTCGGCGGGGGGAGACTGCAAGCTGGAGAGCGTGCTCTTCTCCATCGACACGGAGACCAGGCGGTGCGTGTCCGTGGAGCGGGTGGACATCCGGGACTGACCGGAAGAAAAAGCCGGAGGAGACAAACATGCTGAAACTGATCCATGCCGCTGATATGCATCTGGACGCGCCCTTTGCCTCTCTGCCCCCCGAGCGGGCGGCGGAGCGGCGGGAGGAGCAGCGGCAGCTCCTCACCCGTCTGGCCGAGCTGGCCGAGACGGAGCGGGCCGATCTGGTGCTGCTGTCCGGCGATCTGCTGGACAGCGGCCTGGCCCGCTATGAGACCGTCCAGGCCCTGGCCCGGGCCCTGGGGGAGATGAAGGTCCCTGTGTTCATCGCCCCGGGCAACCACGACTTTTACGCCCAGCGCTCCATCTGGAGCGCCGGGTCCTGGCCGGAGAACGTACACATCTTTTCCCGCTCCACCGTGGAGACGGTGGAAGTGCCCGGGCTGAACTGCGCCGTCCACGGCGCGGCCTTCACCGCCCCCACCTGCGACCAGTCCCCGCTGAAGGGCTTTTCCACCCCTGAGGACGGGAAGCTCCATCTGATGGTCCTCCACGGCGACGTGGACGGCAAGGGGCGGTACGGCGCCATTGACCGGGCGGACATCGCCGGGAGCGGCCTGGACTACCTGGCCCTGGGCCACGTCCACGCCTGTTCCGGCCTCCAGAAGGAGGGGAACACCTGGTGGGCCTACCCCGGCTGTACCGAGGGCCGGGGCTTTGACGAGCTGGGGGACAAGGGCGTGCTGGTGGTGGAGGCGGAGAAGGGCAATGTCTCCGCCCGCTTCGTGCCCTTGTGCCGCCGGCGCTATCAGGTCCTCACCGTGGACCTGTCCGGCGGAGAGGACCCGGCGGAGACCCTGGCCGCCGCCCTGCCCAGGGACGGGGAGAACGACATTTACCGCATCATCCTCACCGGGGAGAGCGGCGTGGAGGGCCTGGACCTGGAGGCGTTGGAGGCGGTGGCCCAGCCCTGCTTCTACAGCGTCACCCTCCGGGACCGGACCCGGGTCCGCCGGGACCTGTGGAGCCGGGCCGAGGAGGACACCCTCACCGGGCTGTTCCTGCGGCAGATGCAGGCCAGGCTGGCCCAGGCGGACACCGACGAGGACAGGGCCCTGGTGGAAAAAGCCGTCCGCTTCGGCCTGGCGGCACTGGAAAACGGGGAGGACTGCTGTCCATGAGAATCATCAGGATGACGGCCACCTTTGGCCGCCTCAACCACGCCGTGCTGGAGCCCGGCCCGGGCCTGAATCTGATCCAGGCCCCCAACGAGAGCGGAAAGTCCACATGGTGCGCCTTCCTGCGCTCCATGCTCTACGGCATTCCCACCCGGGAGCGGGACCGGCAGGACTATATCGCCGAGAAGAACCGCTACCAGCCCTGGTCGGGCAGCGCCATGGAGGGCGCCCTGGAGCTGGAGTGGCAGGGAAAACAGATCACCATCCGGCGGGGTCCCAAGGGGACCACCCCCTTCGGCGCCTTTTCCGCCGTGTACAGCGACACCGGCGAGAGCGTCCCCGGCCTCACAGCCGCCAACTGCGGGGAGACCATCCTGGGGGTGTCCCGGTCCGTGTTTGAGAAGTCCGCCTTTGTGGGCCAGGGGGGCGCGGCCATCTCCGCCGACGGGGAGCTGGAGCGGCGCATCGCCGCCCTGGTGTCCTCGGGGGAGGAGGACGTGTCCTACTCCCAGGTGGAGGACACGCTGAAGGAGTGGCTCCGGCGGAGAAAGTACAACAAGAGCGGCCAGATCCCCAGGCTGGAGAGCGAGCGGGCCCTTCTGGACGACACCCTGGCCCGGCAGAAGCAGGCTGCCCGCCAGGCGGAGGAGGCCCGCCGGGACATGGAGGAGCTGACCGGCTGGAGGGACAGCCTGAAGGCCGCCCTGGCCACCTGGCAGAGCCGGGAGAACCGGGAGCGGCGGCGCATGTGGGATGAGGCCGCCGCCGAGCTGGAGAAGGCCCGGAAGGAGGTTGCCTCCCTGGAGGCGGACCAGAACCGCCACGGCGCGCCCCCGGACAGGGACACTCTCCGCAAGGCACAGGAAGACCTGGCCTATCTGAAGACGGTAAACGCCAACCTGAAGCTGGCCGAGAGCCAGGTCCAGGAGGCGGAGGAGAAGGCCCGGGCGGCCCAGGAGGCCACCGCCGACCAGCTCTTCCCGGACATGACCGCCGACCAGGCCTGGCAGCAGGCCTCGGGCCACAGCGCCCAGGTCACCCAGTGCCGCGCTCAGGCCGCCCGGGTCTCCCGGGCCGGATGGGCCGGTGCGGCGGCCTCCGCGGCTGTGGGCGCGGCCCTGGCCGCCGCCGGCTGGTTCCTGCTGCCCCAGACCGGGTACATTCTGCCCATCGCCGGGGCGGCGGTGCTGGTCATCGGCGCGGCGGTGTCCCTGGCGGTGAGCCGGGGCAGGGCGGGCAGCCTGACCGCCCAGGCCGAGGAGCTGCTCAGCCGGTACGCCGCCGAGTATCCCGACGATATCATGGCCCGGGCCAACGCCTTCCGGGAGAAGTGGGTGGCCGCCCAGGAGGCCAGACGGAACGCCGAGGCGGTGGCGGACACCCGCCGCCGGCTCATGGCCCAGCGGGATCAGCTGACCGGGGATTTGATGGACCTGGTCCACACCTTTGAGCCCGCGGTGCGGGACTTTTTCGGCGTGTCCGCCGCCATCTCCCGGGCGCTGAACCTGGAGGAACGGCTGTCCACCGCCCGGGTGCGGCTGGCCGGGGCCCAGAAGCTGGCCGCCAGCCTGCCCAAGCCCCAGGCTGTTGAGGTGGAGGGGGACCCGGACGGGGCGCTCCCCGAGCACTTCGACCCCCAGGAGGCCGCCGCCGCCCTCTCCTCCGCCGAGGGGGAGCTGTCCCGGCTGCGCAGTCTCCAGGCCATGGCCCAGGGGGAGATGAACACCCTGGGAGACCCGGTGCTGTTCCAGTCCCGGCGGGAGGAGCTAACCGAGGAGCTGTCCCGCCGCCGGGAGGAGTACGCCGCCCTGAACCTGGCCCTGGAGGGACTGGCGGAGGCCAACAGCCAGCTCCGGTCCCGGTTCTCCCCGGCCCTCAACGCCAGGGCGGGAGCGCTGCTCTCCCGGCTCACCGGCGGCAAGTACAGCAAGGTCACCCTGACCCGGGAGCTGGAGGCCTCCGCCGAGGAGGCGGACAGCCCCCTGCCCCGGCGGACCCTGCTGCTGTCCCAGGGCACGGCGGAGCAGGTCTATCTGGCGGTGCGGCTGGCGGTGTGCCGCCTGGCCCTGCCCGCCGAGGACCCGGCGCCCATCGTGCTGGACGACGCCCTGGACGCCTTTGACGACAGCCGTATGGCCCTGGCCCTGGACCTGCTGCGGGAGCTGGGGGAGGAGCGGCAGATCCTGCTCTTCACCTGCCACGGCCGGGAGGCGGAGTGCCTCAGGGGCGCGGAGGACGTGAAGGTGCTCACCCTCTCCGGCGGACAGTGAGAGGCCGGAAAAGAAACAGACCACAGCCTGCCGGAATTGGTTTTTCGGCAGGCTGTTTCTTGCAATGCGGGGGCGGGCGCGGTATAATAATATATCTATGGAATGGGAGATGAGGGCATGGCCCGGGGAAAGCGTGAGCTGAAACCCGAAATTCTGAGCCTGAAGGGGATCGACGCCGTCAAGGGGGATCTCTACCTCTGGCTCCAGGCCTTTGTGCTCATCTCCGTGGCAGTGGTGCTGTGCTTCGCCTATGTGGGGCGGGTGGTCACCGTGTCAGGCAGTTCCATGGAGCCCACCCTCCGCAACGGGGACATGCTGCTGCTGCGCAGCGGTTCGGCCGGTGTGGAGCAGGGGGATATCGTGGTGCTGACCCAGGAATCCTTCCTCGCCGAGCCCATTGTGAAGCGGGTCATCGCCACCGAGGGGCAGACCGTTGTCATCGACTATACGGAAAACAGCGTCAGCGTGGACGGGGTGCAGCTGGAGGAGCCCTATGTGGTGGAGGTCATGGCCCAGCCCTACTTCTCCGACCCGGTGGAGACCGTGACAGTGCCCGAAGGGGAGATCTTTGTCATGGGGGACAACCGGAACCACTCCTCGGACAGCCGCCATCCCGATCTGGGCACGGTGGACCTGCGCTGTGTGCTGGGGGAGGCCAAGGCGGTGCTGCTGCCGCTGGGGCACCTGAAAACAATCCATTAGGAGGCATAACCAATGGCGGAAGAAAAGCAACCTGAGACAGAGGAGGAGCAGGGCCCTGCCCTGCCCCAGGCGCTGTACGACTGGCTCCAGGCCCTGGTCATGGCGCTGGTGTGCATCATCCTCATCTTTACCTTTGTGGGCCGGTTCATCTATGTGTCGGGCCACTCCATGGAGCCCACCCTGTACGACAAGGACATGATGGTCATCCAGGAGCTGGGCTACACCCCCAAGCAGGGAGACGTGGTGGTGCTCACCAAGCCCTCTGAGATCGCCGAAGGACCCATTGTGAAGCGTGTCATCGCCACCGAGGGCCAGACCGTGGAGATCGATTACAACGCCTCCTGCGTCTACGTGGACGGGGAGAAGGTGGACGACAGCTACTTGGGCGAGCCCATGCGCCAGCCCAGCGACCCCAATATGAGCATCACATCGGTGACCGTGCCAGAGGGCTGCATCTTTGTCATGGGCGACAACCGCAACCACTCCAACGACAGCCGGGACGTGCGGCTGGGAGTCATTGACGAGCGGTATGTCATCGGCCGGGCGATCTTTGTGGTGCTGCCCTTTGAGGACTTCGGGGCCATCGAGTAAGGAAAAGACGAAAAGAGCCGTGTGCACTGGAAGGTGCGCACGGCTCTTTTGTGCTGTATGGCATATTGAAGGTTGGAACATTCCCATGTTTTTTACGTCTAAAATGATAAAAAATGGGAGGCAGGCTCAATGAAAAAATTCGTAATCCTGTGCTTTGCGCTGGCGATTGCCCTGTCTGTGGGCGGGTGCGCTGAAGAAGGTGCAGATGTTGGAAAGGAAAGCGAAAACAGATGGATTTGCGGAGAGACCCAGCCCCTGGAGACGGCGGAAGACTCCGCCATCCAACAGAGCACGCCCGAGCCCGAGACGGGCGGCATCGGGGAAGGCGTATGCACCCCCACACTCACAGTTACATGCAGCATAGACCTGAGCGGAGACACCTATCAACTGAGTGGGAATCCGGCGCGGGAACTTCTGACGCTGCTCAGCGGTCTCAGCTATGACAAAGAGACCTGCGACGGTCTCCCGGAGTATACCGTTGTCGGCCTTGACCAGACAAGGTATGATTTGAATTTGTCGTCCGGGTGGGCCTGGATGGGCGACAAGGAGTGTAAGCTCTCAGAGGACGTGATTGCGGACCTGTCTGACCTGCTGGCTACATAATGTTTTAAAGCATCCCCTTCCCCTGCTTACAGAACAGGGGAAGGGGATGCTTTGCTGTTATTATGGGGCAGCAAAGAAAGCTGTTATGCCAGCTCCCGGTACATGGCGGGGGCGTCGTTCTTCTTCACGGCCTCGGACACGGCCAGCACCTCCACCCGCACGGCCTTCTCACCGAAGCGGATCTCCAGCACGTCTCCCTCCTTCACGTCGTAGGAGGCCTTGACCGGGCGGCCGTTGGCAGTGACCCGGGCGTTGTCGCAGGCCTCATTGGCCACGGTACGGCGTTTGATGAGGCGGGAGACTTTGAGCCATTTATCAAGTCGCATGGGAAAACTCCTCTCTGAAAAAAGCGGCTCCGGGCATCCCGGAGCCGCTCCATGTGGGACGAATTTACTGGGCCACGGCGTCCTTCAGGGCCTTGCCGGGCTTGAATACGGGCACCTTGGAGGCGGGGATCTCGATGCTCTCCTTGGTCTTGGGGTTGCGGCCGATGCGGGCGGCGCGGCTCTTCACCTCAAAAGAGCCGAAGCCCACCAGCTGGATCTTGTCGTTCTCGGCCAGAGCGGCGGCGATCACATCCAGGGCGGCGTTGAGGGCGTTCTCGGTGTCCTTTTTGGAAAGGCCGGCCTTTTCAGCGGCGGCGTTGATGAGTTCGGCTTTATTCATGGTAAAAATTCCTCCTACATTCTGGCAGCGGTTCTCCGCCGCGTTTATCACTTAAAGCGTCTCCGCTGTTAAGCCTGGTGCTTGGCCTGCTCCCATAGCTTGTCCAATTCCGCCAGATCCATGTCCTCCATGGGGCGGTCGCCCGCCAGCTCCTCCACCCGGCGAAACCGGGCGATGAACTTCTCCGTGGCCTTCTGGAGGGCAGCCTCCGGGTCCACCTTCACAAAGCGGGCGGCGTTGACGGCGGAGAAGAGCAGGTCTCCCAGCTCCTCCTCCACGTTGCTGTTCTCAGCCACGGCGGCCTTGAACTCGCTGAGCTCCTCGGACAGCTTGTCCACCGCGCCGGACACATCCGGCCAGTCGAAGCCGGCCTTTTTCGCCTTTTTTTGTACCTTCTCGGCCCGCCACAGGGCGGGCAGGGAGCGGGCCACGGAGTTGAGGGCGTCGGTGTGGGTGGCCTGGTGCTTCTCCTTCCGCTTGAGGGCCTCCCAGTTGGTGAGGACCTCCCCGGTGCCCGAGACGGCCACGTCGCCGAACACGTGGGGATGGCGGTAGATGAGCTTTTTGCAGACCCCGTCGGCCACGCCGTTCAGGTCAAAGGAGCCCTGCTCCTCCTCCATCCGGGCGTGGAGCGCCACCTGGAGGAGCACGTCGCCCAACTCCTCTTTCAGGTGCTCGGTGCTGCCCTCGTCAATGGCCTCAACGGCCTCGTAGGCCTCCTCAAGGAAGTCCCGCCGGATACTCTCGTGGGTCTGTTCCGCGTCCCAGGGGCAGCCGCCGGGGGAGCGGAGGATCCGCACAATTTCCACCAAATCGTTCACATCATAGGAATCCTTGTACTGAAAATCTACCATACTTTGTACACTCCTGCAAGCGCTTTTTGCCTTTTTTTATCCTTCGTGACGGAAAATGAACGGGAAAGAGGTCAGCCGTCCCGCCATGGTGCGGGGCGGCTGACACAGGGACGGCGCAGTGCGCCGGGTCATTTGATGCGCAGGATCTTGGCGATCTTGTCGCCCTTGGGCATGAGGGCCAGATCCTCCCGGGAGATGACCCGCAGGGCCAGCACCAGCACCAGGTACACCACCACGCCCACGCCGATGCCGCCCAGGGTGGCCAGGGCGTTGCCGAAGTGGAGGAAGTTGGTGAGCAGGCCGTAGGTGGCCCAGGCGGCGGCGGCCATGATGGCCGAGGGCACAAAGGGCTTGAGGAAGGCCCGCAGGAAGCTGGGGGGCGCGGGGATGGACCGGCGGATGATGAAGATCTCCAGGGCGCTGATGACGATGAAGCAGCACAGGGTGCCCACCGGGGCGCCGTTGATGCGGATGTCCGGGTTGCCCACCAGGATGAAGTTGACCACAACCTTCACCACGCCGCCGATGATCACCGCCAGGATGGGCAGGTTGACCATGCCGTTGGCCTGGAGGATGGAGTTGCACAGCAGCTGGAGGGCCACGAAGATGGAGGCCAGGCCCAGCATGGACAGCAGGGGGCCGGCTACGGACACGTCGATGGAGGGGAACAGCAGGCCCATGATGGGGCCGCCCAGGGCGAACAGGCCCATACCCATGGGCAGGGCCAGCAGCAGGCCCACCCGCAGGGCGGACTCGCTGACCTTCTGGGCGCCCAGGTGGTCATGCCGGGCCAGGCTGGCTGACACGGCGGGGATGATGCAGGCGGTGAGGGGCACCATCATGGAGAAGGGCAGGTTGTAGATGGACATGGTCTTGGAGTAGATGCCGTAGAGGCCGCGGGCGGCGTCCAGGGCGGCGGCCTTGTCCAGGCCGTCCACGGTCTGGTACACGCTCTGGAGCTGGCTCATGACCAGCTTGGTGTCGATGAGGGTGACCAGGGAGGTGGCGGCGGAGCCCAGGGTGATGGGGATGGCCAGCTTCAGCAGGGTGGCCAGGATGCGGCCGGAGCTGTCGGGCTTGTCGGTGGCGTGGAGGCGGCGGCGCCGGCTCCGGTCCCGGAAGAAGAGGAACAGGATATAGACCAGGGCCACCACGCTGCCGCAGGACACGCCGATGATGGCGCCCACGCTGCCAAATTCGGGCTTCAGGGCCACCTTGACCAGGAACAGGGCCAGGGCCAGGCCCACCACCAGCTTGAAGAAGGCCTCAATGACCTGGGAGATGCCGGTGGGCATCATGTTGAAGTGGCCCTGGAAGTAGCCGCGGAAGGCGGACATGACGCACACGCACAGCACCGACGGGGCCAGGGCCATGACGCAGTACACCGCCTTGGGGTTGCTGATGACCACCTGGGCCATAGGGGCGGCCAGCACGGTCATACAGAAGAAGCTGATGAGACCCAGGGTGAGGAAGGTGAAGAAGGCCACCCGGAAGGTGCGCTGGACCTGGTTGTGGCGGCCCAGGGCATTGGCCTCGGAGATGGTCTTGGACAGGGCCACGGGCAGGCCGGCGGTGGAGATGGTGAGGAAGAAGTTATAGATGTTGTAGGCGCTGTTGTAGTCGCCCATCACCTCATCGGAGAGGATGTTCCCCAGCGGGATGCGGTAGATGGCGCCGATGACCTTCACCAGAATGGCGCTGACGGCCAGAATGGCCGCGCCGCCGAAAAAGGTACTTTTCTTTTCTGCGTTTGACAAGGGCTACATTCCTTTCAGCGGACAGCCGCCGGGCGGCTGTGTTGGTTGCGGCGGCTCAGCCGAAGAGCAGGGGCAGGGCGTACTCCTCCACCTCGCGCTTGACCCGGTCGATGTCGATAGTGAGGAACACCCCATCCTTGTATATGACCTTGCCGCGGCACATATTCATGGCCACGTCGCAGCCGTGGGCGGCGTAGACCAGATTGGAGATCACGTCGTGCCGGGGCACCAGGTTGATGTGGTTGAAGTTCACCAGGATGAGGTCGGCGTCGCACCCCACGGCGATGCGGCCGGTGTTCCGGCCCAGGGCCTTGGCGCCGTTGACGGTGGCCATCCGCAGGGCGTCGGAGGGCAGCAGGGCCAGGGGGTCGTGCTCCACGCCGTTCTGGAGCATGGCGGCGATCTTCATGTCCTCAAACAGGTCGGTGGTGTTGTTGGAGGACACGCCGTCGGTGCCCATGGCCACGTTGACCCCGGCCTTCCGCATGCCGATCACCGGAGCCACGCCGCTGCCCAGCTTCAGGTTGGAGCAGGGGTTGTGGATGGCGGACACGCCGTGCTCGGCCATGATGGCCCAGTCGTCGGGCGTGGTCCACACGCAGTGGGCGGCGATGGCCCGCACATCCCACAGGCCGTGCTTCTCCATCACCTGTACCGGGGTCATGCCCCAGCGGCCCAGGCACTCCTCGTGCTCCGATTTGGTCTCGGAGATGTGGATGTGCATGCCCAGGCCCTTGTCCCTGGCGTACTGGGCCACGCTGTCCCAGATCTGAGGGGCGGCGCAGGAGGTGTACTCGCCGTGGATGCAGGCGTCGATGAGGATCTGGCCGTTGTTGTACCCGTGCCACTTGTCCACCAGCTCCCGGGTCTCCACGCAGGAGGTCCAGGTGGCGAAGTCGGCGGCGGCGTCAAAGGCGGTGACGCCCCGGGCGATATTGGCGTTGATGCCCGCGGCGGCCACCTCCTGGCAGATCTCGTCGCAGAACATGTACATGTCGGCCAGGCAGGTGGTGCCGGACATGATCATCTCCGCCAGGCCCAGGGCGGCGGCGGAGCGGATGGCCCGGCCGTCCCACTTGTCCTCCACCGGGAAGATGAACTTGGTCAGCCAGTCCTGGAGATTATTGCCGTCGCCGTACCCCCGCATGAGGGTCATGGGCACATGGGTGTGGGCGTTGACCAGGCCGGGCATGAGCACCTTGCCGGCGGCGTCGATGACCTCGTCAAAGGTCCCCTGGGGCCGCTGGGCGCCCACATAGGAGATCTTATCCCCTTCCACGGCCACAAAAGCGCCCTCCAGCACCGTGTTTTTCTCGTCCATCAGCACGGCGGTGGCGTTTTCAAACAGAACAGACATGGGAAAACCCCCTTATCTCAGAATTCAGTCGGGAAAAAACCGCGGAGACGGACGCCGGAGTCCGGCGCCGTCTCCCAGGGAGCGGTTATCTTACAGCTTCTTCAGACAGGCCAGCACCAGCCGGGAGAACTTGTCCTTGCAGGCCTCGGCGGCGTCCAGCACCTCCTGCTCGCTGAGGGGCTGGTCCAGGATGCCGGCGGCCATGTTGCTCAGCAGGGTGAAGCCCAGCACCTGCATGCCGCAGTGGCCGGCCACGATGACCTCGGGGGCGGTGGACATGCCCACCGCGTCGCCGCCCAGGATGCGGACCGCCCGCACCTCGGCGGGGGTCTCGTACTGGGGGCCGTAGCAGTAGAAGTAGACGCCCTCACGCAGCTGGATGCCCAGCTCGCCGGCGGCCTCGCGGGCCAGGTCCTGGAGGGCGGGGGTGTAGAGCTTGGAGGCGTCGGGGAAGCGGACGCCGAACTCGGGCAGGTTCTCGCCCCGGAGGGGGGACTCGGAGAACATCTTGATGTGGTCGGTGATGAGCATCAGGTCGCCGGCCTTCCAGTCGGTGCGGACGCAGCCGGCGGCGTTGGTGACGATGAGGGTGTCGGCCCCCAGCAGGCGCAGCACCCGCACGGCGTAGGACACCTCCTCATAGGAGTAGCCCTCGTAGTGGTGCATGCGGCCCTGCATCACGGCCACGGGCTTGTCCTCCAGGTAGCCGAACACCAGCTGGCCCTTATGGCCGGGGGCGGTGGAGGCCTTGAAGTGGGGGATCTCCCTGTAGGGCACCACGATGGGGTCCTTCACCACGTCGCCCATGAAGCCCAGGCCGGAGCCCAGCACCATAGCAGCCTTGGGGGTAAAGTCGCCGATCTTGGAGCGGATGTATTCCGCACTCTCCTGGTACTGGGCAAAGGTATAGTTCATACGCTTGTCCTCCTTTGTAGTGGGTGGAGCCGGGCGGAGGGGCCGCCCGGCGTGAATGGAGTGGAAGGGGTCAAATCCGCCCGACGTCAGAAGGGCCGGCCACAGTTCTTGCAGAACTTGTCGTCCCGGCCGCAGGAGGCGCCGCAGTCGGGGCACTCCTTGGCGTGCTTCAGGGCGGCGATGCGGTCCTTCAGCTCGTCGATGGCGCGATTCTTCTCGTCGATCTGGCTCAGCATGCCGTCCAGTGCGGACTGGTCGGCGGTGCGGCCCAGATGGGTATCATAGACCGTCTGGCCTACTTCCCGCAGCAGGTTGTTGATGTCGGTCTTCAGGTCAAAGATCTTCATGTTCAGCTTGGCGATATCCACAGTCTGCCCGGCGCATTTGGCGGCATAACGGGCAGTGGTGCCCGCCGCCTCACCTACGGACAGGGCGGTGCCTCTCACCCGATCCAGCAGCTCTCTCACACGTTCATCCATACCCAGGAACCTCCTTTTTCAGCGTTCAGGCCATAGTATGCGGCAAGTCAGAGGTATTTTACACCAGAGACGGGAAAAAAGCAACGGACACACGGCTGTTCTCGGAGAAAAGCAGGGTAAAACTTCCTTCCAAATTGGGAAAAACGGCAGAAAAACGCCCGCTGTCCTCATTTGGCGGGACAGCGGGCGGAGGGGACGGCAGAGGAAGGCGGTCAGTCGGTCCTGCCCCAGTTTTCCGTCAGGCGGGCGTACTGGTCCGCGGTGATGTGGACCTTGCCCCGGACGATGGAGAGGTAGTTGCCGTCCTGGAGCTGCTGCAGGCAGCGGTCCACGGTTTTGGCGCTCATGATGAGCTCGCTGGACATGGTCTGCCGGGTCTTGGTGACCACGGTCTCCCGGACGGCGGTGGGCGGGGTCAGGGAGCAGTACCGCAGCAGGTAGATGGCCACCTTGTCCAGGCTGGAGCGGAAGGCGGACTTGCCCCGGTAGTAGGAGTTGTCATAGGTCTTGCGGTTGCACAGGGCGGACACCATCCGCAGGAAGGGCAGGTCGTTGTCCAGCCAGCGAGAGACCAGGGCGGCGTCGCAGCGGATCATGTCGCAGTCGGTGTTGGCCATGACGTTGGAGGCGTAGACCGGCATGTCGGCCAGCAGCTCCAGGTCGGAGAGCATGCTGGGGGCGTCCAGGGTGATGAAGCTGGACTTCTTGCCGTCCTCCGTCTCGCTGAAGGTGAGCAGCTCGCCCATGAGCAGGAACCAGGCGTACTTCACCGGCTCCTCCTGCCGCACCACCACCTGTCCGGCGGGGACCCGGACCAGAGTGCCGCTGTCCAGCAGAACAGGGGGGACCTTATTGAGAAATTCCGCGACTTTCTTGCTGCTCTCGCGATAGCTGGTGAGATCCATATGTGACGCCTCCAGAAGAGTGAAGTCAGAGAGTTCTGTTTTTTATTTTACATAATCGCGGTAAAAAAAGCAACATGGAATTGGACAATTGGCTAAAATGGGAAAATGGAGGAGAGAATAGGCCGCTTTTAGCAAAAAACGTGGAGAATAAGGAAAAGGGGACCCTGAAAGGTCCCCTTTTTCCTGCGTGTGGCAGATGGTGCCGCAGAGGTCGCCCCGCCTGGGTGCGGGTGCGCGGTTACAGATAGGGCGCCACATCCGCCTCGGTGATGGAGCGGACGTTGGTTCGGCCGTTCTCCAGGGCGGGAAGGGTGAGGGTGCCGTTGTTGATGAGCTCCACTGCCTTCAGGTAGGCGGGAGAGGTCTCGTCAATGCCGGTGTAGAGATGCCAGTTGTCATAGTTGAAGGCGTCGCCGTCCACGGTGCCCTTCAGGGCCTCCTTGATGTAGCGGATGGCCAGGGCGCGGACCGTGCCGTCGTCCCCCCATTTCTCCGAGGAGCTGAACACGATTTCCAGCTGGCGGCCCGCCAGACAGCCGCCCTCGCCCAGCCACTTGTTCATGCTGTACGAGTTGGTGCCCAGCAGGATCTCCATGTCGTCGGTGATGGGGGTGGTCTTGGGCATGCCCTTGTCGTCCAGCACAGGGGTGCCGTCCTCGTGGTAGTCGGTGATGAGGCAAAGGTCCTTCACCCGGCTGCCCGCCTCCTGGGTCAGGTCCAGGCAGTATGTGATGCCGCCGCCGATGTTGTTGGTGCTGTACTTGGACTGGCGGCGCTCCGGATTGTAGCTCACCGTCAGGTCGCCGGGCTTGATCTGATTGAAGTACTGGGCGCTGTACTCCAGCAGGGCCTTCAGGTCCCTACCGGTCACCTTGTAGACGGTGATCTCACCGCCGGAGTAGGAGTAGCTGGAGGAGATGCTCTTGATGCTCACGTCGCCCACAGGGAAGCCGGCGTTCTCATAGTCGGTGTTGAGGATGACCGCCTGGGCGCCGGAATAGTGCATGGCGGCGGAGAAGAGCAGGTTCCAGATGCCGGTGGCCTCGGTGTACCCGGCGGAGATGCCCTTGATCTTGTCGGTGCCGTTCAGGTCGCTGTTGATGAGGGTGCCGATGGGGGTGTTGACATAGCCGCTCAGCTCGGTCTTGTAGGGGGCCATCCGCTCCACCATGGCCTGGTCCTCCTCGTGGCCGGCGGGGATGGCGCAGGCCCGCTTGGATACCACCTTATAGCCGTCCCCGTCGGGGGCCAGGGTCAGATCCACGGCGGAGTAGACCTTGGCGTAGTTCTGGGGCTCGGTGATGAGCACGCCGTTGACCGTCCGGCTGGGCACCAGCTGGTGGGCGTGGCCCGCCACGATCACGTCCAGCTCGGGGAAGGCGTTGGCGATGTCGCTGACGCTGGAGCCCTCCACGTCGTTCTCCCGGTCCAGACCCATGTGGAACACGCCGATGATGGCGTCCACGTTCTGGGCCTTCAGCTCCTGGATGGCCAGCTTGGTCTCCCCGATGGGGTTGTGGACGTCCACCTGGTCCAGGGTGCCCTTGCCCGCCTCAAACTCCTGGATGAGGGGGGTGGTCAGGCCGATGAAGCCCAGCCGGACCCCGTCCCGCTCCACCACGGTGGTGGCGGGCATATAGCGCTTGTCCGTGCCCTTCAGGTACACGTTGCCCGACAGGACCGCGCCGTCAAACTGGGCCGCCAGCTTGGCCCGGCGGGCAAGGTCGAAGTTGTACTCGTGGTTGCCCCAGGTCCACAGGTCGTAGTCCAGGGCATTCATGGCGGCGATCATGGGGTTGGAGTCGTGGTCGATGAAGTACTCCACGTAGTTGGCCTGCACCGCGTCGCCGCAGTCCACCAGCACCACATTTTTGTTCTTGGCCCGCTCCTGGCCGAACCGGGTGGCCAGGTAGGTCAGGCTGCCGGAGGTGTTTGCCTGATCCAGGGCGAAGTCCCAGGGGACGAACCAGCCGTGGAGATCGCTGGTGGCCAGCAGGCGGACCTGCTTGGCGTCGGGATAGAGGGGCTCCACCTGGGAGAGTTTGAACAGCATCTGGGCCAGCTCTGCCCGGACGGCGGTGCCGTTGGGGTCCAGCAGGCCGCCCGGCTTGCCGGACAGCACCCCGGTGGCCAGACACCACTTCATCCCCTCCGCCGCCCAGCTGCCCACGTCGGCGCAGTCAGGGGCGGCAGTCAGGTCGGGGCCGCCCTCGGGGGAGGTGAGCAGGGCCACCTGCTGGCCGTAACGGTAGAAGATGGCTGCCAGCTCGCCCCGGGTGATGAGCCGGTCGCCGTCAAAGAGCTTGCTGTCAGGCACGGCGGCCAGGCCGGTGTACTCCGCCCAGCCCGCCGCGTCGGCGTACCAGGTGCCCGCCGTGTCGGTAAAGCTGGCGGTCGGGGCCACCGGCGTGCCGGCCATACGGTAGAGGGTCTGGAACACCACCCCACGGGTCACCGGGCCGCTGGGCTGAAAATCTCCATCCACGGCGGTCATAATGCCTTCTTTCATCACATAGGCCTGTGCTTCTGCGTACCAGGGGAGGGATTCTGTCTCCGCGGCCAGGGCGGATACAGTCAGGGACAGCAGCAGAGCGGCTGCTGTCAGGATGCTCATGGCGCGTTTCACGTTTGTTTGCCTCCTTCTTTCACGGGCTGATAATGCCGCAAAACAGCCTCAGCAGGAGGGACCCCAGGTATCCAACAGCCGCTGATGCTGTGACGCGCTGATTCGGACCTTGCCCCGCACGATGGACAGGTAGCCCTCGTCCCGCAGGCGCATCAGGCAGCGGTCCAGGGTCTTCTGGCTGATGATGACCTCGCTGGCGATGCGGGAGCGGGTCTTGAGCACCACGGACTCCCGGTCTCCCGGCGGGGCGAGGACGCAGTGCTGGAGCAGGAAGAGTGCGGTCTTGTCCAGGCTGGAGCGGAAGGCGGCGTTGCCCCGGCTGTGGGACAGGGCGAAGTTCTTCCGGCTCACAACCTGGGCCACGGACCAGAGAAAGTCCACGTCGCTGCGGAGCAGCTGGGCAAACTCCTCGGCGGAGGACCGCAGGGCGATGCACCGGGCCGCGGCGGAGACGCTGGCGGCATAGGTGCCGATGCCGGCCAGGATCTCCAGCTCGGAGATCAGGGTGGGGGCGTGCATGGTCATCCAGGCGGAGAATTTGCCCTCCATGGTCTCGTTGCAGACCAGAAGTTCGCCGGAGAGAACGTAGTAGACGTATTCCACCGGCTCGTCCCGCACCACCACCTTCTGACCGGAGGTGAACTGTACCAGTGTGGAGATCTCCAGCAGGCGGGGCGGGAGCTGCCGGAGCTGGAGGGCCAGGGCGGGGTACCGCGCGCACAGGTTGTCCAGAGTCATAGAGCAGCCTCCTATGTATATAACTTACAATTTAAGGAACAAAAAACAGGTTTTTTCTCTAAAATTATTATATCAGCGGCAAGCGGAGAAAAAAACCCCAACTGGCTCAATTAATTCGAAGCAGAAGGATTTGAGGCCGGATTTCGAATGAAAAAGCCGGGGCGCGTCAGACGACGCGCCCCGGCTGAAAACGGATCACTCTGTGCGGTACCGCTTCTGGGGGATATAGGTGGTGTGGAGCAGCTCGTGGGCCCGGTGGCCGCCCGGCTCGCCCAGGTACTCCTTGTAGACCTGCTGGAGCACCGGGTTCTCATGGCTGCGGCGGTAGGTCATGCCGGCGTCCTGGGTGTAGAGGGCCTTGGCCCGCAGGGAGCGGATATCGGTCCAGTTGCGCACGTCGGCGTGCTGGATGGGCTGGCCGCCGCCGTTGATACAGCCGCCGGGGCAGGCCATGATCTCGATGAAGTCGTACTGCATCTCGCCGGACTTGACGCCGTCCAGCACCTTCTTGGCGTTGGCCAGGCCGGAGACCGCGCACACCCGGACGGTCTTGCCGGGCAGCTCGTAGGTGGCCTCCTTGATGCCGGTCATGCCGCGGACCTCGGTGAAGTCCAGGGGCTTCATCTCGCCGTTGGTGACGATCTCCACCACGGTGCGCAGGGCGGCCTCCATCACGCCGCCGGAGGCGCCGAAGATGGTGGCCGCGCCGGTGGACAGGCCCAGCATCTCGTCAAACTCGCCGTCGGGCAGGTTCTGGAACAGCAGGCCGGCCCGGGTGATCATGCGGCCCAGCTCACGGGTGGTGAGGGAGATGTCCACGGGCAGCCAGCCGTGCTGACGCATCTCCTCCCGCCGGACCTCGTACTTCTTGGCGGTACAGGGCATGACGGACACCACCACGATGTCCCGGGGGTTGATGCCCATTTTCTCGGCATAGTAGCTCTTGACCAGGGAGCCGAACATCTGCTGGGGGGACTTGCAGGTGGACAGGTTGGGGATCATCTCGGGGTAGTGCTGCTCGCAGAACCGGATCCAGCCGGGGGAGCAGGAGGTGATGAGGGGCAGGGTGCCGCCCTCCTGGAGGCGGTGGAGGAACTCGGTGCCCTCCTCCATGATGGTGAAGTCGGCGGCGTTGTCCACGTCAAAGACCTTGTCGAAGCCCAGGCGGCGCAGGGCGGTGACCATCTTGCCCTCCACGTTGGTGCCGATGGGCATGCCGAAGCACTCGCCCAGGGTGACACGGATGGAGGGGGCGGGACCCACCACCACGTGCTTGGTGGGGTCGTTGAGGGCGGCCCAGACCTTGGCGGTGTCGTCCTTCTCCTGGAGGGCGCCGGTGGGGCAGGCCACGATGCACTGGCCGCAGGACACGCAGTCCACCTCGTTCAGGTCCCGGTCAAAGGCGCAGCCCACGTGGGTGGCAAAGCCCCGGTCGTTGCAGCCGATGACGCCCACCTCCTGGGTCTTGCGGCACACGGCGGTGCACCGGCGGCACAGGACGCACTTGGAGTTGTCCCGGATCAGGTGGGGGGCGGAGTCCTCGATCTGGGGGACCAGGCCGTCGGCGGCGTACCGCACGGCGTCAATGCCCAGATCCCGGGCCAGATCCTGGAGCTCGCAGCGGCCGCTGCGGGCGCAGGTGAGGCAGTCCATCCGGTGGTTGGACAGAATCAGCTCCAGGGTGAGCTGACGGGAGTGGCGGACCTTTTCCGTGTTGGTGAAGACCTCCATCCCCTCGCTGACCGGGTACACGCAGGAGGCCACCAGGCTCTTGGCGCCCTTGACCTCCACCACGCAGATACGGCAGGCGCCGATCTCGTTGATGTCCTTCAGAAAGCAAAGGGAGGGGATCTTGATACCCGCGTTTCGGGCCGCCTCCAGCACGGTGGTGCCGGCGGGCACGGAGACCGGGATATTGTCGATTTTCAGATTGACCATTTTCTGTTCCATCTTCTTTCCCCTCCTTTAGCCCTTGTGAATGGCGCCGAAGCGGCAGTTGTCCATACACACGCCGCACTTGATACACTTGCTCTGATCCACCACGTGGGGCGCCCGCACCGCGCCGGAGATGGCGCCCGCCGGGCAGTTCTTGGCGCACAGGGTGCAGCCCTTGCACAACTGGGGATCAATGGTGTACCGCAGCAGGTTCTTGCACACGCCGGCGGGGCACCGCTTCTCCACCACGTGGGCCACGTACTCGTCCCGGAAGTGCTTCAGCGTGGACAGCACCGGGTTGGGGGCGGTCTGGCCCAGGCCGCACAGGGCGCTGGACTTCAGGTGGTAGCACAGCTCCTCGATGGTGTCCAGGTCCTCCAGGGTGCCCTTGCCCTCGGTGATCTTGGTCAGCAGGCCCAGCAGGCGCTTGGTGCCGATACGGCACACGGAGCACTTGCCGCAGCTCTCGTCCACAATGAACTCCAGGAAGAACTTGGCGATGTCCACCATGCAGTTGTCCTCATCCATGACGATGAGGCCGCCGGAGCCCATCATGGAGCCGATGGCGCCCAGGGAGTCGTAGTCCATGGGGGTGTCGATGAGGCTGGCGGGGATGCAGCCGCCGGAGGGGCCGCCGGTCTGGGCGGCCTTGAACTTCTTGCCGTTGGGACAGCCGCCGCCGATGTCCTCGATGATGGTGCGCAGGGGGGTGCCCATGGGGATCTCCACCAGGCCGGTGTTGGTGATCTTGCCGCCCAGGGCGAAGACCTTGGTGCCGGTGGACTTGGGCGTGCCGATGGCGGCGAACTTGTCCGCGCCGTTGTTGAGGATCCAGGTGATGTTGGCGTAGGTCTCAACGTTGTTGAGCAGGGTGGGCCGCTGGAACAGGCCCTTGTTGGCGGGGAAGGGAGGACGGGGGTGGGGCTCGCCGCGCTTGCCCTCGATGGAGGTCATGAGGGCGGTCTCCTCGCCGCAGACAAAGGCGCCCGCGCCCAGGCGCAGCTCCAGGTTGAAGGAGAAATCGGAGCCGAAGATGTTGTCGCCCAGCAGGCCGTACTCCTTGGCCTGCTTGATGGCGATCTCCAGCCGCTTGACGGCGATGGGGTACTCGGCGCGGACATAGATGTAGCCCTGCTGGGCGCCGATGCAGTAGCCGGCGATGGCCATGGCCTCGATGACGCTGTGGGGGTCGCCCTCCAGCACGGAGCGGTCCATGAAGGCGCCGGGGTCGCCCTCGTCGGCGTTGCAGCAGACGAACTTCACCCCGTCGGGGGACACGGCGTCGTGGGTGAACTGCCACTTCCGGCCCGTGGGGAAGCCGGCGCCGCCCCGGCCCCGGAGGCCGGAGGCCAGGATCTCGTCGATGATCTGCTGGGGCGGGATCTTCTCGGTGACAATGCGGCCCAGGGCGGCGTAGCCGTCCACGCCGATGTACTCGTCGATATTCTCCGGGTTGATGACGCCGCAGTTGCGCAGGGCGATGCGCAGCTGGTGCTTGTAGAAGGTGGTCTCGGACAGGCTGGTGGCGGTGCCGCCCTCGTCGCTCTCCATGTGGAGCAGCCGCTGGACGATACGGCCCTTGACAATGTGCTCGGAGACAATCTCGGGCACGTCGGCCGGGGTGACCTTGGTGTAGCAGGCGCCCTCGGGGTAGATCATGACGATGGGGCCCATGGCGCACAGGCCGAAGCAGCCGGTCTTGACCACCTGGGCCTCCTTGGCCATGCCCTGGGCCTCCAGCTCACGCTCGAAGGCCTCGATGATCTTCAGACTGTTGGAGGAGGTGCAGCCGGTGCCGGTACAGACCAGGATGTGGGATCGAACCAGATTCATGCCGCATACCCTCCTTTATTCCGCAGCGCCGATGGTGTACTCGGTCACCACCTGGCGGTTGACCAGATGGTCGGCCACGATCTTGGGCACCATCTCGGGCTTGAGCTTGACGTAGGTGACTTTCTCTTCGCCGGGGACGTACACCTCGGCGATGGGCTCCAGGCGGCACACGCCGATGCAGCCGGTCTGGGTGACGGTGACGTTCTTCAGCTCCCGCTTGTTGACCTCCTCCAGGAAGGCCTCCAGAACGGGCCGGGCGCCGGCGGCGATGCCGCAGGTGGCCATGCCCACCACGACGCGGATGGTATTTTCATCGGACTCCCGCAGACCGACCTGCTTCTGCATCCGGTCCCGGATGGCCTTCAGTTCTTCCAGGCTTTTCACGAATTCATCCCCCATTCAAACAAGTTGGTTTCCGCCCTGGGGCATCCCCCGGGCTGCCGCCGGCACGGGGAGACCCCGCCGCGGCCCTGTCAGCGGGAGGCAACCTCCCGCGCTGTGATCAAACGGACTGCTCCAGCTCCTCCAGATAGCCACGCATCCACATGGCCACCTCCGGCTCGGCCAGGGAGATGCCCTCCCCCAGCACAGAGCGGATCTCCCGGGTGTCAAAGGTGAAGGAACCCCGGTCCGTGGTGTGGGTGTAGATGGTGTCCACCTCCGGCGCGCCCTGCACCAGCAGGGCCACCGTGCCCGCCATATCGCCCAGGGGCGGACAGTCGATGTGGCCGCTGCAAAAACGGGCGGTCACCGTGGTACCCACCCCCACCGTGCTCTCAATGGTCAGGCTGCCGCCGGTCTGTTCCGCCGTCAGGCGGAGAAGGGGCAGCCCCAGCCCCACCTTGCGGGTGGTACGGGTGGTGGTAAAGGGGTCGGTGACGGAGGCCAGGAATTCGGGCGACATGCCCCGGCCGTTGTCTCCGATGACCAGAACGAGCTGGCCCTCCCCCTCGGTCAGGGACAGCTCCAGCCGGGTACAACCGGCGGAGATGGAGTTCTGGGCAATGTCCAGAATATGAAGGGAAAGCTCTTTCATAATTCCGCCCTCCCTGGGGCTGGCTTATTTGTCACGCTTCCCACGCCTCGCGGTCGGGTCGCCTTCCCTGCGGCTCGGGCTGGTCTCCGGGCCGCTGTGCGGCCCGCTGCTCGCCCTCGCTCCGGTCCAGGCTCCCCTGCTCGGCGGCTCAGCGCTTCTCACTCGTATTTGTCCAGAATCGGCCCAACCTGGTCGGGGGTGAGGCGGCCGTACACGTCGGACCCCACCATCATGACCGGGGCCAGGCCGCAGGCGCCCACACAGCGGCAGGCGTCCAGAGAGAATTTTCCGTCGGGGGTGATGGAGCCGGGACGGATGCCCAGCTTTTTCTCCACCGCGGCAAGGATGTCCGCCGCGCCCTTGACGTAGCAGGCGGTGCCCAGGCAGACGGAGATCTGATGCCGGCCTTTGGGGTTCATGGAGAACTGCGCGTAAAACGAAGCGACGCCGTAGACCTCGGAGAGGGGAATGTCCAGCCCCTCCGCGATCATGATCTGGACCTCTTCGGGCAGGTAGCCGAAGATCTCCTGAGCGGCCTGGAGCACGGGCATGGTGGAGCCGGGCTGACCCTTGTGCTCGGCGATGACCTGACGCAGCCGTTCCTCCTGCTCAGGTGTTCCGTTGTAAGGCACAACGGTCTTGCAGTTTGGCATGTAGGTGTCCTCCTTTTTCGTATATGTTCTCAATGTGAGGCTGTATTCTGACCTAACATTTGTTCATTATATCTAACTTTTTTGAAGGGCGCAATAGGAAATGCGGACAAATGTCAAAATTATGCCGCAAAGGGGTAGAAATTTTAGGATGGCAGAGGGCTGAAAGCATTGAAATCAGGGCGTTTCAGCCATTCCAGCAGGGCGGAAGAATTTTTTTCGGCCAACTCCACCTGCTGGCAGGCGTCCATGATCTGATCCAGGTAGTGGGCGTCCGAGGCGGTGATCACCGGCAGGCCCTTCAGATCGGGCCGGTCCAGGAAATCAGGGGGGCAGGCCCGGGAGACCTCCGCAAAGGGGAAGCCCAGCCCCGGGTCCCACAGGCCCAGGTTGGAGATCAGGGAAAAGGAGGGGCGGTCGATGTGGGCGGGCCAGCAGGCTCCGCCCAGAGCCGCCACCAGGCCGGGCACCTCATAGATGCCGATGCCGGTGGCAGTGGAGAGCATCCGACGCTCCTCCCCCAGCACCGTGTCCTCGCTGTCCATCCTTATTTGGGGACCGAAGACCCGGGAGTCGTTCTCCAGCGGCGGCAGGCGGCGGAACACCTCCGCCTCAAAGGCCCGGGCGGCGTCCAGATTGCCGAACACGCACACCACATGGACCTCCTCGGCAGTGGTCAGCTCCATGCCGGGCAGGGCGATGATGCCGTACCGCTCGGCGGCCTCACAGAAGGCGGCGCAGTTGCCCACTGTGTTGTGGTCGGTGAGGGCGGCGGCCTCAATGCCCGCCAGGGCGCACATGCCCGCCAGATTGGCGGGGGTATTATCTTCAGAGCCACAGGGGGAGAGGCAGGAGTGCAGGTGGAGGTCAAAGGTAAGATTTGGGATAAAACTCACCGCCTTTCAGCAGCCGGACAGCGGTGGCCTGCCGTCACAGCAGGCCGTTTACCGCCGCGGCCAGGGCAAAGGTGCCCTTGTCGGAGCCCAGCAGGTTGACTTCCTGCTCTTTTGCCCGGGACAGGAGGGCCTGGTCGGGGGTGACGCCTTCAGACAGGATGACACAGGCCACGTCGGCCATCAGGGCCACGGCGGCCACGTTCTGATTGGACATGATGGTGATCCAGCAGTCCCCGGCAGTGGCCCGGCCCATGACCCAGCTGAGCAGGTCGCCGGCGTAGCCGCCGGTGACCGGCGCGTCGGGGGCGGGGAGGGCGAATTCCGTCAGGGACAGGGCAGCGGACAGCTCTTTTACGGTCATGGGAACAACCTCGCTTCCTGGCATAGAATAGGTGAGGGGTCACTTCTTGTGTCCGTGGGGCGGCGAGTCCTTCTTGTGGCGGAAGGGGGCGGGCAGGTACTCGTCGGCGTCGGAGGAACCGGCCATGTACTGCATCCGCTCCCGCATCTTGAAGATGCAGTCCTCCTCGCTGGCCCGGCCCAGCACCACGTCCTCGGCAAAGGCCCGGCAGGAGGGGGCGCCGCAGGAGCCGCAGTGGAGCCCGGGCAGCTGCTGCTCCAGAGCCTCGATCTTGGCCAGCTTATCCATGGCGGCCGCCCGGTCCTGGTCCAGCACGAACACGGGGACATACTGCAACTCGTAGTCAAACTTTACCACGTCCCGGTCCTCGCCCTTGAAGGTGAACCGGTTGCGGGACACAGGCAGACCCTTCATCAGCTTTTTGATGCGCATCCGGGCGCCGTAGGGGTTCTCCACCGTCAGACAGCCCCCCACGCACCCCTGGACGCAGGCGTTGAGCTCGATGAAGTCGGCCTCAGGCAGACGGCCGTCCTCGATCTCCTCCAACATGCGGATCACGTTGGAGATGCCGTCCACCGCCACATACCGCTCGCCCATCCGGGCGGCGGACTCGCCGCCGCAGTAGGACCAGCCCACGCCCATGATGCCCGAGGAGGACAGGGGCCGCAGTTCCTTGCCCCGCAGCTTCTTCATAGCGCTCAGGAGGCGCAGGTACACGTCCCGGATGGCAAAGGCCCCGTCCAGCACAGGGTGATTGAGCCCGTCGGGGGTGAGGGCGGCGGTGACCTTGGAGGAGCAGGGCACGATGGAGAACACCCCGATCTCCTCCGGCTTCAGGCCGGTCTTCTCCACCGCCTCCCGGCGGGCCAGAATGGCGGCCAGCTCCACCGGCGTGATCACCGGCGCGATGTTGGGGATGAGCTTGGGGAAGCGCATGCGGATGAGGCGCAGCACCGTGGGACAGGCGGAGCTGATCTGGGGCATGACCCGCTCCACGCCGCCGGTGATGCACTGGCGCTGGTAGTCGCTGATGAGCTCGGCGGCCTTGGAGACCTCGTACACGTCGTGAAAGCCGATCTCCAGCAGGCCGTTGAGAATGATGTCGATGTCGTCCATGTTGTGGAACTGGCCGTACAGGGCCGGCTCCGGCAGGGCCACGCAGTAGCGGAATTTCTTCAGCATGTCCAGCGGGTCGCTGATGGACTTGATGGCCTTGTGGGGGCACACCTGGATGCACACGCCGCAGTCGATGCAGCGGGCGTTGAGGATGGCGGCCTTGCCGTTGCGCACCCGGATGGCCTCGGTGGGGCAGCTCTTGATGCAGGTGGTGCAGCCACGGCAGCGCTTGTACTCCAGGACAACAGAGTGCTTCAATTCATTCACCTCCGAAGGTTGGGGAGACAGGCTCCCCGGCGGGCGGCAGTCATGTCAGCTTCCGCTTGACCAGCCGCCGGAGGACGAGAAGGACGAGAACGATAACCGCCGTAAACAGCCCGTTCACCACAATGGAGAGGTACCAGGGGGCGGACTGTACGGCGAACAGGTCGCGATAGGCGTAGTACTCATAGCAGCGCCAGAGGCTGCTGCCGATGAACACGCCCACAAAAGCCCACAGGGCGATGTGCAGGAAATTATATACTTTTTTCCACATCATGTTTCCTCATTACAGGTTGAACCGCATGGTCACGGTGGTGCCCACGCCCAGGGTGGTGTCGATCTTCATCTCGTCGGAGTAGCGCTTCATGTTGGGCAGGCCCATGCCCGCGCCAAAGCCCAGGTCCCGGGCGATCTCGCCGGCGGTGGAGAAGCCCTCCTCCATGGCCTGGTCCACGTCGGGGATGCCCGGGCCGGAGTCGATCATACGGATGGTGATGTGGTCCATGGCGATCTCCACCTCGGCCCGGCCGCCGTCGGCGTGGATGACCATGTTGATCTCGCCCTCGTACATGCAGATGGCCGCCCGGCGGATGGTCTCCTGGGGCAGGTCCAGCTTCTTGAGGGCCATTTTCATCTTGCTGGAGGCCTCGCCGGCGCTGATCAGATCGCCGCCCTCCACGTGATAGGTCAGTTTGATGGGCTCCACAGCGTCAGTCCCCCCTCAGTCCGTTGAGATAGAGCAGCCCGCAGGCGTCGTACATCCGCCTGGGCGAGCGCATGACCACAATGTCCCGGGCCTGAGCCAGCCTCAGGATGGACTCGTCCGGCATCTTGCCCCGGACAAAGACGATGCACTTCATGTCCAGCATCTCGGCCGTGCGCACCACCTGGGGGTTCACCAGGCCGGTGAGCAGCAGGGCCTGGTCCTTGACATAGGCCAGCACGTCGCTCATAAAGTCGCTTCCGCAGGCGGCCAGGACCTCCCGGTCCAGGTGTTCTTCACCGGAGAGCACTGTGGCGTCCAGAATCTCCCTGATGGTACTGAGTTTCATAGGCGAGCCTCCGTTCTAAGCCATAGTAGGCAGAGTGACAGAAAATGATCTTCAAACATTATAACATGATGGGCAAAAAAGCGAAAGCAATGTTGTAAAATTCACAAAGAGCCGCAGAGCGTGTCCGCCTGATTTGGACGTTTGTATCATTGACAGAGACGCTGCACTCGGCTATAATAGTTTTAATACTTTACAGGACTAAAGCAACGGCCACGGAGTGCCGTGGCCCACAGAAGGGCCGCGGTCTTCTGCGGCCGTTTTTCGTCCTTTGAGTATGCCGTGTGCCCGGTGGGCGGACGGCAAAACACATTTTAGGAGGGTGTCCAATGTCAGATCGCGTGTACAACTTTTCCGCAGGTCCGTCCATGCTGCCGCTGGAAGTGCTTCAGCGCGCCGGTGCCGAAATCACCAACTATCAGGGATCAGGCATGTCAGTGATGGAGATGAGTCACCGATCTAAGGTTTTCCTGAAGATTTTTGAGGACACCCAGGCCCGCTTCCGCAAGCTGTTTCAGGTGCCCGACAACTACAAGATCCTCTTCCTCCAGGGCGGCGCCTCCACCCAGTTCTCCATGGTGCCCCTGAACCTGATCGGCAAGACCGGAAAGGCCGACTATGCCGTCACCGGCAACTTCGCCAACATCGCCTATAAGGAGGCCCAGAAGTACGGCCAGATCAGCCTGGCCGCCTCCTCCGCCGACAAGAACCACACCTACATCCCCGCCCAGGACCAGCTGAAGCTGGACCCGGAGGCCAGCTACTTCTACTACTGCGCCAACAACACCATCTACGGCACCGAGTGGCAGTACGTGCCTGAAACCGGCGACGTGCCTCTGGTGTGCGACATGTCCTCCGACATCCTCTCCCGCCCGGTGGACGTGAGCAAGTACGGCATCATCTTCGCCGGCGCCCAGAAGAACATGGCCCCCGCCGGCCTGACCGTGGCCATTGTGCGGGAGGATCTGGCCGGCCATGAGCTGCCCTACACCCCGCTGATGATGAACTACAAGACCATGATCGACAAGGACTCCATGTACAACACGCCCCCCTGCTGGTGCATCTACATGCTGGGTCTGGTGCTGGAGTGGCTGGAGGGCCAGGGCGGCGTGCCCGGCATGGAGGCCATCAAGCACGGCAAGGCGGCCATGCTCTACGACGTCATCGACAACTCCCGCCTGTTCACCTGCGCCGTGGAAAAGGACTCCCGCTCCGACATGAACGTGGTCTTCCGCACCGGCAACGACGAGCTGGACGCCAAGTTCGTCAAGGAGTCCACCGCCGCCGGCTTTACCAACCTGAAGGGGCATCGCTCCGTGGGCGGTATGCGGGCCTCCATTTACAACGCCATGCCGGTAGAGGGCGTGGAGAAGCTGTGCGACTTCATCAAGGCCTTCGACAAGAACAACTGAACCCGGGAGCACAGCTTCTCCACGGGGTCCCGCAAGGCGGGGCGCGGCTAAGCCGCGTTCAAGCATTTTGGCCGGAGGCCAAAATCTTGCCGCAGGGCGGATTCACTCCGCCCGAGGAGGTAAAATCAGGGGTCCCCGGGAAAGGCGCAGCCTTTTCTGGGGGAAAGCTGTGCGACTTTATTAAAGCCTTCGACAAGAGCAACTGAACCCGGGAGCACAGCTTCTCCACGGGGTCCCGCAAGGCGGGGCGCGGCTGAGCCGCGTTCAAGCATTTTGGCCGGAGGCCAAAATCTTGCCGCAGGGCGGATTCACTCCGCCCGAGGAGGTAAAATCAGGGGTCCCCGGGAAAGGCGCAGCCTTTTCTGGGGGGAAAAGCTGTGCGACTTTATTAAAGCCTTCGACAAAAACAATTGAGAAGGGGCGAACCAAACATGTACCGCATCAAAGCGTTGAATAAAATTTCCCCCGCCGGCCTGTCCGTGCTGGATCAGAGCCGCTTTGCCGTCAGCCCCGACGTGGAGAACGAGGACGGCATCCTGGTCCGCTCGGCGGACATGCACGAGTACGTATTCCCCGAGAACCTGCGGGCCATCGCCCGAGCGGGCGCGGGGACCAACAATATCCCCATCGACCGCTGCTCCGAGGCGGGCATCGCGGTGTTCAACACCCCCGGCGCCAACGCCAACGCCGTCAAGGAACTGGTCATCTGTGCCATGCTGCTGGCCTCCCGGAATGTGGTGGGCGGCGCGGCCTGGGTCAAGGAGCAGGCCGCCGCAGGCGAAGACGTGGAAAAAGTGGTGGAGAAGGGCAAGAGCCAGTTTGTGGGCCCGGAGATCCAGGGCAAGACCCTGGGCGTGGTGGGCCTGGGCGCCATCGGCGTCCAGGTGGCCAACATCGCCACCAAGCTGGGCATGACCGTGTGGGGCTACGATCCCTTCCTGTCCGTGGACGCGGCGCTGTCCCTCTCCCGTATGGTCCAGCGGGCCAACGACCTGGAGACCATCTACAAAAACTGCGACTACATTACTCTCCACCTGCCCCTCAACGGGGACACCAAGGGCATGATTGACGCCAGCGCCCTCCAGATGATGAAGGGCGGCGTGCGGCTGATCAACCTGGCCCGGGGCGGCCTGGTCACCGACGACGACCTGCTCCAGGCCCTGGAGAGCGGCAAGGTGGCCTGCTATGTCACCGACTTCCCCAACAACAAGATCATCCAGGGGCGCAACGTGGTGGCCATCCCCCACCTGGGCGCCTCCACCCCCGAGAGCGAGGAGAACTGCGCCGTCATGGCCGCCCAGCAGCTGCGGGACTACCTGGAGAACGGCAACATCCGCAACAGCGTGAACCTGCCCGCCCTGGAGCAGCCCTGGAGCGGCATCGCCCGGCTGTGCATCATCCACCGGAACATCCCCGGCGCCATCGCCGCCATCACCAAGGTCCTCTCCGACGACAACGTGAACGTGGAGAACATGACCAACAAGTCCAAGAAGGACTACGCCTACACCGTGGTGGACATCAACACCAAGATCCGGGACGACGTGGTGGACGAGATCCGGGCCCTGGAGGGCGTCCTCCGGGTGCGGCTGCTGACCCACTGATCAAAATTATCCACAAAACCAGCTCCACATGTGTAAAAAAACAAAAGCCCGGACCGCAATGAGGCGGTCCGGGCTTTTGCGCTTACGGGGATCAGACGGCGGGCACCACGGAGATATGGAACCGGGTGCCGGCGTCGCCGGCAAAGGCGATGGCGCTGTTCTCCGTCAGGGTGACGGTGCTGTCCCCCCACACCACGGAGGAGGCGGCCAGCGCGCCGGTGCCGTCATAGACGTAGAACCCGCCGTTGCCCTCGATGTCCACCCGGATGGTCAGGCCGGCGGCGCTGCCCACGGTGTACCACCGGGCATAGCCGTCGGGCTGGATGGTGGAGTAGGCGCCCGCGCCGCAGTAGATGGGCTGGGCGATGGAGGCGTCTACGTAGAGGATGCCCTGGGCGTCCATCCAGATGTGGCCGTCCTGCTCGGTGATGGTGGTGTCCGAGCCGTCCCGGCCGCCGTTGCCGGGCAGCTGCACGGCAAACTGGGTGTGATTGGCGTCCACAATCTTCTGGGCCCCTACGTAGCCGGGGATGTACTCAGGCAGCTCGGCAGCGGCGGCGGAGCCCAGGGACAGCCACACCTGGGAGGTGTACTTCTCATTCAGAGGCAGGACGCTGGTGGAATTCCACTTGTCCCAGGCGGCCTGGACGTCGGCGGAGAGCTGGGCGGGCTCCACCTTCTGGCCCACGTAGTTGGAGGTGGGCAGCACGGTCAGGCCGGGGAGGAAGGCATAGGCCTTCTGCCACAGGTAGGTCTCCCCGTTGTCCTCCACCACCGGCTTGACCATGGCGGCGGCGCCGGTCTGGTCCCGGAAGGAGCCGTCGTCAAAGTAGTAGAAGGTCTGGGCCGGGGCGCTGGGCACGGTGAGGGACTGGATGGTGAGCACGCCGTCGGCGGAGATGTCCACCTTGAACTGCTGGAGGGTGGAGGCGTAGTAGCCGGAGCAGTCCATCAGCTGGGCGGGCATGGTCTGGCTGGGGCTGGCGGCGGGCAGGGCGGGGATGGTCTCGTCCACCGTCACGCCCTGCTCCGTCAGGGCGTCGATGAGCATCCGGGCCGCGGCCATCTGGTTGTAGGTGGACACGCCGCCGGAGGTGAGCACCGCCGCCGCCATGTCGTACTCGGGGAGGACCACCAGCGCGGCGTGGTAGTACTGGGTGTCGCCGCCCTTGGCAAGGGCCTGGATGTTGTTATAGCGGAAGGGGGCCAGGGACACGTTGTCCCAGCCCAGGCCGAAGGCCAGGGCGTCGTCCGTGTCGTCGGGCCAGATGCCGTTGCTGTACTCGGGGGCGGCCATGGCGTCCAGAGAGGCGGAGGTGAGCAGGTCATCCGAGCAGAGCAGGCCGCCGAAGGAGGCCAGGTCGGCGGCATCGGCGTAGATGCCGCCGGTGCCCACCGTGCCCAGGCAGTCCTGGGGCAGGGCCCGGGGGTCTTCGCCCAGGTAGGTCTTCACCAGGCGGGAGGTGTCAAACTCGTCCTGGGGAGTGAAGGTGTTCTCCAGGCCGTTGGGGGTCAGGATGGCCTCCTGGAGGTACTCGGGGAAGGTCTTGCCGCTCACCGCCTCCACCACCAGCTCCGCCAGGGTGAAACCGGTGTTGCAGTACACGCTGTACGCGCCGGGGTCGGCAACCAGCCGCTGGGTGGACAGGGTTTCCAGCAGGTCCTCGGTGGCGGAGCGGTCGTCGTCGGCAAAGAGCAGCATGTCGTGGGTGGCGCTCATCAGGCCGGAGGAGTGGTTGAGCAGCATGCGGACCGTAATGTCCTTATACCGCGCATCGGCCATCTTGAACTCGGGCAGGTACTTGGTCACCGGCGTGTCCAGGTCCAGCTTGCCCTGGTCCACCAGCTGCATGACAGCGGCTGTCACGTACATCTTGCTCACCGAGCCGATGCCGTACAGGTCGGTGTCCAGCAGGACGCGGTTCTCCGACTTGGAGTACACGCCGGCGTGGCCGGAGAGGGCGATCTCCCCGTCCTGCCATACGGCGTACTGCACGCTGACGGCGCCGCCGTACTGGGCGGCGAACTGGGCGGCCATGGCGGCGGACGCCTCGCGGGTAGCGGAGGGCTCCGCCTCAACGGCCAGTGCGGGCGCGGAGATACTGACCGCCATGACTGCGGTCAGCGCGAGGGCGCTCAGTCGTTTTTTCCACATAGCTGCTTCATCCTTTCCCGGCTCGTTCCCTGAGCCTGTAAGAAAATTATCCCACCGGCCTGTTCTGCTGTCAAATGAAAAAAGATTAAGAATCTGCCGCTGGTCGAGAAAAACATACACCTTTCACCAGGTGGAAGGTCAAGTACCCGGGGAACAATTGGAACAGAAATGTCCTCGGCAGAGGCACATAAAAATTTTTTCAAAAATTTTGCCTGGGTGTGTAACAAATTCTCTCTGTCAAACGTCTATATCAATAGAAGGACCGTTCCGGAGGGGGAGGGGTGCACATGTATCGGAAGCAGCGGCTGTATCGAAAGTATGCGCTGGCGCGCTATGGCGCGCTGTGCCTCTGCTGCGCCCTGGCGCTGATGGCCCTGGCCCGGACCATGGGCTACCATCAGGCGATGCTGCTGCCCTTCTGTGTGGCGGTGGTGCTGGCGGTGCCCTACTTCAGCGCGGTGTACACCTATGAGTACGACGGCAGCCGCCTCGTCATCTCCCAGGGCAGCGGGGAAAATCCCCCGGTGCTGGAGATCATCGACACGGAGGACATCCTGGCCTACGGCGTCTACCTCCCCGGCCAGCTCTCCGCCCGGCAGGCCAGCCGGACGGTGCGGGCCTGCCTGTTCCTGGACCCCAGGAGCAAGCGCTACCTGCTCTACCGGCTGCCCGGCGGCGGCACCGGCATCCTCATCTTCTCACCCGACCGGGAGATGCGGGAGGCCTTGATCCGGGAGCAGTGGATCTTTCAGGTGTCCTGAAACGGCAAAAAATTCATAAAATCTTTCGTGTTTTCATCTTGCTCTTTCTGTAAAATCCGTGTAAGATTTTGATGCAACGGTAAGGATATCGCTCAATATGCCGCGCCGGTCATTCCGGAGCGGCTGTTTTTTGTGCGGGAGATTATTCTGTATAGTTTGAATACGAGGTAAGGCGAGACCATGAAGACAGAGACAAAAATACCGGTCCACACCGGGAGAACATGGGTGGAGATGCGGCGCTGGGGCCTGATCGTGGCGGCGCTGGTCTTTGCAGGGGTGCTGGCGGGCCTGCTGCTGTCCGGCTTCTCCTGGTGGGAGAGCCTGCTGTGGGCCCTGGGGCTGGCCCTGCCCATCCCGGTGCGGCTCAAGCTGGAGGGCAGGGCGGCGGTGTGGCTGTCCCGGCTGTTCTGGGCTGCCGGCCCGGTGGTGGGGTACTCCCTGGTGGAGATCCTCAACTGGAACAACCCCTTCACCAGCTTCTCCACCCTCCAGGTGGCCCTGAACCTGGCCTTCTACTACATCATCGCCCTGGCGGTATGGCTCATCGTGGGGCGGCGCAACCTGGCCTGCGGCATCTCCACCGCCCTGTTCTGGCTCATCGGCATGGCCAACCACTACGTCATCGCCTTCCGGGGCCGCACCATCTTCCCCGGCGACCTGCTCACCCTGGGCACTGCCGTCAACGTGGCGGGCAACTACAACTACGCCTTTGACACCAAACAGGCCCTCACCGCCCTGGGCCTGGCCCTCTTCCTGCTTCTGCTGCTGGACCTGCCCAGACAGAAGGGCCGCGCCAGGCTCCGTCTCCGCTCCGCCCTGCCAGTGACCGTCCTCTGCGCCGCATTCCTGGCCGTGTTCTTCGGCACCGGATTTCTCTCCGCCGTTGGCATCGAACCCTCCATGTGGACCACCCGGGGCAACGGCTTTGTGCTAAACTTCTCCGTGTGCCTGCGGTACTCCTCCGTGTCCGAACCGGAGGGCTACTCCCAGGAGACCCTGGCCCAGATCGCCGCCGGGGTGGAGGGGGAGTCCGTGCCGGCGTCGGGCACCGGCAGCGGCGACAAAGTGCAGCCGGTCAACCTGATCGTCATCATGAACGAGTCCTTCTCCGACCTGACGGGCACCTTTGACCTGGAGACCAACCAGGACCCCATGCCCTTCTTCCGCTCCCTGACGGAGAATACCATCCGGGGCACGGCCTACTCCTCCGTGTTCGGCGGCACCACCGCCAACTCGGAGTACGAGTTCCTCACCGGCAACACCACCGCCTTTCTCCCGGCGGGCACCGTGCCCTACCACCTCTATGTGAAGGAGAGCTCGGAATCCCTGGTGGCCCAGATGAACGCCCTGGGCTATGAGAGCGTGGCCATGCACCCCTACTACTCCTCCGGCTGGAACCGGATCCCCGTGTACCGGGACTTCGGCTTTGACCGCTGGCTGTTCCAGAGCGACTTTGAGGACCCCTACTACATCCGGGAGTACATCTCCGACCAGACCGACTATGAGAACCTGATCCGGGTCTATGAGGAGAAGGAGGAGGGGGAGCCCCTCTTCATCTTCAACGTGACCATGCAGAACCACAGCGCCTACTCGGGGGCCTGGACCAACCTGCCCAAGGAGGTGTGGCTCACCGGAGAGATGGAGGGTAAGTACAACACGGTGAACCAGTACCTGAACCTGATTTACCAGAGCGACAAGGCCTTTGAATACCTGATCGACTACTTCTCCCAGGTGGAGGAGCCCACCATGATCCTGATCTTCGGCGACCACCAGCCCCAGGTGGCCACCAACTTCTACACCGACCTGCTGGGCAGCGACCCCACCGTGGAGGAGGCCCAGAAGAAGCAGGAGGTGCCCTTCCTCATCTGGGCCAACTACGACATTGAGGAGCAGCAGGACGTGAAGCTGTCCCTCAACTACCTCTCCGGGCTGCTGATGGATGCGGCCAACCTGCCCAAGACCGGGTATCAGACCTTCCTGAGCGGGCTGCGGGAGACGGTGCCGGTGGTCAACGCGGTGGGCTACCAGGACACCGACGGCACCTGGCACGAGCAGACGGATGACATGAGCCAGGCGGCCCAGGAGGGCCTGCTGGACTACCAGATGCTCCAGTACAACGAGATCTTCGACAGCCGGGACGACCGGCTGGAGGACTTCTTCTTCCTGCCGGAAAAAGAGTAAAAGCAAGCGGCGCATCCCATATTCGGGATGCGCCGCTGATCTTTAGTCCAGGCTGAGCAGGTCGGGGCCCTCCAGGTTCATCTTCCGCTTCCGTCCGGCGGAATAGGCCAGCTTTTCGGACAGCAGCTTGGTGTCCCCCGAGGCGATGGCCTCCCGGTAGGCGTGGAGATTCTCCTCCAGCCGGTCCAGGGCGGTGAGCAGGGCGGGGGCGTTCATGGAGAAGAGCTGGGTCCACAGCCCCACGTCCAGGGCAGCCACCCGGGTGCATCCCCGGAAGGAGCTGCCCTCAAAACCCTTGCAGGTGAAGAGCATGGGGTCGTCGCACACCGAGACCGCGATGATGTGCATCATCTGGCTGGTGTAGGCCAGGATGGCGTCGTGCTCCTCCGGGGTGGTGCGCACCACGTCCTTGCAGCCGATGTAGTCGGCCAGACGCTCCATCAGGGCGATGTGCTCCGCCTTGCTGCTCTCCCGGGGGGTGAGAATCAGGTGGGACTTCTGAAACATCTCCCCAAAGGCGTGCTCAATGCCGGAGAACTCGGTGCCCGCCATGGGGTGGCAGCCAATGAAGTCCACCTCGGGTGGCAGCACCTCCGCCGCCGCCATGATGGCGGTCTTGATGCCGCACACGTCGGTGACCAGGCTGCCTGGCTTGAACCGGTCCTTGTACTCCTCCAGGAACCGGGTGATGCCCCTGGGGTGGAGGCACAGGATGGTCATGTCCGCCTGGGGCACCACCTCTCCGGCGTCGGCGGTGATGCGGTCGCCCACGCCGTGCTCCGCGGCGAAGCGGAGGGTGGGCTCCGACACGTCCACACCCACGATCTCAAAATCCTCAAAGCCCTTCAAAGCCAGGGCCATGGAGCCCCCGATCAGGCCCAGGCCGATGACAGCAATGGTTTTTGACATGAAAAAGACCTCCCTTTACACGCTGCGGCCCACGCAGGCGGCCACGCTGCGGATCTTGCCCATCAGGTCCTTGAACTGGTCGGGGGTGATGGACTGGGCGCCGTCGCACAGGGCGTTCTTGGGGTCGTTGTGGACCTCGATGAGCAGACCGTCGGCGCCGGCGGCCACGGCGGCCAGACTCATCCGCTCCACCATCCAGGCCTTGCCGCAGGCGTGGGACGGGTCCACCACCACGGGCAGGTGGGTCATCTGCTTGGCCGCCAGCACGGCGGACAGGTCCAGGGTGTTGCGGGTGTAGGTCTCAAAGGTGCGGATGCCCCGCTCGCAGAGGATCACGTTGGGATTGCCGCCGGCCAGGATGTACTCGGCGGACATGATCCACTCCTCAATGGTGGAGCTGAGGCCCCGCTTGAGCAGAATGGGCTTGTTGACCTTGCCCAGCTTCTTGAGCAGGTCGAAGTTCTGCATGTTCCGGGCCCCCACCTGGATCACATCCACGCAGGCCTCAAAGAGGGGGATCTGGTCGGCGCTCATCAGCTCGGTGACAATGGGCAGGCCGGTGGCCTCTCTGGCCTCCCGCAGCAGCTCGATGCCCCGGGAGCCCATGCCCTGGAAGGCGTAGGGGGAGGTGCGGGGCTTGTAGGCGCCGCCCCGGAGGGCCACGGCCCCGGCGGCCTGCACCGCCCTGGCCACGCCCACGATCTGCTCCTCACTCTCCACCGAGCAGGGCCCGGCGATGACGGCCAGCTTGCTGCCGCCCACCGTCACGCCGCCGCCCAGGTCGATGACCGAGTCGTCGGGGTGGAACTTCCGGTTGGCCTTCTTGAAGGGCTCGCTGATCCGCATGACCCGCTCCACGCCGGGCAGCTGGGACAGCTTCTCCTCGTCCAGACGGCTGGTGTCGCCCTCGGCGCCCAGGATGGTGGTCTCGGTGCCCTTGGACACCATCACCTTGACCCCGCCGGCCTCCATGGCGCGGATGGCCTCGTCCATCTGCTCCGCGGTAAAATCAGGCTTTAAAATCACGACCATATCAATTTCATCCTTTCTCATTCCGGCGGTTCCCGCCGCCGCGCAAAAGAAAACGCGGCGGCCCAAAACGGACCGCCGCGGTGTGTTCTCCGATGAGGGAGCGCTCCCAGCTGGCAAACCGGTTATGGGCAGGCAAAATGACCGCTACGGTAATAGCGGTAATAGCCGTATGCATAGCCGAAGCACAGCGCCATGGTGGAGCTCCTCTCCTGTTGATACCGTGACTTTAACACTTTTTGTTGTTAAAGTCAAGAGCTTTTTTTGCTTGAATTCCTACCAAACCCGTGGTAATATAGTTATAACTACCTGATGAAGAGGAGCCACTGACATGAAAATTTCCACCAAGGGCCGCTATGCCCTTCGTTTGATGCTGGACCTGGCGGTCCAGCCTGGAGACTCCGCCGTCCCCCTGCGGGACGTGGCCGAGCGGCAGGAGATCTCCGATAAATATCTGGAACAGATCGTCACCCAGCTGGCCCGGGGCGGCCTGGTCCGCAGCGTCCGGGGCGCGGGGGGCGGCTATCTGCTGACCCGGGCGCCTGAGGAGTACACCGTGGGGGAGATCCTCCGCCAGCTGGAGGGCAACCTGGCCCCGGTGAGCTGCGTGTCCGGCGGGGCCTGCTGCGGCCGGGCGGACCGCTGCGTCACCCTGGAGGTGTGGCAGCAGATCCAGGACGCGGTGGACAATGTGGTGGACAACATCACCCTGGCCGACCTGGTGAAGCGCTACCGGGAGAAGTGCCCCGAGGCGTGAGGCTCAGTCCTGGACAGGCTCAAAGGGCGTGAGCAGCAAGGAGCCGTCCTTGCCGCTCATGGAGATGGCGCAATAATGGACGGCGCCGTCCGAATCGGTAAAGACCAGGGCGGTATTGGGCATGTCGCCGGGGAAGGCCATGGCCACCACAAAGGGCCGGCCAGGGGTGATGGCGTCCAGGGTGCCCAGAACCGCTCCCAGCCGGAAGCCCATATCGTCCATAGGGATGGATACCACCTGGATGTCGGTGACCGTCTCAGTGGCGGTGATGGCCACGTCCACCCGGTACTCGCTCTCGTCCAGCACCAGCAGGTCGTAGTCCTCCGGCTGGGCGAGCAGGTCCGGGTCCGCGTAGTCCGCCGAGACGACCGGCTCCGGCTCCTCCGTCTCAGCGGGAGGGGTCTCCTCCGGCGGCCGGCTGTCCTGGGGCGGCGTGGGTTCAGGAGGCGTCTCCGACGGCTGGCTCTCCTCCGGCGGCGGGGTGGACTGAACGCTCCCAACGGGAGATGGCGCGGTGCCGCTGGGGGCGGGGGATTCCTCCACAGGGCCGCAGGCGGCCAGCGCCAGGGCAAGGCCCAGGGACAGGAGCAGAGTGAAAAACCGTTTCATGCCGGGTCCCTCCTTATCGTGTACGAAAAGCCGCTCTTCCTTATCACCAGCATACCAGAAGAGAGGGTATAAATCCAGTAAAAAAGAGCTGCGGCGCAGATGCGCCGCAGCTCTTTTTGGTTTGCTCAGGCTCAGCCCGCCAGCTTGCCGATGGAGTTGGCGGTGAGGGCGTCGAACTGCTCCTGGGTCAGGTCGCAGTGGTAGAAGATGTCATAGTACCGGGCCACCTCGGTGTACAGGTCATAGTCGATCTGGTCGGGGTAGAGGAGGGCGCCCATCCACAGCATGCCCAGATAGCGGTTGACGGAGGGGGGGAAGCCCATCCAGTTGTAGGGCCCGAAGGGCACCTCGTAGTAGTCGCCGTTCTGGATGGCGGTCAGGTCCTGCCACACCGGGTCGTCGGCCACCTGGTCATAGTAGCTGTCGGGGGCGAAGAGGATGATGTCCGGGTTCCAGAGGAGGAGCTGCTCCATGTCCACCTCGTTGCCGGTGCCCTTGGAGGAGGGGGAGTCCACCACGGCCAGGTTGTTGGTCATCAGGTCGATGACCTCGGCGTGGTAGGAGTTCTGGGCGATGACGTTCAGGCCCTGGTCGCCCAGGCAGTAGAGGATGTTGGCCTTGTTGTCGCCGATGGCCTCCATCATGGAGACGGTGTTGTTGTAGATCTCGTCGCAGTAGTCGGCGATGACGGCGGCCTCCTCCTCCATGCCCAGCAGCTGGCCCAGCATGCGGTAGGTGTCGCCCATGGTGGCGGTGTTGGCGTCGACGTGGACGGAGGGGATGCCCAGCTGCTCGGTGATGGCGTCCATGTCCTCCACGATGGAGTCCTTGGGCTCGCCGATATCGATGATCACCTGGGGATCGGCGGCGGCCAGGGTCTCCAGGTTCAGCTCACCGGCGATGGAGCCGTAGAGCTGGCCCAGGGCGGGCAGGTTGTAATACTTGGCGTCGATAAACTGCTCAGCGCCCGGGTCCCACTCGCTGGCCAGGCCCACGAACTTGTCGGGGCACAGGGCGAAGAGCACGATCTGGGCCATGGGGCCGGAGGGGGCGATGCGGTCGATCTGGGCGGGGAGCTCCACCGTGCGGCCGCAGGAGTCGGTGAACATGACGGTGTCGGCGGTGTTCTCCTCAGAGGGCTGGGCGCTGGGGGTCTGGGAGACGGAGGGCTCGGGGGAGCCGGAGGCCGACGGGCTGGAAGCGGGGGTGCTCTGGGTGCAGGCGGCCAGGGAGACCACCATGGCCAGGGCCAGCAGCAGAGACAGGGCTTTCTGTTTCATAAAAATCCTCCTTACTGTGTTGAAGCGGCTGTATGTTCCACCTGCTCGCAGGGGGGAAACGTGGGGAGGTCCCGGGGGATGCACACCCGCATCCGTCCGTCCCGTAGGGGCACCACCTCGGCGTCGATGCCGTAGAGGGCCCGGATCAGGTCCTCGTTCATCACCTCGTCGGGGGTGCCGTGGGAGAGGACCTGGCCGTCCTTCATGGCCAGGATCTGGTGGGAGAAGAGATAGGACTGCTCCGGGTTGTGGGTGGACTGGATGACGGTGTATCCCGCGTCGGCCAGAGCCCGCACCTTGGTGAGCACCCGGATCTGGTTGCCGTAGTCCAGGTTGGCGGTGGGCTCGTCCATCAGCAGCACGGTGGACTGCTGGGCCAGGGCGCGGGCGATGAGCACCAGCTGCCGCTCGCCGCCGGACAGGCGGGTGTAGCTCCGCTCGGCCAGGTGGCCGATGTCCAGCCGCTCCAGGGCCTCCCGGGCGGCGGCCTCCTGCTTGGGGCCGGGGGGCGAGAAGCCCTTGCTCTGGGCCGTGGTGCCCATGAGGACCATGTCGAACACGCTGTACTGGAAGGCGGGGTAGTTGGACTGGGGGATGTAGGCCACCCGGCGGGCCAGGTCCCGGGCGCCCAGGCTGCTGACCGACGCGCCGTCCACGGTGATCTCGCCCTGGAAGCCGTGGAGCAGGCCCAGAATGCAGCGGAACAGGGTGCTCTTGCCCACGCCGTTGGGGCCCAGCACCGAGAGGAGCCGGCCCTTGCCCACGGAGAAGCTGACATCCTTGAGCACCTGCCGCTTTCCGTAGGAGAAGGAGAGATGTTTGACCTCAATGCTCACGTCACATCGCCTCCCTTCATCATCAGATAGAGGAAGAAGGGCGCGCCCACAAAGGCGGTGAGGATGCCGATGGGCAGCTCGGTGGCGTAGAGGTTGCGGGAGATATTGTCCACGATGAGCAGGAACAGCGCCCCGCCCACCATGGAGGCGGGCATCAGGTACCGGGTGTTGCTGCCCACCAGGCGGCGGCACAGGTGGGGGATCACCAGGCCCACCCAGCCGATGGCGCCGCACACCGACACCGACGCGGCGGTGATGAGGGTGGAGGCCAGGATGATCAGCGGCCGCACCACCTTGGCGTTGACGCCCATGGTGCGGGCTTCCTCGTCGCCCATGGTGAGCACGCCCAGCTGCCACCGAAGCAGAAACAGGATGACAAGGCCGATCAGCATGGGCAGGAACACAAAGGACACCTTGTCCCGGGTGGTGCCCGACAGGCTGCCCATGAGCCAGTAGGTGATCTTGGGCAGGGCCTCGTTGGGGTCGGCCACCAGCTTGATGTAGGAGGTGCCCGCCTCAAAGAGGGAGCTGATGACAATGCCGGACAAAATCAGGCTCATGACCCGCTTGCCCTTGGCCTTGCTGCTCACCAGCCACACCAGAACCACGGTCAGGATGCCGAAGCCGAAGGCCATCAGCATGATGAGCTGGGCGCCAAACCCGGCGATAATGGCCACGGAGGCGCCGAAGGCGGAGCCCTTGGTGGCGCCCAGGATGTCGGGGGAGGCCATGGGGTTCTGGAAGATGCCCTGGTAGGCGCAGCCGGCGGCGGACAGGCAGCAGCCCACCAGGCAGGCCATGATGATGCGGGGCAGGCGGACATTGAAGAACACGTTCACCATGGTGTCGGCCCAGAACTGCTCGATGGGGAGGAAGCGGGAGAGCACGATGCCCGCCAGCTCCGCGGGGGTGATGGGGTATCGGCCCAGGCCGAAGGACAGGATGGCGGTGCACACCAGCAGGACCAGCAGCACTAGGATGACAAGGACTTTTTTGCGTGCCCCGTGGGGGGAAGCGGACTGCATGGACAGGTCTCCTCTCTGTTTATTGCCAATAAAAGAAAATCGCCCCCGCGAAAAGCGGAGGCGACAACAGCGCAACCATGCCGCATGGCGTGCGGCACGGCAGATGGAGCCTCTCCTTTTCAAACACGGAAGGCCAGGCCGTTTCCGGCGCAGACCCTGAAGGGACGCCGCCTCTGCGGCGTCCACGGCCCGGGCGCCATAGCGAAGCCTTAGGCGCGGGGGCTCGGAGAATATTGAATTGCGGAAAAAAACGGAGTATGATACCACAAGAAACCCGGCGGAACAGGGTGCCCCGCCGGCCTGTTGTCAAAAGCATACTATTTTTGCGGTTGGTTGTCAATATTTTTGGAGGTTTGCATGAGACATATTTTTCTAACCGGCGCTGTCCAGTGCGGCAAGAGCACCGTTGTCACCCGGGTGCTGGAGGGGTGGACGGGGGCCGTAGGGGGCTTCCGCACCGGCTTCGGCCCCGACCGGGCCTGCCCGGAGCGGCTGCTCTACCTGTGGAGCGCGGCGGAGCCCGCCCGGTACGACGCCGACCACGCGGTGGTCAGGTTCTTCGACGGCTGTGCGCCGGAGGCCATTCCAGGCCGGTTTGACGCCCTGGGTACCGCCTGCCTGGCCGGGACACCCACCCTGTGGGTGATGGACGAGTGCGGCCGCCTGGAGCGGGACGCCCTGTCCTTTCAGCAGGCTATTCTGGAAAAGCTGGAGGGGGACACGCCGGTGCTGGGCGTGGTGCGGGAGGGCTTCCCCGGGTGGACAAAGGCCATCGCTACTCATCCCAACGTGGCGCTTGTCACCGTCACAGAGGACAACCGGGACGCCCTGCCTGAGCTGATTCGGGTGCGGTTGAGGGAAGAATAAGGGAAAACAGACGGCCCGCCGAAGTTATCTATATCGTTGACGATTGCCTTTTCTTATGATATATTATTTATGCAAAACAAACAATTTCTTCCGCGCCGCCATTTAAGAAAGGAGTACGCCAATGCAGTAATGTAGTAGCAGTATCCCGGCATATTCGAGAAGAAGGAATCATCTGGTCTATTGCAAAGGAGATGCCTTATGTACAAAAAATTTGTTTCATTATCTCTTGTTTTTGCAATGCTTGTTTCTATTCTCGCAATTCCTGCGTCAGCTGCCGGCAGCAGCCCCGACGCTTCCGAGCCGACGGACGAGGAAATCTTTCAGGAGCTGCTGGAGCAGCTGCCCAGAGATGAGGCCGGGCTTGTCGAGATGGGACTGATTACGCCGGAAGAATGCGTCAGCAGCCGTCCGATGCCCGCGTCTTTGGCGGCCACAAGTTACGGCCCCTATACCTCGCTCAATATGCCTTCTATCGCAGCAAAAATTATGATAACGTCCCTGTCTGAGCGGGGCCGGCCCCCTGTCACAAACTATAAAAATAAAACGTGTTATCAGTTTGTATCGGATGAGGGCACCGTATACGTCACAACGGATGTATTTGATCAGGCGAGCGCACAAGGGCAGTACCCCAGCAACAATACTATTTCAGAGGATGTCACAGAGTATCTGAATAACGGCATTACTAAAGGGTATTATTCCTGCAAGTTCCATATCTATTCCGCGGACGGCATCCAGTATGTGGATATGACGCTTTATCGTGTGGATACGGGAATGCATGGGTCGAGTGAACTTTTTCACGGCGTTGAAATCCAGGATTCCGTCATCACATACAGTGATTTTGCTGTAATTCATCCCGATAGTGTTGGAGCCCTGTTCATTTCAAAGCCGGATCTTAAACTTCAAATGGTAAACGCCGGCAGTGCCAAAGCTTACTTTACCTCATTTTATGTGAAGGGGAAAGGTACGGGCAGCTCTGTCGATGTGAGCAAGCTGCTCTCCGTGGGTTATCTGGTACAGCAGATTGCCTCCTCGGTTTCCCCCCTGACCATTGCGACAGCCTACTCTCTCCTGCAAACAGCGCTTACATTGACACCCAGCAGCAATGGTTTTTTGACGAACACGCTTCCTTTGAGCAGTCCCGGAGAGAGTATCTATGTTTACAGCTGTGCGCTTCAGTCCACCTACAACCTTGCAAAGGTGGGGGATTATTTCCAGATGTGTGTCGGCGTTGCCAACATCAACAGCGGGTGTGAATATGCAGTCACCGTGTCCATATAACGCCGGTCCGTTCCGCTCGGTGCGGCCGGCGGAAGAGAAGTACGGCTGCCCGGAGAGGGGGAGACCGCAATGAAGCGGATACGCGCCGGGGCGCTATCGCTCCTTCAAAAGCTGCGGGCCATTCCGGCGGAGCGCAGGAAGCTCTTTCTCCTCCTGCTCTTCCCCGTCCTTGTGTTTACCGTTGTAACCGCCACCGACGCATACCGCGCCTGGAAGCGCGCTGGGGGTGATCTCCCTCTGAACTGTACCTTTGACTGGGAACGCAATGTCCTGACCATTTACGCCCAGCACGGAACCAGAATTGACCACTACGACCGCTTCGCTCAGCCTTATCCGCCCCTCACGTCCATTTCGGATCGAGAGCCTACGGGGGAATCCGATCCGCAGTCGTTTTCCTTCCAGCTCTTTGAGGGGGAGGACCCGGAATGCCTGAACGTCTTTTACTACCTGAAGGGGGAGGACTCCATAACAAGTTGTGAATTCTATATTATTCACGAAGAGGTAGGGCTGCGCGTCACAATGTATCGGCCTGGCGGAATAGCAAAGGTACATGAATGGTCTTTTATATGATGCAAACAGCCATGGCGGCCCGCCGGAAATCCGGCGGACCGCCATGGCTGTTTATTCGCTCTTCTGGAACAGGCCGGTGGACAGGTAGCGCTCGCCGGTGTCGGGGAGCACCACCACGATGTTCCTGCCCTGATAGGCCACCTCTTTGGCCAGGGAGGCGGCGGCGGACAGGGCCGCGCCGGAGGAGATGCCCACCAGCAGCCCCTCGGTCTGAGCCAGAGCCCGGCTGGCGGCAAAGGCGTCGTCACCGGGGACGGGGATGACCCGGTCCACCACAGAGCGGTCCAGCACGGCGGGCACAAAGCCCGCGCCGATGCCCTGGATCTTGTGGGGCCCGGCCTGGCCGCCGGAGAGCACCGGGGACTCGGCGGGCTCCACGGCGACGACCTCAATGGCGGGGTTCTGCTCCTTCAGGTAGCGGCCCGCGCCGGTGACGGTGCCGCCGGAGCCCACGCCCGCCACCAGCACGTCCACCTTACCGTCGGTGTCCCGCCAGATCTCAGGGCCAGTGGTCTCGTAGTGGGCCTTGGCGTTGGCCGGGTTGTCGAATTGGCCGGGCATCCAGGCGGAGGGCAGGGTGCGCAGCAGCTCCTCCGCCCTGGCGATGGCGCCCTTCATGCCCTGAGCGCCGGGGGTCAGCTCCAGCCTGGCCCCCAGAGCGGAGAGCAGGTTCCGCCGCTCCAGGCTCATGGTCTCGGGCATGGTGAGGATGACCTGATAGCCCTTGATGGCGGCGATATAGCTCAGGCCCACGCCGGTGTTGCCGCTGGTGGGCTCTACGATGACGGTGCCCGGCTTGAGCAGGCCCTTGGCCTCCGCGTCCTCGATCATGTACTTGGCGGCCCGGTCCTTGGCGGAGGAAAGAGGGTTGAAGCACTCCAGCTTGGCCAGCAGAGCGGCGGGCAGGTGGTTGGCGGATTCGTACCGCTCCAGACGGAGCAGGGGGGTGTTGCCGATGAGGTCAATGAGGGAGTGTGCGATCTTCATTTTATTTCCTCCTTATTCAGTATGAATACTATGAAATTAATTTGAGAAAATGTCCCGGCCCTGCCGGGACATTTTCCAACATTTTAGCAGAGGGACAGCCGGTTGTCAACCATTAGAACATGGGCACCACGGCGCCGGGCCAGGTCTCCTCCATGAAGGCCTTGACCTCGTCGGACTGGAGGGCGGCCACCAGAGCCTGGATGGCGGGGTCGTTCTCCCGGCCCTCCTTGACGGCCAGCACGTTCACATAGGCCTGGGCGGCCTCGCCGTCGGTGGACTCGACAGCCAGGGCGTCGGCGGCGTTCAGACCGGCCTGAAGGGCGTAGTTGCCGTTGATGACGGCCAGGTCCAGGCTGTCCAGGGAGCGGGGCAGCTGGGCGGCCTCCAGCTCCTCGATCTGCAGGTTCTTGGGGTTCTCAGCGATGTCCAGCTTGGTGGCGGTCAGGCCTACGCCCTCCTTCAGGGTGATGAGGCCCTCCTGCTGGAGCAGGAGCAGGGCGCGGCCCTCGTTGGTGGGGTCGTTGGGCACGCCCACCTTGGCGCCGTCGGGCAGGTCGTCCAGGGAGGCGGTGGTGCCGGCGTAGATGCCGAAGGGCTCATAGTGGATCTCAGCGGCGCTCACCAGGTGGGTGCCGTTCTCCTCGTTGAAGTTGTTCAGGTAGGTGATGTGCTGGAAGTAGTTGGCGTCCACCTCGCCCTCCTCGGTGGCCAGGTTGGGCTGGATGTAGTCGGTGAACTCCTTGATCTCCAGGGTGATGCCCTGCTGGGCCAGGACCTCCTTGGCTACCTTCAGGATCTCGGCGTGGGGCGTGGGGGAGGCGGCCACGGTGATGGTGGTGCCCTCGGCGGGGGTGGACGCAGAGGGCTGGGCGGACTCGGAGGACTGAGCGGGGGCGGAGGACTGGGGGGTGCCGGTGTCGCCGCCGGTGGGGGCGCTGGAGCAGCCGGCCAGCAGGCCCAGAGCCAGAGCGCCGGTGAGGAGCAGAGAGGTGAGCTTCTTCATGATGTATTTCTCCTTTTCTGTTGGATTGATTAGGGTTATGTAAACTGTCCCGGGGTACCGCCGGAGCAGCCGACATCGATTTCAGGCTGTTTTTGGCATTTTGGGCAACAAAAAACGCCCTTGATGCATCATCAAGGACGAGAGCCTTTGGCTTCGTGGTACCACCTTGCTTCACCCGCTCCTCACGGATGCGGGCCTTATGAAGTACGGGAGAAACTCCGATACTCCTGCGCTGTCACGGGCGCTCCCGTCGCAGCCTAATGCAGATACACTCGGTGCGCGGCTCCGAGACCATGTTCGGCCAGGCCTTCCGTACCCGTTTCCACCAATCCGGGCTCTCTGTGACGTATCTCCCAGCTTACTCTCCTCTTCCTTGCCTTTGGGTAAGCCTGTTCAGTTGTCTTGGAACTTGGGATTAGTGTATACCGCTCCGGCGGGAAAGTCAATTGTGTATTCTGCACAAAAGGACGGTGAAAAAGTTTTGGCAAGCCGGAGGAAGGGGAGAAAAAACGGGGATTCAAGCGGAAAATGTCCAGACTTTGTGAAAAACAAAACAAGGCAGGCCGCCCCATGGGGGCGGCCTGCCGGAGGGCGCAAGATGGATTACTTGCGCTTGGACTTTTTTCTGCGGCGGGTGTGGGTGAGCCGCTTGTCGCTGCGCACCGCCAGCCAGGTGCCCAGGGACTGGAAGATCTGCACCAGGATGACGATGAAGATGACCGCGATAAGCATGACGGCGTAGTTATACTTGTTGTAGCCGTAGTTGATGGCGATCTTGCCCAGGCCGCCGCCGCCGATGGCGCCTGCCATGGCGCCGTAGCTGAGGATGGTGATAAAGGCGGTGGTGGCGCCAGCGATGAGAGAGGGCTTGCTCTCGGGCAGGATGACCTTCCAGATGATCTGGAAAGGGGAGCAGCCCATGGACTGGGCGGCCTCAATGACGCCCTTGTCCACCTCCCGCAGGGAGGTCTCCACCAGCCGGGCCACAAAGGGCGCTGCGGCGATGATGAGGGGCGGGATGGAGGCCAGGGTGCCGATGCGGGTGCCCAGCAGCACCTTGCTCAGGGGGAGCACCATGAGCATCAGGATGAGGAAGGGCACGGAGCGGAGGATATTGATGACAAAATTGAGGGCGCTCATCACCGGGGCGGGCAGGGGGCGGACGCCGTCCTTCTCGCCCACCACCAGCAGCACGCCCAGCACCAGGCCCAGGACGCAGGCCAAGAAGGTGGCGATGACGGTGGAGTACAGAGTCTCCCAGGTGCCCGCCCGGAACTCCTCCCACAGGGCAGGATTGGAGAAAGCGTCGGTCAGATCCGCAAGAAACTTATCCATGGTAGTCCTGCACCTCCTCTACGGTGACATCACGCTGACTCTTCAGATAGTTCATGGCCTTGGCGGCCTCGGTGCTGTCCTGGGGCAGGCCCAGCAGCATGGAGCCGAAGGCCTTGCCGTCGATGTTCCGGGTGTCGGCGCCCAGGATGTTCACCTTCACGCCGCAGTCGATGGCCAGGGAGGCGATCAGGGGCTCGTAGGAGGAGCCGCCGTTGAACACCACCCGCACCACCTTGGCCACGGGGAACTGGTCCAGGGCCACCCCGTCGGGGAACACCAGCCGCCGGCCGGCCTCGCTCTTGGGGTTGGAGAAGACCTCCTCCACCGTGCCGGTCTCCATCACATGGCCGTGCTCCAGCACCGCCACATGGGAGCAGATCTCCTCCACCACCGCCATCTCGTGGGTGATGACGATGACCGTGATGCCCAGCCGCCTGTTGATGTCCTGAATGAGCCGCAGGATGGAGCGGGTGGTGGTGGGGTCCAGGGCGGAGGTGGCCTCGTCGCACAGGAGCATTTTGGGGTTGCTGGCCAGGGCCCGGGCGATGGCGATGCGCTGCTTCTGGCCGCCGGAGAGCTGGGCGGGGTAGGAGTCGGCCTTGTCGGGCAGGCCCACGGTCTCCAGCAGCTCCCTGGCCTTGAGCCGGGCCTTGGCCTTGGGCACGCCCGCAATCTCCATGGGGAAGCAGATGTTGTCCAGACAGGTGCGCTGCATGAGCAGGTTGAACTGCTGGAAGATCATGCTGATGGAGCGCCGCTTTTCCCGCAGCGCCTTGGGGGAGAGGGCGGTCATGTCCTCCCCGTCAATGATCACATGGCCGGAGGTGGGCCGCTCCAGCAGGTTGATGCAGCGCACCAGCGTGGATTTGCCCGCGCCGCTCATGCCCACAATGCCGAATATATCCCCGTCCCGAATGGTCAGGTTCACGTCCTCCAGAGCGGTGAACGTGCCGTCCGGCGTGGGGAAGGTCTTTTGCAGATGCTGAATCTCGATCATGGTGAAGTCTCCTTCCGCTTGTATGATGGGAGCCGTCGCTCCGGTGGGAGGCCCTTCACATTCGCTCCCCGGAGGGAAAACGGCCTGAGCACCCCAGAAAAAGCATGACTGTATCCCTCCTGTGAAGACGGATTTTGCCCATCTGTTGAAAAAAGGGGGCAATGGGTATCCTAAATTGTATGACAGGGAGGCAATGCTGTCAAGGCGAAATTCCCGCGCCCTTCCGGACAGTTGGCTGTCAATCGCTTTTTTTCCACAAGAATGAGGGCCAAAATTCTACGCGGAATGGGAAGAACAACATGTTGACAGAAGCCGTCATCATGATACAATATATTGCGTGACCGATCCGACCCGCCTCACTGTGAGAGCGGGTCTTGCTTTGGCCGGAAACAGGGGCCCACGCCCCGGCGGCCTATAAACCTACCGGAAGAAAGGAAGAACGACATGGCGATTTCCGAGAACGCAAGAGCCGTGCTGGAGAAGCGATATCTGATCCGCGACGAGAAGGGGGAGCCCACCGAGACGGTGGAGGAGCTGTTCCACCGGGTGGCCAACGCCATCGCGGCGGCGGACGCATCCTTTGACCCCAAGGCCGACGTGGCCGCCACCGCCCGGTGCTTCTACGACATGATGACCGGGCTGGATTTCCTGCCCAACTCCCCCACCCTGATGAACGCCGGCCGCCCTCTGGGCCAGCTGTCCGCCTGCTTTGTCCTCCCCGTGGGGGACTCCATGGAGGAGATCTTTGACGCCATCAAGAACGCCGCCCTCATCCACAAGTCCGGCGGCGGCACCGGCTTCTCCTTCTCCCGGCTGCGTCCCCGTGGCTCCACCGTCAACTCCACCGGCGGCGTGGCCAGCGGTCCCATCTCCTTCATGAAGGTGTTCAACGCCGCCACCGAGGCGGTGAAGCAGGGCGGCACCCGCCGGGGCGCCAACATGGGCATCCTCCGGGTGGACCACCC
>NZ_CALXEG010000023.1 GCF_944387275.1 uncultured Pseudoflavonifractor sp.
CACGATGGATCGATCCTGCCTGGACACCAGATAGATATCCGCCTGTGTGGCGTCCATCTGATAGCTCCCAGGCTGTGTCCTCCACCCGGCAGAGGAGCCCCATGCCGGCCGGTGGTCCCGCTGGTATTTGGTAAGGCCCTCTCGTGCAATGATCTTTTGAGGGTCCTTGTGCAAGCTGTGTCCATAGTAGTAGTGGCGGAATTGGCTCCATGTCGGAGCATCGCTATCCATCTCTCCATCCTGACCAACATAGTCCTCCAGCAGCATCATCTCGTAAGCAGCCCGTAGGGATAATCGCTTGGATCCATAGTAGTACCGCCGGATCGCTTGCTCTATCATATGGTTGCTTTTACTGGCCTGCTGTGTCCGCTTTTGTGTGAGCTGTCCTGTTGCCAGGTAACGATAATACAGTCGTAGGATGCGGCGTGTCGTGGTCTGGTGCTGCTGTGCCGCCTTTGCTGCCATCTGATATCGCAGAGACTTGTCCGAGATGCAGTCATCGCAGTCAATCATTGGCTGGATCATCTGTAAGCGAACTTCCTGAGCCGGGGTCATGGCTTGCGCTGACATCCAGCTTTCCGGCGCAGGTACTCGTTCATATCTTTCAAGGGCTACCTCGAAGAATGGGGAAGAGGGAGAGTCACAGTTAATGAGCCAATATCCGTCTTGAGTCGCTTTCAAAATTCTGAAAACGGCTCCAAGCCGACACACAAAGCGCAGTGGTCTATCCATCCATGATCACCACCATCCACTCCGTGTCGGTCACCGCCCAGTACCGCCTGGAGAGTTCCAGACGCTCCACATAGGCCTTCTTTTTTAGCTGTTCCCGTAAGATTAGCTCCCGCACCCCTTTGTGACCATCAGCGTATTCGAGCATAAAGTCGGTAGCCCAGCCAGTTTGCAGATAGTCCGTACGGATGCCTGCCCGTGATATGCGGCCCATGATGTCGGCATCCAGAGGACAGCCGGCCTCATAGCTCTGCACCCACGGCTGCTCCTCCAACCATCGTGCGTAATTCCTGGCCCACTTGCTATGCAGGCATACGATGTCGTTGTTTTTGGGACTGTAAAATCGGATATCTCGTGTGCGCTCTCCTGTCCGTTCCATGAGGCACCCCTCCCCAAAAAGTTTGTTTCCCCAGTGGCTTATATCTCCATCAGTTTTCTGTATCAGCAAATTTTTATCTTAATTCTTTGAATTAACTCAAAAATTTGATGATGACACGGAATTAACTCAAAATTTTGCGACCAAAAATTGAATTAAATCAAAAATTTGATGATCCTACCCGCAAATTTTTCATTTAATTCAAATTTCGCTGTCAATTTTTTGACTTAAATGCCATTTCTCTTAGATACCATGTGATCGTCCCCTTCCAACCTGGTCGTTTGTCCGACCATTTTGACCGCCGGACGCTCGCCCCATCTTTTTCTCCAAAAGTTCAAAATTGAACTAAATTAAGCCAGAAACCGGGCAAAGAAGCAAAAAGAAATAAAAAAAGAGCCCGGGGAAACGAATTTCCTCGGACTCTTGTGGGAGTCATTATTGGGGGACAATGTGCTTAGTTGCGGAGGGATGAGCACACAATTACTTGCCCAGCTGCTTGGCAATCTCCTCGGCGAAGTTCTCCTGCTTCTTCTCGATGCCCTCGCCCTTCTCGAAACGGACGAAGCTCTTGATCACAGCGGTGCCGCCGGCGGCCTTGGCCACGGAGGTCACATACTGCTCCACGTTGACGGAGTTGTCCTTCACGAACTCCTGCTGCAGCAGGCAGTTCTCCTTGTAGAACTTACCCAGCTTGCCGTTCACGATGCCCTCCTTCACCTTCTCGGGCTTGGAAGCCATCTTGGGGTCGTTCTCCATCTGGACCAGCATGATCTTCTTCTCCTCATCCAGGGTGGCCTGGTCGACCTGGCTCTTGTCCAGGAAGCGGGGATTCAGAGCGGCGATCTGCATGGCGGCGTCCTTACCGGCGTTGAGCACCTCGGCGTTGTTCTCCAGACCGGCGGAGACCTCCATGTTCACCAGCACGCCGATCTTGCCGCCGGCGTGGACATAGGGCACATGCACGCCCTCGGTGCAGCGGGCAAAGCGGCGAACCTTGATGTTCTCGCCGATGACCAGCACCATCTCCTGCTGCTCCTCCAGAACGGTACGGCCGTTGCCGTAGGGCTTGGCGAGCAGGTCGTCCAGGTCGGAGGGGTTCTCCTTGGCGACCACATTGGCCACGCCCTTGACGAAGTCCACGAACTTCTCGTTCTTGCCCACGAAGTCGGTCTCAGCGTTGACCTCGACAGCCACGCCCACACCGTCGATCACAGCGGCGTAAGCCATGCCCTCGGCGGCGATGCGGCCGGCCTTCTTCTGGGAAGCGGCCAGGCCCTTCTCACGCAGGAACTCCACAGCCTTGTCCATATCGCCGTCGGAAGCGGTGAGGGCCTTCTTGCAGTCCATCATGCCGACGCCGGTCATCTCGCGCAGAGCCTGCACGTCTTTCGCAGTAAAAGCCATAATAAGTTACCTCCACATTTGTAAAAATCAATATGAAGAGCGCCCGCCCGCCTGGGCGGGCGCTCCAAAGTCCGCATCAATCGGAACCGGCTTACTCAGCCGCGGTCTCCTCGGCCTTCTGGGCCTCCTCGGGGGCGTCCTGGCCCTGCTTGCCCTCCATGATGGCGTTGGCCATGACGGAGGAGATGAGCTTGATGGCGCGGATGGCGTCGTCGTTGCCGGGGATGACATAGTCGATCTCGTCGGGATCGCAGTTGGTATCCACGATGGCCACGATGGGGATGTTCAGCTTGCGGGCCTCGTTGATGGCGTTGCGCTCCTTGCGGGGATCAACCACGAACAGCGCGCCGGGGAGCTTCTTCATCTCCACAACGCCGCCCAGGTACTTCTCCAGCTTGGCGATCTCGCCCATGTGCTTCATGACTTCCTTCTTGGGGAGCATGTCGAAGGTGCCGTCCTCCTGCATCTTCTTCAGCTGGTTGAGACGGTCCACACGGCCGCGCATGGTCTTGAAGTTGGTGAGCATGCCGCCCAGCCAGCGGGCGTTCACATAATAACCGCCGCAGCGGCCGGCCTCTTCCTTGATGGCCTCCTGAGCCTGCTTCTTGGTGCCCACGAAGAGCAGAGTCTGGCCGTTCTGAGCCAGATCACGGACGAAGTTGTAGGCCTCCTCCAGCTTCTTCACGGTCTTCTGCAGGTCAATGATGTAGATGCCGTTACGCTCAGTGTAGATGTAAGCGGCCATCTTGGGGTTCCAGCGGCGGGTCTGGTGGCCGAAGTGGACACCGGCCTCCAGGAGCTGCTTCATAGATACGACTGCCATAGTTTTGTTTCCTCCTTTATAGTTATTACCTCCACCAGTTCATCCGGAGCCCGCCAGCCCATGGGGCACAAGGCGCTCCGTCACAACGGTGTGCGTAATACTGTGCTTTTACACAGCTAGAGTATTTTATCATAGGGCTGTAGGGAATGCAAGTATGATTTCCATTTTTATTTCATAAAATGCGGATTTTACAGGATTTTTTCCTGTCCCTCCCGTCTGCCCCGGCGGCGTTCCTCTCGGCCGGACCGCAGCGCGCCCGACTCCACCAGGATGATGTCCTCCCCAAACCGCCGCACCGATTCCCAGGGGAAGATCCGGTCCGCCTCCCGGCCCAGCAGGCCGAACAGCCGCAGCCGTCCGGGCACCACCAGGGCGCAGACCCGGCCGCTGTCCAGGTCCACCTCCACGTCCCCCACGTACCCGTAGCGGCTGCCGTCGGTCACGTTGATGATCTCCTTGCACCGCAAATCGGCAATTCTGCTCTTCATGGCCGTTCCCCCATTTTCAAATCGCGGAATTTGATATATAATTCTATGAAGTGCGACCCTTGTCCTATGAAAGACTGGTGACTGTATATGCAGACAAAATCAACCGGGAAAAAGCGCCGCCGATGGTTGTGGGCAGCAGTCCCCATAGCCATCGTCATCCTATTTTTCGGCCTCAACGCCCTGCTTCAGACCTTCTGGGCCCACCGGGCCCCCTACTTCTCTCCGGACTATCAGCAGATCGACCTCTCCCCCATCCTGAACCAGGATTCCCTGGACGACGGGGATTATGAGACGCTCTTTCTCCAGACCGGTCTGGCCAGGCCGGCAGTGGACGCTCTGCTGGCCCGCGGCAGCCAGGGCGTGGAACAGATCCTGGAGACCCAGGCGGGCTTTTTTGCCCAGCAGACGCCGGTATGCCTGGACCTGCCTCCCATCACCAAGGAGGACCGGCTGCGGGACGCTGACGGGAATGTGGTATACTCGGTGCCTCTGGCGCCTCTGGAGGCGGGAGATATCATCCTCTCCTTCTCCACCCATACATACGGCTGGCGGCACGGCCACGCCTCCCTGGTGGTGGACCCCCAGCTGGGCGTCACTCTGGAGGCCGTGGTTCTTGGCAGCGACAGCGCCCAGGTCAACGCCCAGCACTGGCGGACCTACTCCAACTTCATGGTCCTGCGGGTGAAGGACGCCGACGACGAGACCAGGCAGCAGGTGGTCCAGTTCGCCCTGGAGCATCTGGACGGGATTCCGTACAGCCTGCTCTCCGGTATCTTCGGCCCCAAGGCCCCCGACCCGGACAGCTCCCTCAAGGCCCAGTGCGCCTATCTCCCCTGGTACGCCTGGCAGGCCTTCGGCGTGGACCTGGATTCGGACGGCGGAAAGATTGTCACTGTGCTGGACCTGGCGGAAAGCCCCCTTCTGGAGGTCGTCCAGATTTACGGCATGGACCCCCATTCCTACCTTTAATAAAAAGAAACACAGAGCGCCCGGCTCCCCAAGCCGGGTGCTCTGTGTTTCTTAGAGGGAGATATTTAATGCGGTCAAAGCGAACTGACTGGCATCGATTCAACTCTGGGAAGACTTGCGCAAGCCTTCTGCCCCCGGCGCAGCCGTACACCGGGCGAACTCCGCACTAAACCAAATTCAGGCGGTCCTCACAGCAGGGCCTCGATCTCCTCCCGCAGCGCCTTGCTGTCGGGGATCATGGAGACATGGCGGATCTGGCCGTTGATGACCATGGTGGGCAGGTTGGTGACGCCCATCTTCTTGCAGCGGACCACGTTCTCACGGATGGTGTACTTGTACTCCACGATGTCAATCTTGTCGCCGAAGTAGTCCTTGGCGGCCTGGGCGGCGGCCATCATATAGGTGCAGGCGGCGCACTGAGTGGAGTCCAGCGTGAAGACCTCGATGAGAGGACGCTCCAGGTGCTCGTAGTCGGGCAGCTCGATCTGGATGCCGCTGTCGTCGGGACCGGTGTAGTCCTTGAGCATCTCGCGGCACTGCTCGGTGTTCTTCACAGCCTGGGAGCAGGCCACGGTGTTCTCCACAGGCACATCGTAAGGCATATCGCAGCCAGGGCTGACGATCATATTGCGGTGATCCTCCACCTTGTCCAGCAGGTCCACCACGTACTTCATGTTGTCCTTGGGCGTGCCGTGGAGCATGACGGTGGTCAGAGGAATGTTGCCGCTGATAGCGATGTTGTACTTGTCGGACACGCTCTTGCCGTAGACAAAGTCCACGTTCTCGTCCACCGCGATGGAGTCGGGATTGGTCTTGCACATGACCTCCAGCTGAGGCGTGGCGTTGCCGCAGACAAAGAAGGAGGAGAACACGCCTCTGCTGCGGATGTAGTCGAACACGGCCTTGAAGGAGTCGGCCAGCATGGAGTCAAAGGACTCGGGGGCGATCTGGCTGACCAGGGGGTCCACCACGGCGATCACGTCCATGCCCGCGTTGATGTAGTAGTCGCACATGCGGATGGAGGCCTCGGCGCAGTAGCTCACCAGGTCGCGGACATACTGCTCGTCCATCAGCATATCCAGGAAGATCTCGCTGCCCCGCAGGTGGGAGGCCAGGGTGAAGGGGCCGCAAATCAGGCCGTAGAGGGCGATGTCATCGCCGACGGAGGCCTTCAGCTTGGTCATAGCCTCCAGCATGACGGGAATACGGCCGGACTCGGGGGTGGGCAGCTTGCAGCGGCAGGGGATGCCCTTGTTGTCCCCCTCGAAGGGGTGGCTGGCCACGGAAGGCGGGTTGTCCTTGGCCCACATCAGATCGCAGCCCAGAATCTCCGCCTCCAGCTGGAGGTCGAACATGATGGGCATGCCGTCGGGACCGTAGAGCCGGGCGACTTCCATCAGGCACTCATAGAGCTTCTGGCCGTCCTGGAGGATCTCATCAGCGCTGTAGCCCTTGAGCTTGCCGGAATGAATGCCGGCAAAGGGCACCCAAGGCACCCGCTCGGTGGGCTCGTGACGCATGGTCTTAAAAATCAGTTCCTTACCCATAATGATATAATTCCTTTCCAGACCGGGGGCCGGAGGGTTCCACCTCCGGCCCCTCAGAATGCAGTGATGTAAATGGCAGGACGCTTACTTTTCTACCGCTTTGGCAGCCTTTTTCGCCTTCTTAACCTCATAGAACCGGTTCATGCCGGACTCCAGCGTGGCATAGAAGGGGGCGGCGTCGCTCTCGGGCTGCTTGGTCACCAGACTGACCACAAACATGGTCACCGTGGAGCCCAGCAGGCCGAAGGCGCCGTACCAGGTGTCGCCCACGTTCCACACAAAGTAGGTCATGAGGACCAGCACCGTACCCACGATGGAGGCGACGATGGCGGCCTGCTTGGTGGCCTTCTTCCAGTACAGGCCGAAGACCAGCACGGAGAACAGGGGCGTTACAATGGCGATGGAGAACATAATCAGGGTAAAGATCAGATCGGGCGGATTGATGGCCAGGACAGTGGACACCAATCCGATGACCACGATAATGACCCGGTTGACCATGGTCTCCTTCTTCTCAGGCACCTTGATGTGGAAGGTATTCTTGATAAGGTCCGAGGATACAATGGCGGCGCTGACGCCCAGGAAGGCGTTGGCAGTGGACAGACCCACGGCGGCGGAACCCACAAAGAAGCCGATCATCAGCACGGTGGCCAGCACGGGGCTGAAGTCCAGCACGAAGTTCTTCACCAGATAGGGGATGATGAGCTCGGACTCGGAGGCGGTCATGTTGCTGACCAGAGCCAGGCCGATAAGGCCGATCATCATGGTGCCGGTCCATACCACAGCCTGGAGCACAGGAGTGAGGAAGGACAGCTTGCGCTGAGTCTTCATGTTGTCGCCAAAATAGCCGGAACGGACGAACACGTGGGGCAGCATGATGGTCCAGCCGATGGCGCAGGAGAAGGGATAGCCGAACCGGGCCGCGTAGGGCGTCCAGCCGGAGGGGCCGGGATAGGAGAAGAACGACTGCGTGTTCTCCCACAGGTTGCCCACCGCCGCAGGCAGGGATCCGCCAAAGCCCACGATAAGGCAGGCGATGACAATGACCCACAGCATGGCGATAAACAGCAGGCCCTGAACGGTGTCCGCCATGGCGGCGGACTTCATGCCGCCGATGCACACGAAGATCGTCATGGTCAGGCCGATGACAATAACAGCCATGCGGTAGTTGATGGCGCCGTCAGTGGCATACTGGGCCGCCTGGGCGATGGCCACCAGGGTGGAGGTGACGTAGGGCACGGCGGAGACCAGGAAGATGATGCCCAGGATGGTGCGCAGGGCATTGCTCTTGAAGCGCTCATAGTAGAAATCTGCGGGAGTAACCAGCGTGCCGCCCTTTTCCTGATTGACGATCCACACCTTGTTCATGGTAAAGTGGGCAATAATGGGGAACAGGGCGATGTAGCTCATCTCGGAGATCCAGTAGCCCAGACCGCCGCGGTAGTAGGCGCCGGGGCCGGCGAAGAACACCCAAGTGCTCATCAGAGATGCGATGTAGGTCATAACCAGCACCGGCCAGGGCACGGATGCGGTCAGCAGGCTTCCCTTGTTCTTCTGGCGGCGCTCCTTCAGCGTAACGTAGACTGCCACACCGATGAGGAAGCACATGTACAGGCCAAATGCGATCCAGATAGTATTGGCGCTCAGCATCCGTTATCCCTCCTTTGTACTGGACGCGGGGGGCGCGTCCGCATCATCTCTCAGCTTGTAAATCCGGTAGACCCTTACCAGGCCCACATAGACGATGATCCAGATGGGTACGACCGTAAGCAGCGCGTGAATCAGCGTGGGAATGGCCTCTCCATAAGGCGGGACACCGGGGAGATTGTAGAGGATATAGAAGATTACCGTGAGAATCAGCCAGATTTTTTCCGTCTTCGTTACTTTCATCTCTAAACCGCCTTTCTCTCAAATTCCAGACACACATGCGGAATTTCGTCGCCGAAACCGCTTATGGGGCGGATCCATGATATGGCCCGCACGGAGATGCGGGCCATATCGCAGATGGCCGGAGTGCGCTTACTCTTTTACCAGCGCGGCGTGGGCCTGCTTGAGCACCTTCTCCACCTCGGCGGCCTTGTCCGCGGGCAGCTCGTAGACATCGTCGGATGCCATGATGGCATTGAATTTCTCCAGAGCCTTGTCCAGCAGGGTCTTGCTGCCGTTCATCTCCCAGTTCACCGGGCTGTCACGGTTGAACATGTCGGGGCGGTGGGGCTCGGTGAAGTGACGGAAGGTGTGCTCGCTGGTCAGGAAGCTGAAGCCGGGCTCCCGATCGGCGCCGGCGATGAGCTCGTCCCAATCCAGGGTCTCGTCGTTCACATCCAGACCGCGGCGGATGCGGCGGGCAATGCCGAAGATCTCGTTGTCGATGATGAGCTGCAGGGGGCTGATGGTCTTGGCGGTCTCCAGCTGGCCGGCGCCGCCCAGGACGGAGGCCTCGCTCATGGCCATGGCGTCGATCAGGTTGGTGCGCTCGATGAAGTTCTGCTCATCCAGCACCACGCTGTCGGTACCGGTGCCGTAGGAGTGGGCGCGGATGTTGTAGCCCCGCTCAAACAGCTCCATGCAGATGAGACGGGAGATGGTGATCTCAGTGTTGGACTGGAGGGTGTAGGTGCTCTGCATGTCCATGGAGAACAGCAGCGGAGTGGCGATAACGGGCAGGCCGGGGCACATCAGCTCCAGCATGACGATCTGGGCAAACACCTCGGCGCAGGCCACGAAGGCAGTGCCCTGAGCGGTGACAGGGGTGTTGGCGCCGGCGGTGGGCAGAGAGCAGGGCTGCACGGGCACGCGGGACTTGGCGCAGCGGTAGAGGACCTCGGCGTCCATGTGCTTGAAGGTCAGGCTGGGCACGCCGCAGGAGATAAAGCTGACGATGGGCTTCTCCTGCAGGTTCTTCAGGCCGCCCACAGCGGCAGCAGCCATGTCGATGAGCCACTGGACGTTGTCGGACTCGTAGGGCTGGATCCAGATATGCTTGGCGGAGTGCTTCAGGGCCTTCTCCAGGGTGTAGACGTCGACGGCGTCGCCGGGCACGTACTCGCCGGAGGTGGAGGGCAGGGTGACGTAGTCCAGGTTCTCCATGACGTTGGTGATCTTATACCACTCGTCCACCTCTTCCAGGGTGGTGTAGTGGGTGTCGCCCTTCACGGTGCGGTAGTTGGGCGCGCCGGTGTTGGTGCGGGTGTAGAAGCTGCCGGTGGGGTTGGGGAACTCCAGGTCGTACTTGCCGCTGGGGGAATAAAGGGTGAACTTCGCGGGGACGGCGGCCACAGCCTTGTCGATGAGCTCCTTGGTGAAGCGGACGTCCTTCTTCTCCATGTCCACCACACAGCCCAGCTTGGCCAGCTCGGAGAGCATCTCCTCATGGTCCAGGTGAATGCCGCGCTCGATGAGCAGCTGCTCCATGCGGCCCTTCATGTACTCCAGTTCCTGATCGCTCATCACGTTATATTTGACTCTTCCTACCATGGGAATTCATCCTCCATTTCATTCATATCTGCCCGGCTCCCGGCCGGAGCGGCGGTTGATATCTCAGCGGATGCTGGTCACGTACTCCTTGGCCCAGCGGGCAGCGGCGGCAGCGTCGGCGGTGAAGGCGTCGGCGCCGATCTTGTCGGCCCAGGCCTGGGTGACAGGGGCGCCGCCGATCATGACCTTGACCTGGTCGCGGACGCCGGCCTGCTTCAGGACCTCAATGACGTGGCCCTGCTCATTCATGGTGGTGGTCAGAAGAGCGGAGAGACCCACGATGTCGGGGTTGTGCTCCTTGATGGCCTCGACGAACTTCTCGGCGGGGACGTTGGCGCCCAGGTCGATGACCTTCAGGTTGGCGCTCTTCATCATCAGGCCCACCAGGTTCTTGCCGATGTCGTGGAGGTCGCCCTTCACGGTGGCGATGACGGCGGTGCCAATGGTGGTGTCGCCGCCGGCGGCCAGCAGGGGCTGAATCACTTCCACGCCGGTGTTCATGGCCTTGGCGGACATCAGCACGTTGGGCACGAAGATCTGGCCCTTGGCGAACCGCTCACCGATCTCGTTGATGCCGGGCATCAGGCCGTTGTTCAGGATGTCGGTGGCCTCCAGCTTCTGCTCCACGGCCTCGGCTACCTTGGCCTTGGTACCCATGATGTCGCCCTTGATGACAAGCTCGGTGATCTCGTTGAGAATAGACATGAATTTCCCGCTCCTTTTCAAATTTGTCCGTATGGTTGCTTCCTTCGTATGTCCTCGTCCTAACTAACATGTACAGGTGCGCGTCAGTCCTGCGGCTTCTTCCGCCGCTCTGTGCTGATCTCGGTGGCCAGCCGTGCCGTGTCCATCATGGTGGCGGAGAACTCCACCCCCAACTCCCGGGCAAAACTAGGCGTAATCGGGCCGCCGCCCACAATGATGTGGACGGGATAGCCGAAGTCCTCCTGCCGGATCTGTTTCACCGTCTCCTTCATGCTGGCCATGGATGTGGTCAGCATGGCGGACATGGCCACGATCCGGGCGTTGTCCGCCCGCAGCTGAGCAATGAACCGCTCGGCGCTGACGTTGGAACCCAGATCCGTCACATCGAATCCGGCGCTCTGGAGCATGATGCCCACTAAGCTCTTTCCGATGGTGTGGATGTCCCCACGGACGGTTCCCACAACCACCTTTTCCCGGTGGACTGTGCCATCGGTCTGTTCCAGCAGCAGCGGCCGGATGATGGCCACCGCCTTCTGCATGGCTCTGGCAGAGAGCAGAATCTGCGGGATGAACCGCTCTTCCCTGCTCAGCATGACGCCCAGACGATCCATGGCCGGAATCATCCCTTTTTCCAGAATGTCCACCGGACGGCAGCCCTTTGCAAGCAGCTCTCTGCACTGTGCTACGGTCTTTTCTTCATCCCCGTCGATGATGCTCTGAAAAATTGTGTTAAACCGATTCATTCTGCTGTTCCTTTCCGCTCCACGCCTGTAGTATAATCGAAATCGGTCCTCAATTTCTAAGAAAAATACCATTTCTTTTTGTCTTATTCCGGCGTATTTGCTAAGTATTTTTCCTGTTGTACAAGTTGTTTATTGCTTTTCATCTAAAAAAGGGGTATAGTGTTTTAAAAATTACAAATTGGTAATCCCCATTTTACCAATTTGCCTCTCACCCCGCAATTTCACCACCCTTCCCCAGTGGAAAACCATATCCAAACAGAACAGGAGGAATCCAGTTGCCTGCCATCGATCATAAGCGCCTGCATGAGTATCTGGACGCCTTCAGCGTAAGTACCGGCGTACCAGTGACCCTTTTTGACCCTGACGGCGCCGTTCTGGAGGAATTTCAGGCGGACAAAAAATTCTGCCAGTTCTTCCCCGTCTACCGCCAGCCTGACAGCGTGTGCAGCAGCACGCTGCTCTTTTCTGCCAAATCCTCCTCCCATCTGGGCGAACCCTACATATTTTCCTGCCCATCCGGCCTGATCCATATCGCGGTGCCTGTCATCGTATCGGAAAAATTCTGCGGCTGCGCCGTGGCAGGCCCCCTCTCCATGGGGCCTGTCTCCGCTGAATTTCTCACCCAGGCCTTTGAGCTCAACCAGGTCTCTCCGGAGCTCCTGGCAAAAATTTCTCTTTTCATTTCCTCCATGCAGGTATATACTCCAGAACAAATACAGAAGTTCTCCCTGCTTCTGTACAGCGCCGTGGTGCACAGCCACAAGAACTGGGACGATTACGAACAGGTCAGGCTCCGCTACCAGCGCCAGCTCACCGTGGGAGACCACATCCAGAAGCGCAAGCAGAGCAAGCCTCAGAACACCTCCGCCGCTCTGTCCGCCCCCACCTGCTCGGATCTGGAGGACCGCCTTTCCAAGGAGATCCAGGCCCGCAACCGGGAGGCCGCCCTCACCTGCCTGGACGACCTCTTCGAAGAGCTGGTCCTGGTGGAGGGCGGAAACTTCGACAGCATCAAGCTGCACTTCTTTGAGCTCTATATCTCCCTGGCCCGGATGTCCACCGAGCGGGGCGCCTCCCTGCGGAAGATCTTCGGACTGGATTTCAAATTCATCAACTCCCTCAATGAGCTCAACACCCTGGACAGCCTGGCCCAGTGGAGCCGGGATCTGGTGGTCCACTTTGTGGACGACGTCTTTGCCGACCTGCCCCAGGTGTCCTCCGCCACCACCAGGGCTGTGACCTACATCAACGCCCACTATATGGAAAAGATGACCCTGCGGGACCTGGCCGCCGCGCTCTTCCTCAACGAGTCCTCCCTGTCCAAGCTGTTCCGGCAGGAATTGGGCTCCAGCTTTACTGACTATCTCAACCGCATCCGCATCGAACACAGCACCGAGCTGATGCGCAACACCGACAGAAGCCTGCTGGAGATCTCCGGCCTGGTGGGCTTTGATGACCAGAGCTATTTTACAAAAATCTTCAAAAAAGTAACTGGGACAACCCCGCGCCAGTACAAAAGTCAGTTGAACAGCGAAAAACACACCTCTGGCTGATCCTTCGGTACGCTCCACAAGCACACCAATTCGGACACGAGGAAAGGATGACCTTTCATGGTTTACTTCGCTGATATTACGCCCAAATATGACCGGGAGCGGATTTTCCGCAGGCTTCATGTCGAGCCGGATACCAACGCCTACCGGTATGCCCAGTCCGTCTTTCCCTACCTGGAGGAGATCGCTCAGCAGCAGCTGTGTATGACCCACTGCTACTCTGTCGAGGAGGATGCGCCGCCCCTGGGCGTGCCCGAAGTGGACCGGTGCAAATACCGCATCACCTGCCTGTCCACCTGCTCGGAGGGCATTACCAAGGCCATTGCCAAGCTGCTGGATCAGGGCGATTTTCTGGAGGGCTACATCCTCAACGATCTGGTCAATGAGATGCTCTTCAACGCCTCTGACCAGATGAACCGCCAAATCTCCGCTGCTATGGCGGAAAAAGACTGCCATCTCACCCGCCGCCTCTCCCCCGGCGAACAGGAGCTGGGACTGGAATATCAGTCCGTCCTTCTCTCCGCCTTCCGCGATATCCCCGCCGTGTCCCACGTACGACTGACGGAGAGCTACATGCTCTACCCTGAGAAGTCCATGCTCTATCTCTTCGGGGCCGACCCCAGCAACCCGGAGATCTCCGTGGAACACGACTGCGGTAAGTGTCCCAATACCTCCTGCTTCTTCCGCTCCACGGAAGGGCCCGCTGCCTGTCTCTGATTCCGCCCACAGATCAAGACAATCAAACTGGAGGTTTTGACTCATGTACTCTATCAAACTGCCCAACCAGAACACCGCCTTTGAGACGCCGGGCGGCGTGACCATCTCCCAGGCCTGTGCCGCCGCCGGTTTCCCCATGGATCTGGTCTGCGGCGGCCGGGGCACCTGCGGCAAGTGCGCCGTCCAGATCGAGCGGAACGGCGTCAGCGAGACTGTCCTCGCCTGCCGGACATTGGTGGACTGCGACATGACCGTCCACCTGGAAGAGCACCAGCTCACCCGGGACGCGTCCATCGTGACCGAGGGCCGCTCCGCCCACCGTGCCAGGCTCTCTCCCGCCCTCTCCAAGCGCTGCATGACCAAGGCCCAGCTGCTGCCTCCCCACTGCGGCGCCTACATGGAGCCCGCTTCTCCCAGCCTTCTGCGCACCTTTTCCAAGCTGATGGCCGATCCCGCGGTGGATCAGGTCACCTTTGTATCCTACCGCGGGAAGCCTCTGGCGGTGGAACCGGGCGACACCACTTCCCTGCTCTACGGCGGCGCCATCGACATCGGCACCACCTCTGTGGTGCTCTACGCCTACGACCTGAACACCGGCGCGCTGCTCCACACGGTGTCCGCACTGAACGGACAGATCGTCAGGGGCGCCGACGTCATCACCCGTATCCTCCACACCCGCCAGAATGAGGACGGCCTGGATGAGCTGAACGGCCACATCCGGGATACCATCCACGGGCTGCTGGACCAGACGGAGCAGAAGATCCCCGGTTTCCGCAGCCACCTCTACCATCTGGTCCTCTGCGGCAACAGCACCATGCAGCACCTTTTCCTGGGTCTTGACCCCTACGGCCTCTCCCAGGACCCCTTTGTCAACATCACCGCGGGCCCCGTCCGCTGTTCCGGCGCCGAGGCGGGGATCAACATGCCCGCAGGCGGCGTGGTGGAATTTCTCCCCCTGCTGGGCGGCTTCGTGGGCGCCGACACCGCTGCCGTGCTCCTCACCCTTCCCACCGACAGAGGCCCCTGCCTGATGGTGGACCTGGGCACCAACGGCGAGATCGCCGTGGGCAGCGGCGCGGGCTATAAAGTGGCCTCCACCGCCTGCGGTCCCGCCCTGGAGGGCGGCAACATCGCCTGCGGCATGCGGGGCATGGAGGGCGCCATCGAGCGGGTCTCCCTCCAGGACGGCAAGCTCACCTATCAGGTCATCGGCGGCGTGGAGCCCCTGGGTCTGTGCGGCTCCGCCATCATCGACGCGGTGGCCGAGCTGCGCCGGGCCGGCATCATCGACGAGACCGGCCGGCTTCTGCCCGCCGACGAGTTTCTGGCCTCCCACCCCGGCAGCCCCCTGGCCGAGTATCTGGGCGAGGCCGGGGAGTTCAACACCGCCTTCTACTTCGCCCGGGGCGACCGGCCCGTCTACCTCTCCCAGCACGACGTGCGGCAGATCCAGCTGGCCAAGAGCTCCATCTTCTCCGGCTGCATGACCCTCCTGGAGGAGTCCGGCCTCTCCCCCGACCAGCTGGACGCCCTCTACCTGGCGGGCGCCTTCGGCAACTACATCGACATCGACCGGGCCCTTCAGATCGGCCTGCTCCCCCCTGTCCCCCGGGACCGGATCTTCTCCATCGGAAACGGCGCGGGCCAGGGCGTGCAGCTTTGCCTGCTGGACCAGGGGGAGATGGACCGCTGCGAGGCCCTCCCCGCCTCCATCGAGCACGTGGAGCTGGCCACCAACCCCAAATTCATGGAGACCTACATCATGAACATGAACTTTTAACGGTTTCGGAGGTTGACAGATATGAGCAAGCTCGTCCTTCTCACCGGCTTTCTGGGGGCCGGCAAGACCACCTTTCTCAACCATGTGCTCCAGGAGTTCTCCCAGGACAAAGTGGGACTGATCGTCAACGAATTCAGCGGCAACGGCGTGGACGGCGCCCTCATCCGCCACGATATCCCCGGCGCCAAAATGATCGAGCTCAACAATGGCTCCATCTTCTGCGCCTGCATCAAGGACTCCTTTGTGGACTCCCTCATCGACCTGGCCGGCCGGAATCTGGACTACGTCTTTGTGGAGGCCTCCGGCCTGGCCGACCCCTCCAGCATCTCCTCCATCCTGGACCAGATCGCCACCCTCTCCGGCGCGGTCTACGACTACTGCGGCGCCATCTGTCTGGTGGACGCCCTCTACTTTCCAAAATATCTCAAGCTGCTCCTGGCCCTCCGCCGCCAGGTGGAGTACAGCCGGGCGGTGATTCTCAACAAGGCGGACCTGGTGACGGAGGAGCAGCTCTCCAAGGTGGAGCAGTCCATCCGGGAGATCAACCCCAAGGCCGCCCTCTACCGCACCACCTACGCCAACGTCTCCCTGCGGGAGATTCTCTCCGAAGGTCCCCAGGAGGAGGCTGCGCCCCAGGAGAGCTCCAACACCGAGAGCAGCCGCCCCGTCACCATCACCCTCTCCACCCAGGAGGCCATTCCCCCCCAGGTCCTCCGGCAGTTCCTGGACGAGATCGCCCCCTCCACCTACCGGGTCAAGGGCTTCTGCCGCACCACCGAGGGCACCAAGAACGTCAGCATGGTGGGCACTGTCTGCCAGATCGAGGACTGGGGCGACGCGCTGGGCGAAACCCAGCTGGTCATCATCTCCAGCGTGGGCGTGCGCATCTTCTCGGTCACCCTGGCCGCCGCAGGGCGCTATTTCAAGTCCCCCGTCAACCTGCTGTAATTTATCCCTTCACAAAGATACGCCTCCTGGTACAGGGCCCGCTCTGTACCAGGAGGCGTTTTGCTGCGTCATCATCCGGTCCCCTTCCGTTTGCCAAAAGCAAGGGAAAACCGTCCCACGATAAAAAATATACCCCCCTGAGCGCCCGTATGATTCCACCGGGCCGGGAGATACTGTAATCAGCGCATTCACAGGGGGGTATCGGCTTGCAGGGAAAGGTGGAAATCTGCGGAGTAAACACATCCAAACTCAAGGTGCTGAAAAACGAGGAGACCGTGGCGCTGCTCAAGCGCACCAAGGAGGGGGACATGGCCGCCCGGGAAGAGCTGATTGCCGGCAATCTCCGGCTGGTGCTGTCCGTCATCCAGAAGTTCAGCAACCGGGGCGAAAACGTGGACGACCTCTTCCAGGTGGGCTGCATCGGCCTCATCAAGGCCATCGACAACTTCAACACCGACCTGGACGTCCGCTTCTCCACCTACGGAGTCCCTATGATCGTGGGCGAGATCCGCCGCTACCTGCGGGACAACAGCTCCATGCGGGTCTCCCGCTCCATGCGGGACACCGCCTACAAGGTCCTCCAGGCCAAGGAGAAATTCATGGCCGAGCACCAGCGGGAGCCCACCATGGAGGAGATCGCCAAAATGCTGGACCTGAAGCGGGAGGATGTGGTCTTCGCCATGGACGCCATCATGGACCCGGTGTCCCTCTACGAGCCGGTCTACTCCGACGGCGGCGACGCCATCTGCGTCATGGACCAGGTGAAGGACAGCAAGAACACCGACGAGAGCTGGCTGGAGCAGATCGCCCTGAAGGAGGCCATCTCCCACCTCTCCGACCGGGAACGGCACATCCTCAGCCTCCGCTTTTTTGAGGGCAAGACCCAGATGGAGGTGTCGGCGGAGATCGGCATCTCCCAGGCCCAGGTGTCCAGGCTGGAGAAAAACGCCATCTGGAAAATCAGGAAAAGCCTCTGAACAGACACGGAGGGGAGCACGCGCTCCCCTCCGTGTTGCTTTCGTTATTTCTGCGCCTCCCGGTAACGCCGGTAGATGAGCCGCAGGCCGTCCAGGATCAGGTCCTTGTCCACCAGGTCGATCATATCTGTGTTGTCCGCCACCATCCGGGACAGGCCGCCGGTGGCCACCACCTTGATCTCCTCCTCCGGGTACCCCATCTCCTGCTTGGTGCGGCGGATCAGGTACTCCATGGCGCCGATGTAACCCATCACCGCCCCCGCCTGGATCTGGCTGACAGCTGTACAGCCTAAAACCTTGTCAGGCATTGCCAGCTCTACATTAGGAAGCCTGGCGGTCTTCTGGAACAGGGCCTCGGTGGAGATGCGCACACCGGCGGTAATGCAGCCCCCCAGGTAGGCCCCCTCCCGGCTGACCGCGTCCACCGTGGTGGCGGTGCCGAAGTCCAGCACCACCAGGGGCGCGCCGTACTTCTCCAGCGCGGCCACACAGGCCACGGAGCGGTCTGGGCCCAGCCGCTCATCTCCACCCACAGCATAGGGCAGGCCGGGGTCCACCCCGTCGTCGATGATCAGGGGCCTGCGGTTGAAATACTTGATAATGGCGCTGGTCAGGCTATACATCACGGGCGGTACCACCGAGGCGATCATCACGTCCTCCACCTTGCCGGTATCCAGCCCGAACTTCTCAAAATACTGGGTCGCCAACAGTCCAATCTCATCCGAGGTCCGGTTCACGTCGGTCTTCAGGCGGAAGCTGCCCGCCAGCCGGTCCCCCTCATAAATGCCGAACACCATGTTGGTATTCCCCACATCAATGACAAGCAGCATAGCTTTACCCCCTTGGAATTTCAAGGATTTCGCAAATCGTGCGCTCCCCTTCCAGACGGATGACGCCGCAGGTGGGCACCAGCCCGCCCCGGATGGTGCCCGGGTTCATGATCCACAGGCCGTCCTGCTGCTGGCAGAAGGCCTCATGGGTGTGGCCGAAGAGGAGGATGTCCACCTGGGCCTCCCGGGCCGCCTTGACCGCCAGCCCCATCCCCAGCTTCACATGGTAGGTGTGGCCGTGGGTCATGAGGATACGGCGGCCCTCAAAAAACAGGATCTTCTGCGCCGGCACGTCTGTGGCGTAGTCGCAGTTGCCGGGCACCAGCTCCAGCGGGATATTCCGGTAGGCCATGGACAGCTCCACCGCGTCCCGCATCACATCCCCCAGATGGAGGATCTGATCCGGCCGTTCCTGCTCCACCGCCTTGCGCATATGTTCCACGTTTCCGTGGGAATCAGAAAAAACCAGCAGCTTCATCAATGCACCATCTCCCCTGTCGGGCATAGAATGAGAGTGAAGTTCAATGGACTGCATACATACAATGTTTATTGGAGGGATACGCCATGGCAGCACCCAAATCCAACCTGGATGACCTGATGAAATCCCCGGAGACCGCCTCTCTGCTCAGGAACAAGGAGGCGCTGGCCCGCATCATGCGCTCTCCGGACACCAAGGCCCTCATGGAAATGCTCAACCGCCAGGCGGGCAGCGGCCTCAAAAGCGCCGCGGACGCCGCCATGAAGGGAGACGCCAAGGCCCTCACCGGCATTGTGGAGCGCCTGATGCAGAGCAAGGAGGGCGCTGACGTGGTGGGGCGCATCAGCGGGTCCCTTCCGAAAAAATAATCCGAACAGCCGCCGGATTTCCCGGGGAACGGAGGGTGGACCATGGCCGATCTGGAGGAAAAACTGAATGCGATTTTGGGCAATCAAGAGGCCATGGGTCAGATCATGTCCATTGCCCGGTCCCTGTCGGACGCCGGGGATACCGCCGGTTCCGAGGCGCAGAGCGGCGGCCGCGAAGACCGGGAGGCGGAACATGATTCCCCCGTCGGATCGGGTGAAAAAAGCGGCGGTCAGCCGGATTCGGACGCTGTGGCCGCCCTTCTCGCCGGCCTGACAGGCCAGGCCTCAGATAGCGGGGACAATCCCCTCTCGCTCCTGGGCAGTCTGGACCCGAAGGTGATCCAGATCGCCCTCCAGCTCTTCTCCGCATACAGCGCCGAAGACGACCGGCGCACCGCTCTGCTCAGCGCCCTGAAGCCCTTCCTGAAGGAGGAACGCCAGGCCAAAATGGAGAAGGCCATCCAGATCGCCAAGCTCTCCCGGGTCATCCGGGTCGCCTTCCAGGTCTTCAAGAAGGAGGGGGGCGAAGCGGATGTATAACCGGTACATCCCAGGCGCCGGCGGCTACACCCGGATCACGGAAGAGGACGCGCCCCCGGTCCGCCATGCTGAGCCGCCGGGCCCTCTGGCGTCCGCTCCTCCTGGAGATCCTCATCCGCCCGAGGCTGAAAAGGGCGCGGGGGCACTCGCCAGTCTGCTCAAGAGCCTCAAGCTGGACCAGCTGGACAGCGGAGACGTGCTCCTTCTGCTCATCCTCCTCTTCCTCTTCATGGAGGGGGACGATGTGGAGCTGATGATCACCCTGGGCCTGCTGCTGCTGTTGGGGCTGGACTGAGCCCTACCCCTCCACGGTGTGGAGCACGCTGCCGTCAGGGAGGGCAAAGGCCGTGCCCGACGGCGCGGGCATCTCCACCGGCTCCGAGGACATGCGCATCACCAGCTCGTCGCCGCACCAGGTCTCCGCGCCCACCAGCAGGCCGTTAGACACGGACACCCAGTAGCGCTCCCGGTTGCCCAGCTCGTTTTCCGCCGTCTCTACATAGACGCAGGACTCGCCGCTGCGCTTCTCATACCCTGTGGAGGTAATCGACTTTACACTCAACGCCAGCACGTCCTCATAGGTGGGAATCCGCTGGGCCATGTTGATGTCCCGCTCTCCCTGGTTCCACTGGGTCCAGGTGCCGTCGCCGCCGTACCAGCGGTAGACAGTCCCGTCTCCCGCAATGGTGTGCTCCACGGTCCCGCTGGGCCAGGCGGACTCCACCTGGGTCCAGCCGGCATCCTGCCAGACCCGGTTGACCGTGGCCCCCATGGTCCCGTTCCCCAGGGATGTCTCCACGGTAATGGTCCTGAAATAGCTCTCAGGCTGGAGGGGCACCATGGTGCGGATCACATTCTGCACTGTCTCCGGCGTCACTTCCACCCGGACGTACCGGTCTGTGTCCGCGGGCTGGCCGCCCTGGCTGTCCTCGTCCTCCGCTGGATCGGTGACCGCGGGAAGGGTGATCTCAGGGGCGTCCGGGGTGAACAGATTGAGGCCAAAGCTGGAAAACACCGCCGCCACGATCACAATGGCGATGAGCACCACAAAAATGGTCCGGTTTCTCCCTTCCACGCCCCCACCTCCTTACCGGGTCTGCTGTCTTCTCTCTTACCGGCCCAGGGTGTTGAACTCCTCCGGAGGCTGCGCCCGCAGGCCGAATTTCCACTCAATGGCGTCGGCGATCCGGCGGCAGGCCTGGCCGTCGCCGTAGGGGTTGACCGCATGGGCCATCTCGCCGTAGGCCGCGGCATCGGTCAGCAGGGTGTGGGCCATCTGGTACACATCCTCCTCCTCCGTACCCGCGATCTTTACAGTGCCCGCCTCCACGGCCTCGGGCCGCTCGGTCTCCCGGCGCAGGACAAGCACCGGGCGGCCCAGAGCGGGCGCCTCCTCCTGCAGTCCGCCGGAGTCGGTCATGACCAGATAGCACCGGGCCATCAGGTTGTGCATCTCCTCCACATCCAGGGGATCGATCAGGTGAATCCTGGGGTGGCCGGACAGGTACTTGGCCGCCGCCTCCCGCACCACGGGGGACAGGTGCACCGGGTACACCAGCTCCACGTCCTCGTGGGCGTCCGCCACACGGCGCAGAGCGGTCATGATGTTGGTCATGGGCTGGCCGTAGTTCTCCCGGCGGTGGCAGGTGACCAGGATGATCTTCTTGTGCTCATAGTCCAGGTGGTTGAGCAGATCAGTTGCAAAGTGATAATCCTTTACAACCGTTGTCTGGAGGGCGTCAATGACGGTATTGCCGGTGATGAACACCCCGTTTTTGATCCCCTCACCGGCCAGGTTGGCCCGGTTGGCGGGCGTGGGGCAGAAGTGGAGGTCGGCAATGTCCCCCACCAGGGTGCGGTTCATCTCCTCCGGGTAGGGGGAGTACTTGTCCCAGGTACGGAGACCGGCCTCCACGTGTCCCACCATGATCTGGTGGTAAAAGGCGGCCAGGGCGCCGGCAAAGGTGGTGGAGGTGTCTCCGTGGACCAGCACAAGGTCGGGCTTGGCGGTCTGGAACACCCCCTCCAGCCCCAGGAGGCACTTGGTGGTGATGGTGGACAGGGTCTGACGGGGCTCCATGATGTTCAGGTCATAGTCCGGCTTCAGACGGAAAATCTCCAGCACCGAGTCCAGCATCTGCCGGTGCTGGGCGGTGACACAGCACAGGGACTCGATCCCCTCCCGGCGGCTGAGCTCCTGCACCAGGGGGGCCATCTTGATGGCCTCGGGCCGGGTGCCGAAAATGGTCATGACACGGATGGGCTTCATTTCTTCTCCTCCTCCCCGGTACCGGCCTCAGACTCCGCCGGATTCTGGGGCGGGTTGGTCCGGTTCTTCTTGTTGTTGTGAAGGAAAATCTGTCCGGCTACCGCTCCGGCGGCGCACAGCGCCATCAGCAGCAGCATAGCCTTGACAGGGCCCTCGGTGGTCAGCACCACGGCGGACAGGCCCAGAATGGCGCTGATGATGTAGAGCACGGCCACCGCCTGCTTCTGGGAGAAGCCCATGTCGATGAGCCGGTGGTGCACATGGCTCCGGTCGGCGTGCATGGGGCTCTGGCCGTGGGCGATGCGGCGGATAAAGGCAAAGCAGGTGTCAAAGATGGGCAGGCCCAGCATGAGGAAGGGCACCACAAAGGAGATGATGGTGTACAGCTTGAAGAGGCCCTGCACCGAGATCACCGCCAGCACAAAGCCCAGGAACGTGGAGCCCGTGTCGCCCATGAAGATCTTGGCGGGGTTCAGGTTGTAGGGCAGGAAGCCCAGGCAGCCGCCGCACAGGGCCGCCACCATCAGGGCGATGGGGATCTCCCCCACCGACATGGCGATGACCAGCAGCGTCATGGAGCTGATGGTGGACACGCCGCAGGCCAGGCCGTCCAGGCCGTCGATCAGGTTGACGGCGTTGGTGATGGCCACGATCCAGATGACAGTGACAGGATAGGCCAGCCAGCCCAGATCCCAGTACAGGTTGGCGGAGAACACGTTGGGATTGGAGATCGTGTCGATTATATTGCCCGACATGACCGCCACCAGGGCGGCGATGATCTGGATCACAAATTTGAAGGACGCCTTCAGCGCGTAGATATCGTCAAAGATACCCAGCACCACGATGATCACGGCGCCTAGAAGCATGCCCCGGATCTGGGGCGTCATCTCCACGAAAAACAGCGTGCTGACGATAAAGCCGAAAAAGATGGCCAGGCCGCCCATGCGGGGAATGGGGTGATCGTGCATCCGGCGGCTGTCCTTGGGCACGTCCATGGCGCCCACCTTCTGGGCCAGGGACTTGACCACTGGGGTCAGAATGAGCGCCACGATCAGCGCCACGCCCAGGGCCGCCGCCACCATGCCGATCTCACGAAGTTCTACATTCATGGTTCTTCTCCTTTAGACGGAATCCCCTGCTGCGCTCAGCGCTGCAGGAAGCCCACCTTTTTATAGACCTTGCGCAGGGTCTTCTCCGCCACATAGGAGGCCTTCTCCGCACCGGCGCGGTACACGCTCTCCAGGTACGCCTTATCGGAGAGCAGCCGGTGGGTCTCCTCCTGGATGGGACGGAGCATCTCCACCACGGCCTCGCCCACCACGGGCTTGAAGGCGCCATACCCCTTGCCCTCGAACTCGGCCTCGATCTCTTCAAAGGTCTTGCCGGTGACGGCGGAGTAGATGTTCATCAGGTTGGACACGCCGGGCTTGTTCTCCCGGTCATACCGGATGCAGTGCTCGGTGTCGCTGTCGGTGATGGCCCGCTTGAACTTGCGCATGATGTCCTCAGGCTTCTCCATGAGGAACACGCAGCCCTCGGGGATGGACTTGCTCATCTTGGTGTCGGGCTGGTTCAGGCTCATGATCCGGGCGCCCATCTTGGGGATATAGGGCTCGGGCATCTTGAGCACGTCGCCGTAGATGTGGTTGAACCGCTGGGCAATGTTGCGGGTCAGCTCCACATGCTGCTTCTGGTCCTCGCCCACCGGCACATAGTCGGGCTGGTAGAGCAGGATGTCCGCCGCCATCAGGCAGGGGTAGGTGAACAGGCCGGCGTTGATGTTGTCGGCGTGCTTGGCGGACTTGTCCTTGAACTGGGTCATGCGGGAGAGCTCGCCGAACATGGTGTAGCAGGACAGCACCCAGGACAGCTCCGCGTGCTGGTGGATGTGGGACTGGACGAACAGGGTGTTCCGCTCCGGGTCCAGGCCGCAGGCGATGTACTGGGCCAGCTGCTCCAGGGTCCGGCGGCGCAGGTCGGCAGGGGTCTGGCGGACGGTGATAGTGTGCATGTCCGCCATAAAATAGTAGCAGTCAAACTCGTCCGCCCGGGCGCCCCAGTTCTTGATGGCGCCAAGGTAGTTGCCCAGATGCAGGTCGCCGCTGGGCTGGATGCCGGAGAGCATTACTTTCTTTGTCGTTTCCATTTCTGTTTTACACCTCGACTGTGCCTCCGAAGGCGATTTCCTTCTTTCGGGGCGCATATTTACATACCAGTTTATCATACCACACGGCGTACCGCTTGACAAGTTATACCCTTACCTTTAGAATGGTAAAGATCAGAAGAACTTCCGCCTGTCGGCGTGATTCTCACAATTATTACCACTGGAGGCATGACCATGGATATGAAATGGTTTGACGACATGGAGGCCCGCATCCCCAAGGGCAAGGTCCGTACCCGCTTCGCCCCCTCCCCCACCGGCTATATGCACATCGGCAATCTGCGCACCGCACTCTACACCTGGCTCATCGCCCGCCATCAGGGCGGCACCTTTATCCTCCGCATCGAGGACACCGACCAGGAGCGCCTGGTGGAGGGCGCCACCGAGGTGATCTACAAGACCCTCCGGGAGTGCGGCCTGACCTGGGACGAGGGCCCCGATATCGGCGGCCCCGTGGCTCCCTATGTCCAGACCGAGCGCCGGGACACCTACGGCAAGTACGCCGAGCTGCTGGTGGAGCGGGGCCACGCCTACTACTGCTTCTGCGAGAAGACTGAGAGCGAGGAGGACAGTGGCAACTTTGACCGCGCCGCCGACCCCTGCCGCTCCCTGAGCCTGGAGGAGGCCAGGGCCCGGATCGCCGCCGGCGCGTCCTACGTGATCCGCCAGAAGATCCCCGCCGGCGGCACCACCACCTTCTCCGACGCCGTGTTCGGCGACATCACCGTGGACAACGACACCCTGGACGACCAGGTGCTCATCAAGTCCGACGGCCTGCCCACCTACAACTTCGCCAACGTCATCGACGACCACCTGATGGGCATCACCCACGTGGTCCGGGGCAGCGAGTACCTCTCCTCCGCCCCCAAGTACAACCTGCTCTATCAGGCCTTCGGCTGGGAAGTGCCCACCTATATCCACTGCTCCCCCGTCATGCGGGACGCCCACAACAAGATGAGCAAGCGCCACGGCGACCCCTCCTACCAGGACCTGATCGCCCAGGGCTTCCTGTCCCAGGCCGTGGTCAACTACGTCACCCTGCTGGGCTGGTCCCCCCGGGGCGAGTACAGCGAGCAGGAGTTCTTCTCCCTGGAGGAGCTCTCTCAGGTGTTCGACATCGGCGGCATCTCCAAGTCCCCCGCCATCTTCGACATCGAGAAGCTGCGCTACTTTAACGCCAAGTACCTGCGCGAGCTCTCCCCCGAGGACTTCTATGCTCTGGCCGAGCCCTATCTCCGGGAGGCCGTCAAGACCCCCGGCATCGACCTGAAGCTCATTGCCCCCCTGGTCCAGCCCCGGTGCGACACCCTGCTGGACATCGCCCCCCAGGTGGACTTCTTCGACGCCCTGCCCGAGTACTCCAACGAGCTCTACTGCCACAAGAAGATGAAGACCAACGAGGAAAACTCCCTGGAGGCCCTCAAGCAGGTGCTCCCCGTGCTGGAGGGCCTGAGCGACTGGACCTACGACGCCATCCATGACGCCCTCATCGGCCTGGCGGAAAAGCTGGAGCTGAAGAACGGCCGGATCATGTGGCCGGTGCGCACCGCCCTGTCCGGCAAGGCCGTCACCCCCGGCGGCGCGGTAGAGCTGTGCCACATCCTGGGCCGGGACGAGGCCCTCGCCCGCATCCGCAAGGGCATCGCCCAGCTGGGCGGCTGAGTCCCCTCTTCTCCCCCCGCTCTCATGACAGAGGGCCGGGCGCTACCGCGCCCGGCCCTCTGTTCTTATGTTCAGCCTGCTCTCTCAGCAGCCGCAGTTATTGCCGCAGCCGTTGTTGTTGCAGCCGCAACCGCAGCCGCCCCAGTTCCCGCCGCCGCAGCAGCAGCACAGGATGATGATGAGGATGATGATCCACAGGCAGCCGCAGCCGCCACCCCAGCCGGAACCGTTATTGCAGCACCCCATAATGAAGTACCTCCTGAAATGAAATGGAGACCGGCTGCCGGAGCCTGCCCTGGCGGCTTCTCCTGCGCGGCCTCACTTCATACTATGCCCCGCCCTCCGATTGGTGCGGCATCCCGCCCGCCCCACACAGGCAAAGAGAAAGCCCCCGGCTGCCGCCGGGGGCTGTGCTTATGCAATTCGCTCCGTGACCACGCCGGCCTGTACCTTCTTGACCTTGGCGGAGTCCAGGGTCCCCGCAGAAGCGAGATGGCTGAGCAGGGTCCCGCCGGACTTCATTTTGGCGTCCAGCGCGTAATAGGACACATAGGCCACCTGGGCCCGGAGGAAGGGCTCCTCCACCAGCAGCTTGTACTCCCCGTCGGTGATGCACCCCAGCTCCAGGCTGCGCAGCAGCGCCGAATCCCACTGGAAATCCGGGTTGCTGCCGCTGTCCTGATAGCCCAGCGCCCGGAGCACAAAGGTCATGTACTCACCGGAGGTGATGGTGACATAGGGGGCAAAGTACAGCTCCTCGCTGTCCGCGCCCACGCCCTTGGTGTACCCCTTGGCGTAGGCATAGGTCACGTAGCTCTGGCACCACGCGGGCACGTCCACAAAGGGACAGGGCTCCGTTGTGGCCAGGGCCGCCTGTTCCTCACCCAGCAGGCGGAGAAACATGATCAGGCCCTCGATGCGGGTGGGGGCGTTCTCCAGCATCAGCCCGTCGCCGTAGGCCGTGTCGCCGCCCTTGAACAGCCCCATCTCCTTCAGGGCATTGGCCAGTTCGTTGTAATCCGTGGCGTCGCTCTTTACCACGGAGTAGAACCCCTGGGGCGCCAGCACGGCAGTGTCGGATGTGACAGTCAGCTGGCAGAGGGTGTTCTCCGCGGCCAGATAGCGGTGCTGCGCCGTCATAGCCGCACCGGAGGCCACATCAGCGGCGGTGGTCATGTCCACCACGCCGCCGCCGGAGGCGTAGGAGATGGTGGCCGACCCGGCCAGCAGCATGCCGCTGGAGCCGGTGTCCAGGGTGATGACGTCCCCGTGCTTGAAGCGCTGCTCGGTAAAGGAGGCGGCGTACCCGCCCCCCTCTCCCGCCAGCGCATTGGCCCGGGCCTGGTACAGCTCCGCCTGAGCCTTGAGCTCGTCCAGCGCGTCATCATAGACTTTCCCCAGCCCGGACTGGATCTCCTTGTCCGCCTGCGCCACCGTTTCGGGGATATAGGTATTGGTAATATAGGACTGGGTCAGCAGCGGGTCGGACGAGCTGCCGCCCGCCGCCACCGCCGCCACACAGCCGGCCAGCAGAAGCATGGCCAGCAGGGCTGCCGCAATTCGTCTCATTCCTTACTCCCGGGCGTCGTCCGCGTCGGAGATCATATAGCTCAGGGCCAACAGGCTGTCGGCAAAGTGCACATCCTCAATGATCACATTGTCCCCCTCGGCCAGGTTCAGCTCGATGTTGGTGAAGTTCCAGATGCCCTTTACGCCGGCGGCCACCAGCCGCTCCGCCAGATCGTTGGCCACACGGCCGGGGACGGTGAGCACGCCCACGCTGGTGGGGTGCTCCGCCAGATACTCCTCCAGGGTATCCGCGTGGCGGATGGTCACAGCGCCGATGGTACTGCCCACAATGGCGGGATTGACATCAAAGGCCGCCGTCAGCTGGAAGCCGTTCTTCTCAAAGTGGAAGTTCTCGATCAGCGCCCGGCCCAGGTTGCCGGCGCCCAGGATCACCGCCGTATGGGAGCGGTTCATGCCCAGAATATCGGAGATCTCTCCCCGCAGCTTCTCTACGTTATATCCATACCCCTGCTGGCCGAACTCGCCGAAGCAGGACAGGTCCTGCCGGATCTGGGAGGCGGTCAGGCCCATGGAGCTCCCCAGGGCGTTGGAGGAGATTCGAACGGTACCGGCTTGAAAGAGATCGTTCAGATGGCGGTAATACCGAGGGAGCCGCCGGATCACTGCGCTGGATACCTTCTGCTTTCTCATTGTCTTATCACACTCACTCTGTTTTGGTTGGCTGTTTCCCGTCAAACGGGGTTTCACGCTTATTTTTATAGTTTACCGCAGCGCCGTGCACTTGTCAATTTTTTTCACGGAATCCGCCTGCCGTGCCCGGTCCGGCTTTCTATTTTCCCTTACTTATGCTAGAATAGATACCTGCCTACTGCGGTTTTATTATCCGCACACTCAAAGGAGGAACACCCTATGCTGAAAGAACTGTTCGACCGCCGCAGCATCCGCCGTTACACCGACCGCCCCATCCCGAAGGAGGTCATCACCGAGCTGCTGCACGCCGCCATGAACGCTCCCTCCGCCCGCAATACGCAGAGCTGGCGGTTCCTGGTCATCACCGACCGGAAGACCCTGGACGACATGCCCTCCCTCCAGCCCTACACGGGCATGATGCGTCAGGCCCAGGCCGCCGTGCTGGTGCTGGGCGACCGCACCGCCGAATCGGACGAGGGGTATCTCTACGTCAACTGTGCCGCCGCCATCGAGAACCTGCTGGTGGAGGCGGTCCACCAGGGGCTGGGCGCCTGCTGGTGCGCGGTGGCCCCCAAGCCGGAGCGGATCGAGGGCTTCACCCGCTACTTCCGGCTGGACGGCACGGTGCTCCCCGTGGGCATCGTGGCTCTGGGCTGGCCCGCCGAGGAGCGGCCCAGAGTGGACCAGTACGACCCCAGCAAGGTCAGCTTCTGGAAGGGCTGACCGTCAAACCGCAGCGGCGCCCGGTGGGCGCCGCTGCATTTTTTTAGTGGTTGGCCAGCTGATAGACCAGATAGAGCTCGTCCTTCTCCATGGGGTGGAGCTGTCCCACCCTGCGGCCGCCGTAGTAGGTGGCCCGCAGCGCCAGGTCCCGGAGGACTGACTCACCCTGTATCCCCACGGCCTCTTTGAAGGAGATGGGCAGCTTCAGCACATCGCAGAAGTACCGCTCTGTGGCCCGGATGGCCGCCAGAGCAGCCCGCTCCTCGTCCTCCTCCTGGATGCCCCAGACGTTCCGGCCAAAGCGGGCGAAGCGGCCGGGGGCATCCCGGTACACATACCGAGCCCAGGCGGGCCACATGACGGTCAGGCTGGCCCCGTGGGGCAGGTCGAACATGCCGGAGAGCTCATGGCCCAGGGCGTGGGTGGAGAAGTCCTTGGGCTGGCCCAGACCGGTGAGGCCGTTGTGGGACAGGCTGCCGCACCACATGATCTCAGACCGGGCCTTCAGGTCATTGGGGTCGTCCATGGCCGCCCGGCCGTACTCGATCACCGTGCGGAGCAGCGCCTCGGCAATGCCGTCGGTGAGGGCGTTGTCGGTCTGGACGCTGAAATACCGGTCCATGGTGTGCATCATGATGTCGGCCACGCCGCAGGCCGTCTGCTCGGGCGGCAGCGTACAGGTGAGGGCGGGGTTCATGATGGCAAAATCCGGCTGGTTGAAGGGGGTGTTGATGCCCTTCTTCTGGCCGTTTTCCTCATTGGTGAGCACAGCGGAGTCCGACGTCTCGCTGCCAGCCGCCGCAATGGTGAGGACGGAGCCCTTTTTCAGAGAGGCCGTCACCTTGGCCTTGCCGCTGTAATAGTCCCAGATGGGCACCTCGGGCCGGGCCAGGCCGTGGGCCACCGCCTTGGCCGTGTCGATCACGCTGCCGCCGCCCACCGCCAGTACAAAGTCGATGCCCTTGCCCTGGAACTTGTCCACCGTCTCCTGGGCCAGCCCCAGGTGGGGATTGGGCTGCACGCCGCCTACCGCCTGCCAGGGCAGTCCGGCCGCCTCCAGCGAGGCGGTGACCCGGTCCAGCAGGCCGCTGCGCACCGCGCTGCCACCGCCGTAGATAACCAGCACATTGCTGCCCCCGGCATCCCGGACCGCCTGCCCGGCCTGAGCCTCCGTATTCTCACCGAAAATGACCTTCGTGGGCACATGATAGGTAAATGCATTCATTTTCCAATTCCTCCTTGCGGCAGAACTTATGTCTGGCAACAGTATACTACAGATCCAAACAAAAGGCCATATCCGCTGTCTATCGGATATGGCCTTTTTGTATTCAGGTGTTGTGGTCGGTGACCCGCATCTGCTTCAGATTTCCGATCTTGGCGCTGCGGCGGTCCAGCTCGGAGAGCACCGCGTCCAGTGGGATGTTCTGGGCGGCCAGCAGGACCATCAGGTGGTAGAGCAGGTCGGAGCACTCGTTCACCGTGTCCTCCTGCACGCCGTTCTTGGCGGCAATGATGGTCTCGGCGCACTCCTCCCCCACCTTCTTGAGGATCTTGTCCACGCCCTTGTCAAAGAGATAGCAGGTGTAGGACCCCTCCTGGGGGTTGGCCCTCCGGTCCAGCACCACCTGATAGAGTCGCTTCAAAACTTCGTCGTTCATATGTCATTCCTCCATTGAAATTTCCCGGAAAAAGCAGCTCCGCGCCCCGGTGTGGCAGGTGGGACCCACGGGATGGCAGAAGTAGAGCAGGGTGTCGGTGTCGCAGTCGGTGACCATCCGCTCCACGTGGAGGAAATGGCCCGAAGTCTCCCCCTTGTTCCACAGCTTCTGCCTGCTGCGGCTCCAGAACCAGGCGGTCTTGGTCTTCAGGGTCAGCTCCACCGCCTCCTTGTTGGTGAAGCCCAGCATCAGCACCTCCAGGGTGTCCGCGTCCTGGATGATCACCGGAATCAGCTCCGACTTCTGAAACAGCTGGTCCAAATCAAACATGCAGACGGCCTCCCATCCACTCGCTCTTCTCCGACCGGCGGACCGGGATGCCCCGGTCCCGCAGGTACTCCTTGACCTCCTCCACGGTCAGCTCGCCGAAGTGGAAGAGGGACGCCGCCAGGGCCGCGTCGCAGCCGGTCTCCTCAAAGACCTGGGCAAAGTGCTCCAGACTGCCGCAGCCCCCCGAGGCGATGACCGGAATGCCCACCGCCTGGGTGATGGCCTTGGTCATGGGCAGGTCAAAGCCCGCCTTGGTGCCGTCGGCGTCCATGGAGGTGAGGAGGATCTCCCCCGCCCCCAGCCGCTGGCCCTCTCTGGCCCATTCCACTGCGTCCAGCCCAGTGGGGTTGCGGCCTCCGGCGGTCACCACCTCCCAGGTGCCGTCTCCCCTGCCGCGGGCGTCGATGGCCAGCACCACACACTGGGAGCCGAACCGCTCCGCCGCTCGGGAGATGAGGGTGGGGTCCTTCACTGCCGCCGAGTTCACCGAGATCTTGTCCGCCCCGGCCCGGAGCAGCAGCTGGAAGTCCTCCAGGGTGCGGATGCCGCCCCCCACGGTCAGGGGCACAAAGACCTGCTCCGCTGTCCGCTCCACCACGTCGGCCACGGTGTCCCGGTTGTCGCTGGTGGCGGTGATGTCCAGAAAGACGATCTCGTCCGCCCCCGCGTCCGAGTAGTACTTGGCCAGCTCCACCGGGTCGCCCGCGTCTCGGATGTTGACAAAATTGACTCCCTTGACCACCCGGCCGTCCCGCACGTCCAGGCAGGGAATGATCCGTTTGGCTAGCACTGGTCCCCAGCCTCCTTTACCGCCTCCGCCAGGTCGATGGTCCCGGCATAGTAGGCCTTGCCGATGATGGCGCCGTAGAGGCCCATATCCCGCAGGCGCTTGATGTCGTCCAGGCAGGATACGCCCCCTGATGCGGTGATGTTGCAGGACACCGTCTTCTGGAGCTGTGCCAGCTGGTCATAGGATGGGCCGGACAGCATCCCATCTGTCGCAATATCTGTAAAGATAATATTCTTTACACCGATTGACTCCATTTTGGCGGCGAATTCCAGGTAGTCCAGGCCGGAGTTCTCCTCCCATCCGGCGGTGCGTACCTTGCCGCTGAGGCTGTCGATGCCCACGGCCACCCGGTCCCCGTAGAGCCCCAGGGCATAGGACACCAGGCCGGGGTTGGTGACCGCCGCAGAGCCGATGACCAGCCGGTCCACCCCGGCCTCACCTACGGTGATCACGTCCAGCTCGGTCTTGATGCCGCCCCCCAGCTCCACCTTGAGGCCGGAGTTCTGGATGACCTGATAGATCATGGGGAAGTTGACCCGCACACCGCTGCGGGCCCCGTCCAGGTCCACCATGTGGATGTGGCGCGCTCCCGCTTCGTAAAAAGCACGGGCTACAGTGAGGGGATCGTCGGCAACCTGGTGGACCGTTGCAAAATCTCCTTTGTAAAGCCTTACGACCTTACTATCTTTCATGTCAATGGCAGGAAAAAGTTTCATCGGTTCAGCTCCCCAAAGTTTTTCAGGATTTGCAGGCCGGTCTCCCCGCTCTTCTCCGGGTGGAACTGGCAGCCGTACACATTGCCGCTGCGCACCGCTGCCACCACCGACACGCCGTACTCCGTGCGGGCGATCACGTCCTCCTCCGACGCGGCCACACCGCAATAGGAGTGGACAAAGTACACCCACGCGCCGTCCTCCAGTCCCCGGAAGATGGGGCCGTCATTCTGGAAGGTCAGGCTGTTCCAGCCGATGTGGGGCAGCTTCCGGTCGGTCTCAATCCGCTTGACGCGGCCATGGACAAGTCCAAGGCCTTTACACTCCCGCACCTCTTCTCCCATGTCGAAGAGCAGCTGCATCCCCAGGCAGATGCCCAGGATGGGCTTCCGCTCCGCCTGGGACACCACCACCCTGTCCAGCCCGGACCGGCGCAGGCGCTCCGCCGCGTCGGGGAAGGCCCCCACGCCGGGCAGGATGATGGCGTCGGCCCGCTCCAGTGTCCCGGCGTCGTCGGTGACCCGGGTGGGCAGGCCCAGATAATCCATGGCGTTGGCAATGCTCTTCAGGTTGCCCACGCCGTAGTCCACGATTGCGGTATAGCCCATCACAGCACCCCCTTGGTGGAGGTGACGCCGCACCCCTCTACCTTCACCGCGTCCTTCAGGGCCAGGCCCAGGGACTTGAACAGGGCCTCGGTGATGTGGTGGGCGTTGCGGCCGTAGAGGGCCTTCATGTGCAGGGTCAGTCCCCCGTTGACGGCGAAGGCCCGCATGAACTCCTCGGTGAGGCAGGCGTCATACTCCCCCATGCGCTCCTGGGGCATCTCCGCCTCATAGACCAGGAAGGGGCGGTTGGAGATGTCCAGAGCGGTAAAGCCCAGGGCCTCGTCCATGGGCACGTAGGCGCTGGCAAAGCGGCGGATGCCCTTCCGGTCGCCGATGGCCTGCCGGAAGGCCTGCCCCAGGACGATGCCGGTGTCCTCCACGGTGTGGTGGCCGTCCACCTCCAGATCCCCCCTGGCCTCCAGCTCCAGGCCGAAGCCTGCGTAGAAGGCCAGGGCGTGGAGCATGTGGTCAAAAAAGCCGATGCCGGTGGACACCTTCACCTCTCCCCCGTCCAGACAGAGGTTTGCGCTGATCTGAGTCTCCTTTGTCTTTCGCTCAATGGTACAGGCCCGGACAGGGGCGTCCCCCGCCTTGTACACACGGCTCTCCATCAAAATTCCTCCTTGGCCGGCGCATCTTCAAAGCGCATCCGGATGGCGTTGGCGTGGGCGGTGAGCCGCTCCGCCTCGGCCAGGGCAATGATCTGGTCCTTCACCGGCGCCAGCTGCTCCCGCTCATAAGAGATGACGCTCATGGTCTTGAGGAAGCTGTCCACGCTCAGGGGCGAGAAGAAGCGGGCGGTGCCGCTGGTGGGCAGTACGTGGTCCGGTCCGGCCATGTAATCCCCCAGAGGCTCCGGGGACCAGGCCCCCAGGAACACCGCGCCGGCGTTGCGGATGGCGGGCAGCAGGGCCCGGGGGTCCTCGGTCACGATCTCCAGGTGCTCGGGAGCGATCTCGTTGGCCAGGGCGGCACAGCCGTCCAGGGTGTCACAGACAATAGCGCAGCCGAAGTCCCGGAGGGAGGCCTCCATGATCTCGCTGCGGCTGAGATACCCGGTCTGTCGGATGATCTCCTTGTCCACCGCCTGGGCCAGCTCCATACTGGTGGTCAGCAGCACGGCGGAGGCCAGTTTGTCGTGCTCGGCCTGGCTCAGCAGGTCGGCGGCCACGTACACCGGGTTGGCGCTGCCGTCGGCAATGACCAGCACCTCGGAGGGCCCGGCCACCATGTCGATATCCAGCTTGCCGTAGGCCATCCGCTTGGCCGCCGCCACAAAGGCGTTGCCCGGCCCCACCAGCTTGTCCACCCGCGGAATGAACCCGGCCCCGTAGGTCAGGGCGGCCACCGCCTGGGCGCCGCCCACCGCAATGACCCGGTCCACCCCGGCGATCCTGGCCGCGGCCAGCACGGCGCTGTTCAGATTCTCGGTGGGGGGCGTGACCATCACGATCTCCTCCACCCCCGCCACCTTGGCGGGCACCGCGTTCATCAGCACCGAGGAGGGGTAGGCCGCCGTGCCGCCGGGCACGTAGATGCCCACCCGGGTCAGGCCGCGGACCACCCGGCCCACCACGCCGCCGTCAGGCGAGCGCCACTCCATGGTGCGGGTGAGCAAATGCTCATTGTAATCCCGGATGTTGGCGGCGGACCGCTCCATGGCCCCGATCAGCTCCGGGGAGCAGGAGGCGTAGGCCGCATCCAGCTCTTCCCGGGAGATCTCCCTGGGCTCCGCCTTGTCAAAGCGGAGGGAATACTCCCTGACAGCTGCAAAGCCATTTTCCCTTACATTACTCAGTATATCAGCCACCGCGCGGTCCACGTCCGCACTCACTTCGGCCGCTCTGGCCCGCATGGCGGCAATTTTATTCTTTTCCGACGTTCCGTCGGCACGGATAATCTCCAGCATCACTTTTTCTCCAATTCCCGCTCACATCTGGCGATAAAATCCTGAATCTCCGCCTTGCGGAGCTTCATGCTGGCTGTGTTGACGATCAGCCGAGCGCTCACCGGCGCCACGGTCTCGATGGGCACCAGTCCGTTCTCCTTCAGGGTAGCGCCGGTCTCCACAATGTCCACGATGGCGTCGGCCAGGCCCAGGATGGGGGCCAGCTCCACGCTGCCCTCGATCTTGATGATGTCCACGTCCATGCCCTTCTTGGCGAAGAAGGTCCGGGCCACATTGGGGTACTTGCTGGCGATGCGCCGGGTCTTGTAGGTGCCGTAGAAGTCGCTGCCCTCCTTCACCGCCAGGGCGAAGCGGCACTTGCCAAAGCCCAGGTCCAACACCTCGTAGAAGGCGCCCCCCTGCTCCAGGATGGTGTCCTTCCCGGCGATACCCAGGTCGCAGACGCCGTGCTCCACGTAGGTGATGACGTCGGGCGCCTTGGCCAGCACCCCGTCCAGAGGGTAGTTGGGGATGGTGTGGATCAGACGGCGGCCCGGGTTCTTAATGGGGGTGCAGTCCAGCCCCATGGCCTCAAAGAGGGCCACTGCCTTGTCCTGCAGGCGGCCCTTGGTCAGGGCGATCCTCAGATTCTGACTCATACCTCCACCATCCTCTCTCCGCCGTTTTCCAGCACCAGTACCACGGGCGCCCCCTTCTCACGGGCCAGGCTGAGGGTGGACTCCAGCGCCCGGCAGGGGGACAGCTCGCAGGAGCCGGGCTTCCGGGCATCCAGCACTGCCAGCGCCCTGGCAAACTCCCCGTCTCCGTAGTGGATCAGCATCTCCAGCCCGGCGGAAGACACGGCGGGCAGGCAGGCCGCCACCGCGTCCACGTCCACAGCAAAGCCGGTGGCCTGGGCGGGCCGTCCGAAGGCGCCCACCAGCTTGTCATACCGTCCGCCGGAGAGAACGGCGTCCCCCGCCCCCTCCACGTAGCCCCGGAAGACCACGCCGGTGTAGTAGTCGATCTGATGGACCAGGCCCAGATCGAAGCGGATGTGCTCCCCATAGCCCGCGTGCTTCAGCTCGCCGTACAGGTCCCGCAGGTAGTCCAGGGCGTCGCTGCCGCCGGAGAGGGTATCCGCCTCATCCAGCACCTCGGCCCCGCCAAAGAGGTAGGGCAGGCGGCGGAGGGGCCGGACGGCGCTCTGTCCGTCATAGGGCTCCAGCAGGTCGTTGAGGGCGGCGAAGTTCTTGCCCTCGATGAGGGAGCGCATCTGCTCCGCCGCCGCCGCGGGCATATCCACCCGGGCGGTCAGCTCCCGGAAGAAGCCCACGTGGCCCAGCTCCACATGGAACTGCTCCAGTCCGGCGGCCTTCAGCGCGTCCACGGCCAGGGCCACCATCTCCAGGTCGGCCTTCTTCCCCCCCGCGCCGATGAGCTCCACGCCGCACTGGGCGATCTCACTGCTGCCGCCCCGGTGCTCCTGCCCGGAACGGAACACGGTCTGGTCATAGTAGAGCCGCTGGGGCAGAGGTACGGTGCGCAGCTTGGTGGCCGCCACCCGGGCGATGGGGGTGGTGCAGTCAGGCCGCATGACCATGATCTTGCCGGAACGGTCGATGATCTTCAGCATGGCCTCCTGGGGCAGCGGATTGCCCGACTGGAGGAAGAGGTCGTAAAACTCCACCTCGGGGGTGATGATCTCCGCATAGCTGCGGCGGCGGAAAAGCGCCGTCAGGGCCTGCTGGACCTGGCGCCGCTCCCGGCACTCGGCAAACAGCCGGTCCCGGGTGCCCTCGGGGGTATGTACCGTGTAATTCACGTAAAATCCTCCTATGCCCGATTTTTGCTTTTCCATGGTAGCACACTACCATACTAAAGTCAAGGTTTTTTCAGCCGCTGTCCACTCTTGGCTGTCCGCCACGGAAAAGCAGCGGCTGCACAGGCGGCCGGAACATGCCGACTGCCTGCGCAGCCGCAGGAAAAATGTCTCAGAACAGGGTCATCTGGCTGGTATCCGGCATTCCGTCCATGGCGCCGGCGGCTTTGAGCAGTTCAATATGGGTCTTGGATACCTTGGGGCAGGCGGCGGAAAACTCCTCTACCGAGATGAACTCCTTGCCCTCCCGCTGCTCCATAATGGACCAGGCCGCCGTCTCGCCCAGGCCGGGGATGGCCGAGAAGGGCGGGATCAGCGCCTTGTCGTTGGTCTGGCTGAAGATGAAGTTGATGGCGTGGGACTTGTACAGGTCCACATGCTCAAAGGTGAAGCCACGGAGATAGAACTCGTAGCATACCTCCAGCGTAGTGAGCATGTCCTGCTCCACGGCGGTGGCCTCCTTGTCCTTTGCCTTGATCTCCTTCATCTTGGCCTTCACCACGTCCATGCCACGGCACATATAGGTCTCGTCAAAGGCCTTGGCCCGGATGGAGAAATAGGCCGCGTAGAAGGCTAGAGGCCGGTGGACCTTGAACCAGGCGATGCGGAAGGCCATCATCACGTAGGCCACGGCGTGGGCCTTGGGGAACAGGTACTTGATCTTTTTGCAGGAGCCGATGTACCAGTCGGGCACGCCGGCGGCCTTCATCTCCTCTTCCGCACCCTCGGGCAGGCCCCTTCCCTTTCGGACCGACTCCATGATCTTGAAGGACCGCTTCTCCGGCATGCCGCAGGAGATGAGGAAGAGCATGATGTCGTCGCGGCAGCCGATGGCCTGGCCGACCGGGATGCCCTGGTTGACGATGAGCTCCTTGGCGTTGCCCAGCCACACGTCGGTGCCGTGGGAGAAGCCGGACAGGCGGATGAGGATGTCGAACTCGCTGGGGCTGGTGTCCTCCAGCATGCCCCGGACAAAGGAGGTGCCGAACTCGGGGATGGCCACCGCGCCGGTAGGGCCCAGCACCGGGTCGTCCACAAACCCCAGCTCCTCCGAGGAGGTGAACAGGGACATGGTCTTCTTGTCGTCCAGAGGGATGTCCGTCCGGGCGTTGACGCCGGTCAGGTCCTCCAGCATGCGGATCATGGTGGGGTCATCGTGTCCCAGCATGTCAAGCTTCAGCAGGTTGGACTCCATGGAGTGATATTCGAAGTGGGTGGTGACAATGTCGGTGTTGGGGTCGTCGGCGGGGTGCTGGACAGGACAGAAATCGTAGATCTCCCGGTTCTGGGGGATGACCACCATGCCGCCGGGGTGCTGGCCGGTGGTGCGCTTGACGCCGGTGCAGCCCTGGGCCAGCCGGTTCTCCTCCGCCCGGGGCACGTGGATGCCCCGCTTCTCCAGGTACTTCTTCACGTAGCCGAAGGCCGTCTTTTCCGCCACCGTGCCGATGGTGCCGGCCCGGAACACATGGGTCTCGCCGAAGAGCTCAAAGGTGTACCGGTGGGCCTTGGCCTGGTACTCGCCGGAGAAGTTCAGGTCGATATCGGGCACCTTGTCGCCGCCGAAGCCCAGGAAGGTCTCGAAGGGGATGTTGAAGCCGTCCTTGGCGTACTGGGCGCCGCAGACCGGGCACACCGCGTCGGGCATGTCGGCGCCGCAGCCCGCTCCCAGCTCCTTGGCGATCTCAAAGTCGGAGTGCTTGCAGTTGGGGCAGCGGTAGTGGGGCGGCAGGGAGTTGACCTCCGTGATGCCCGACATGAAGGCCACCAGCGAGGAGCCCACGCTGCCCCGGGAGCCCACCAGATAGCCGTGCTCCAGAGAGTTCTGCACCAGCTTCTGGGCGGACATGTAGATCACGTCGTAGTGCCGCTTCAGAATGTCTCCCAGCTCGGCGTTGATACGGTCGGAGACGATCTGGGGCACCTCTTCGCCGTAGAGGGACTTGGCCTTCCCCCACACCAGCCGGGACAGCTCCCCGGCGGAGTCCTCCAGCTTGGGGGCGAACAGGCCCTTGGGCAGGGGGTTGATGCGGTCGCACCAGTCGGCCACCAGGTTGGTGTTGCGGACCACCACGTTGTAGCAGTCCTCCTTGCCCAGGTAGGAGAACTCCTCCAGCATCTCCTCCGTGGTCTTGAAATACAGGGGCAGAGGCGCGTCGCAGTCCTCAAAGCCCTTGGTGTCCAGCAGGATGTGGCGGTAGATCTCGTCCTCCGGGTCCAGGAAATGGACGTCGCCGGTGGCGCACACCGGCTTGTCCAGGGCCTTGCCCAGGGCCACGATAGTGCGGTTGAAGTCCCGCAGCTCCTCCTCGCTCTGGACCATGCCCTTGCGGAGCATGAAGCCGTTGTTGCACAGGGGCTGGATCTCCAAAAAGTCGTACCAGGAGGCGATACGCTTAAGCTCATTGAAGTCCTTGTGCTTGACCACCGCCTCAAAGAGCTCGCCCGCCTCACAGGCGGAGCCCAGGATCAGGCCCTCCCGGTACTGGTTGATCAGGCTCTTGGGCATGATGGGGTACCGCTTGAAGTGCTCCAGATGGGACTTGGAGATGAGGGTATACAGGTTGCGCAGGCCCATGTTGTTCTTGGCCAGCACGATCAGGTGCTTGGGCTGGCGGCGGGCCTTGCCCTTCACCCGCAGGCGGGTCATCTCCGGGTTGATGGACTGGAGGGTGTGGATGCCCAGGTCCTGGAGCATCTTGAAGAAGGGCACCAGCATGTAGGCCACCATGCCGGCGTCCGCGTCGGCCCGGTGGTGCTTGAAGGGGGGCAGCCGCAGGTGCTCCGCCACAATGTCCAGCTTGTACTTGCCCAGGTCGGGCAGCAGGTTCTGAGCCAGGATCAGGGTGTCGATAGAGGTCTTTTCAAAGGGAATGCCGTACCGGCGGCAGCCCTCGGCGATAAAGCCCATGTCGAACTCGGCGTTGTGGGCGGCCAGAGGCCGGTCCCCGGCGAAGTCCAGGAAGGTCCGGATGGCCTCCTCCTGGGAGGGGGCCCCCTCCAGCATCTTGTCGGTGATACTGGTCAGCTCCACGATCTCCCGGCTCAGGGGGCGGCCGGGAGAGACAAAGGTATCGAAGGTCTCAGCGATCTCCCCGTTGCGCAGGATGACCGCGCCGATCTCGATGATCACGTCCCGCCGGTTGTCCAGGCCGGTGGTCTCAATGTCGAAGCAGACCACCTCGCCGGTGAAGTCCTGCTCCTGCTCCCCGTGGACCACCACCCGATCGTCCACGTCGTTGATGTAATAGGCCTCCACGCCGTAGAGCACCTTGATGTCCTTGGCGGCGTGCCAGGCGTCCGGGAAGGACTGGGCCACGCCGTGGTCGGTGATGGCGATGGCCCGGTGGCCCCAGCTTTCCGCCCGCTTGACCACAGACTTGGTGGGGGTCAGGGCGTCCATGGTGGACATGGTGGTGTGGAGGTGGAGCTCCACACGCTTCTCCGGGGCGTTGTCCTGCTTGGTCTCCTTCTTCCCCTCCATGATGGCGTAGGGCTCCAGCACCATCTCGCCGGAGAACCGGTCCACGTTCAGCTTGCCCTGGACCAGCAGGTGCATGCCCTCCTTCACGTTGTCCACGATGGGCTTGCCCTCTTCACCGGGGAAAAACTTGTTGATGTGGATGGAGCCGGTGTAGTCGGTCATGTCAAAGCCGATGACCCAGGCGCCCCGCTTCTTCAGCTCCTTGTGCTCCACCGCAAACACGTCGCCCTTGACGATGACGGTGCCCATGTCCAGGTTCAGGCTCTTCATGGCCGTCACTTCGCCCTTGATCTCCCGGCGGCCGAAGATGAGCTTTCCGCCTCCCTTTTTGCTGTCCGGCTTTTTAGCGGCAGGGCGGCAGATCTTCAGCTTCTGGAGGGCCTCACGGCGGATCTCCTCGGTGCGGCGGAAGGCCGCCTCGGCCTCCGTCTCCCGGTGGGGATGCTCCTCAGGGGCGGGCACCTCCTCCGGAACGGAAGGCCCTTGCTCCACGGGCGGCTCCGGGATGGGCTGAGGTTCCGGCCGGGCCTCCGGTGCAGGCGGCACCTCAGGCGCCGCCGCTTCGCTGCGGGGACACAGCAGTTCCAGCATCACCTGCCCCACCTGGTAGGCGTCGGCCAGAGAGCGCTCCCAGCGGCGGCGCAGATCGTCGCCGGGCAGGGACGGGCACTCCACCCGGGCGGAGATGGACCGGGTCGTCCGGTCGATCACCGCTCCAGTGACCGTACATCCGGCGGCCAGGGCCGCCAGCTCCTCCCCTGGCTGCCAGGCGGAAAACAATGTCAGAAAGGGTATCTTTTGCTCAGGCATAGCACCAACGCTCCCACACACGGTTTCACACCGGAACAGGGGGTTCCCCGCTCCGGGCTTATCACAGTTCGTCGATCATCTTAAACAGCTCGTCCACCAGCTGCTCCTGGGGCACCTTTTTCACGATCTCCCCACGGCGGAACAGCAGGCCCACGCCGTCTCCCCCGGCGATGCCCACGTCGGCGGCGGAGGCCTCGCCGGGTCCGTTGACCACGCACCCCATCACCGCCACGGTGATGGGCTTGGTCACACTCTGGAGCCGCTCCTCCACCTGCTGGGCCAGGCCGATCAGGTCGATGCGGGTGCGGCCGCAGGTGGGACAGGAGATGAGCTCCGGGCCCTCCCTCCGCACGCCGGACACCTTCAGGATGTCTCGGGCGGCATACACCTCTTCGATGGGGTCGGCGGACAGGGACACCCGGATGGTGTCGCCGATGCCCATGGCCAGCAGGCCGCCGATGCCCACCGCAGATTTCAGCACGCCCATTCTCGGCGTGCCCGTCTCGGTGACGCCAAGGTGTAAAGGATAATTACTTCTCTCACTCATCAGCCGGTAGGCCGCCATGGTGATGGGCACACTGGAGGACTTGAGGGACACGCAGATGTCGTCAAAGTCGTACCGGTTGAGCAGTTCAATGTGGCCGAAGGCGGATTCCACCAGGGCTTCGGCGGTGACGCCGCCGTATTTGGCCAGCAGCGGCTTCTCCAGGGACCCGCCGTTGACGCCGATTCTGATGGGAAGTCCTTTTGCTTTACAGGCATTGGCCACCGTCTTCACCCGGTCCTCCCCTCCGATGTTGCCTGGGTTGATGCGCACCGCGTCGCACCCGGCGGCCACGCACTCCAGGGCCAGCTTGTAGTCAAAGTGGATGTCCACCACCAGCGGGATATGGATCTGCTCCCGGATGGCGCCCACCGCTCTGGCCGCCGCCATGTCGGGCACCGCCACCCGGATGATCTCACAGCCCGCGGCCTCCAGCCGGAGGATCTGCTCCACCGTGGCTTTCACGTCGTCGGTGCGGGTATTGCACATGGACTGGATGGTCACCGGCGCGCCGCCGCCCACGGGCACCTTGCCCACCATGATCTGCTTTGTCATAGGTATCTCCCCCGTTCACCTTATGTCTAGGGACAGGCACCTCCCCTCCCATGCAGGAGGAGAGGTGCCCGTCGGGAGACTGCCGTCTCCCCTTTTATTTGCCGAACAGCTTGAGCACATCGGAGCAGGCCACCAGGATCATCAGCCCGATGAGGAAGATGAAACCGGCCGCGTTGATATACCCCAGATATTTCTGGGCGATGTGCCGTTTGGAAAAGAGATTGTAGATCTTATCCACAATGAGGAACAGGATCTGTCCGCCGTCCAGGGCGGGAATGGGCAGCAGGTTCATCACCGCCAGGTTGATGGCGATGAAGGCCACAAAATAGGCGATGCTGCTGGCCACAGCGGCCACCCAGTTCTGCCCGGTGGCCTGGGCGCTCTCCTGGGCCTGATTGCCCACGTCGCTCATCATGGTCACGATGCCCACCGCGCCGGACATATCCCGGATGCCCACCGCGCCGGTGAACAGGTCGCCCAGGCTGACCCACACCAGGCGGATGGTGTCAATGGAATTATACCAGGCCAGCCGCAGCCGGTCAAATGCATTGGCCTGGGCGATGGTGAAATTGATGCCCCGCTTGAGGACCTGGTTGCCGTTCTCATCCAGCACCGGGTTGCCGTTCTCGTCCGCCATGGCCAGCCAGGGCATGGACAGGTCCTCCAGCTTCACCCGCTCCCCGTCCCGCACCACGGTGATATCCATCACCTCGCCGGCCCGGTTGAAGAACAGGCTGATGTCCTCCTGGAGGTAGATGGCGTGGCCGTCCACCTCCACAATCCGGTCTCCGGCCATCAGGCCGTCCTGGCCCTGGGCGGAAAAGCCGTCCATAAAACTGGCGATGACCGGGGTGACATAGCTGGTGGTCCCCGCAAAGAGGATGACGAAAATCAGCACGCCGGTCAGGAAGTTCATGAACGCACCGGCGGCCAGCACGATCAGCCGCTGCCAGGCCGGCCTGTTGCCGAAGGCCCGGGGGTCCCCCGAGTCCTCCTCCTCCCCCTCCATGGCGCAGAAGCCGCCGATGGGAAAGAGTCGGATGGTGTACTCGGTCTCCCCCCTCTGCCGGTGGAAGATGCGGGGGCCCATGCCGACGGCAAACTCGTTGACCTTGACGCCCACGGCCTTGGCCGCGACGAAATGGCCCAACTCATGGACCGCGATGAGCAGTCCGAACATCAAGATTGCGATGAGGATATAGACGATGATCATAGAATGCTTCTCCTAGCGTTGGGTTCCCTGGGCGGACAGCACCGCGTCCCGGGCCGCCCGGTCGGCGGACAGAATCTCCGCCAGGCCGCCGCCGTACACCGGGGCCACCTGGCTGAGGGCTCGCTCCACCAGCCGCGGAATGTCCATAAAGCCGATCTTCCGCTCCAGAAACAGCCCCACAGCCGCCTCGTTGGCCCCGTTGAGCACCGCCGTGGCGGTGCCCCCCGTCCGTGCCGCGCCGATGGCCAGCCCCAGGCAGGGGAAGGCCTCCATATCCGGCGGCGCGAAGTGGAGAGGCGGACAGGTCAGCAGGTCCAGAGGCTTTGCCACCGCCTCCGTCCGGGCGGGCCAGGTGAGGGCGTACTGGATGGGCAGGCGCATATCCGCGCTGCCCAGCTGGGCGATCATGGCATTATCACAGTATTCCACCAGGGAGTGGACTATACTTTCCCGGTGCGCCACCACGGAAATTTTCTCCGGCGGCATGTGGTAGAGCCGCATGGCCTCGATAAACTCCAGGCCCTTGTTCATCAGGGTGGCGGAGTCCACGGTGATTTTTGCGCCCATGGACCAGTTGGGGTGCTTGAGGGCCTGGTCCAGGGTGACATGCTCCAGCTGCTCCCTGGTGTACCCGAAGAAGGGGCCGCCGGAGGCCGTGAGGATCAGCCTGCGGACCTCTCCCCTGTCCCGGCAGCCCTGGAGGGACTGGAACAGGGCGGAGTGCTCCGAGTCCACGGGCACGATCTCCGCGCCATAGCGCTCCGCCTCCGACATCACCAGCTCGCCGCCGCACACCAGGGTCTCCTTGTTGGCCAGGGCGATGCGCTTGCCCTGGGCGATGGCCGCCAGGGTGGGCTTCAGCCCCACCATACCCACCACGGCGGTGATCACCGTGTCGGCGGAGGGCAGGGCGGCGGCCTCCTCCAGGCCCTCGGGGCCGGAGGCCACCCGGATGCCCGTATCCGCCAGCCGGACCCGCAGGTCCGCGGCCGCGGCCGGGTCCATCATCACAGCAAGCTCGGGCTTGAACTGCCGGGCCTGCGCCTCCATCCGCTCCACATCCCGGTTGGCAGTCAGGGCCGCCACGGTCATGCCGCAGGCGGAGATCACGTCCAGAGACTGCCTGCCGATGGAGCCGGTGGAGCCCAGAAGGGAAATTCTTCTCATATCCGCAATCCACTCCTTACGTGAGGTGGACGCTCCCCTGTTACGCGCTGATGGCGGGCAGCCAGTAGATCAGGATCTCGATCAGGGGGGCGCAGAAGATGACGCTGTCAAACCGGTCCAGCACGCCGCCGTGGCCGGGGAAGATGTTGCCGAAGTCCTTCAGGCCGTACTGCCGCTTGATATAGGAGAAGGACAGGTCGCCCAGCTGGGACACCAGGCTGCCCAGCAGGCCGTACACCGCCAGCAGCACATAGTTGACCTTCAGCTGGAAGCCCAGCTGCATCACCACGCCGTAGATCAGGCAGCAGACGATGGCGCCCACCAGGCCGCCCACAGCGCCCTCCACCGTCTTCTTGGGGGAGAGCTCAGGGGCCAGCTTGTGCTTGCCGAAGGCCATGCCTGCAAAGAGGGCGAAGGCGTCGCTGGTGAAGGCCGCCACCAGGGGCAGGAGGATCAGGTAGTCCGCCAGAGGCAGCTGATCGATCCGCACAAAGGTGGACAGGAAGTAGGGGATCAGCATGGCGAAGAAGAAGGAGCCGCCCATCTTCTCCAGGGTCACGGTGTAGTGGCTGGAGATGGCCACCACGAAGATACAGACAAAGTAGATGAAAATGCCGCACAGGGCCGAGCGCATGCCCTGGCCGATATACACCCAGAAGGGCACCACGCCGGACAGGGCGATGGACAGCCCGGAGATCCAGGCGTTCTTTACAAAGCCCGTGGACCACAGCACCTCATGGAGGGCCAGCATGGACAGCACGGAGATCATGATGGGAATGGCGATCTCCGGGAGCACAAAGAACACCACAAACAGAAGCGGGATGCACACCACCGCCACCGCAATTCGTTTAACCATTGATGACACCTCCAAATCTCCGCTGACGGTGCTGGTAGGCGGCCAGCGCCCGGTGGAGCTCGTCTCGATTGAAGTCAGGCCAGAGAACATCTGTAAAATAGTATTCCGCATAGGCCGACTGCCAAAGCAGGAAATTGGAGATTCGCTCCTCCCCGCTGGGCCGGATGACCAGATCGGGGTCGGGAACCCCGGCGGAGAAGAGATAATTGCCGAACTGGGCCTCGGTCAGGTGGTTGGGGTCGGCCTTCCCGGCGGCGCAGTCCAGGGCAAAGGCCCTGGCCGCCCGCACCAGCTCATCCCGGCCGCCGTAGTTCAGGCAGATGTTGACCTGCACGCCCTCGTAGTGCTTGGAGATCTCCTTGGTCTGCTCGCACAGGTCCCGGAGCTCCTGGGGCAGCGGGGACAGGTCGCCGAAAAAGCACATCTTGACCCGGTCCCGCTCCATCTTGCCGATGGCCTCGATCAGGTATTTCTTCAGCAGGCCCATGATGGCGGAGACCTCCTCCGCGGGCCGCTTCCAGTTCTCGGTGGAGAAGGCGTAGACCGTCAGGTACTCCAGGCCGATCTCCTTGCAGTAGGTTGCGATGGTGCGGAAATTCTCCGCGCCAGCGGCATGGCCCGCCGTGCGGGGCAGGCCCCGCTTCTTGGCCCAGCGGCCGTTGCCGTCCATGATGATGGCCACGTGCCGGGGCAGGTGATCGAAGTCCACCAGAGCGGCGGTGTCTTCCTTTGGCTTAAAAAATGGCATGATATCCTCTATCCTTTTATCCTGATAACTGGCGCCGGAGACGGGAGACGCGGATTGCCACGCCGGCACAGGGCGCGGACTCTTCTCCGGCGGTGCCGGAACGCGCCCACGACATGCTGGCGTGGCAATCTTCGGCACAGGCCCCGGGCAGATGCCCGGGACCGTGCGTATGCGTTCGCTGTGCCGGCCAGGCCGTTACACGGCCATCAGCTCGGCTTCCTTCTTTTCGGTCAGTTCATCAATCTGCTTGCAGCGCTTGTCGGTCATGTCCTGGAGTTCCTTCTCCAGCTCCTTCCGGTCGTCCTCGGTGATCTCGGACTTCTTCTCCAGAGCCTTGAACTTGTCCATGGCGTCCCGGCGGATGTTGCGGATGGCCACCTTGCCCGCCTCGGCGTACTTGCGGACCTGCTTGGTCAGGTCCTTGCGGCGCTCCTCGGTGAGCTGGGGGAAGTTCAGGCGGATGACACGGCCGTCGTTCTGAGGATTGATGCCCAGATCGGAGGTCTGGATGGCCTTCTCGATGGGCTTGAGCAGCTTGGCGTCCCAGGGCTGGATGACCAGGCTGCGGGGGTCGGGGGAGGAGATGCCGCCCACCTGGTTCAGGGGGGTGGGCACGCCGTAATAGTCCACAGTGATCTTGTCCAGTACGGCGGCATTGGCGCGGCCGGCGCGGACGCTGGCGAAGTCGCTCTTCACCACGTCCACCGTCTTCTGCATCTTTGCGTCAAATTCCTTGTTGGCTTCGTTCATCTCACTGTGCCTCCTTGACAATTGTTCCGATTTTTTCTCCCATGATCACCCGGTAGATGTTCTCCGGGTCCTTGAGGGCGAAGAGAATGACAGGGATCTTGTTATCCATGGACAGAGAGGTGGCGGTGGAATCCATCACCTGGAGGTGGCGGGCCAGGATCTCATCATAGGTGATGGAGTCGTACTTCACCGCGGTGGGGTCCTTGTTGGGGTCGGCAGAGTAGACGCCGTCGATGTTCTTGGCCAGCAGAATGGCGTCGGCATCGATCTCGGCGGCCCGGAGCACAGCGGCGGTGTCGGTGGAGAAGAAGGGATTGCCGGTGCCGCAGCCGAAGATGAC